>CAZDRM010000086.1:0-9111 GCA_964507745.1 uncultured Lachnospiraceae bacterium
TAAGATTTAGTATTAAATAGTTGTTTATAGTTCGTAATATGCTATAGCAATATATGAGGCTGTGCATTGGTTTAATTTCCGATGCACAGCCTTATTTTTTATGTTTATAAAAAATTTGGTTTGCAGGCGTCTGTTGATGCAAAAATGATGCATTGCTGTGATAGAATCCCATTGTAAGAGCAGAGAATGTTATAAGGCAATTGAGAAAATGCCGGGAATTTTATAAATGAAAGGAAGTAGAAACGAATGAGGAGAATTTGCATAGCATTGTGTTTAGTCGGTTTGATTGCAGGAATGACTGCCTGCGGAAGAACGGAAAGAGCAACGGGCGGGGAACCGGATGAATCCTATGGAAAAGAGCAGGAAAGTACAAGAGAAGACCGGCAGAAAAATGAAATAGCGGGCCGTTCAGATAAGGATAATGGAGAAGTAAGGTTTGAATGTGGGAATATAGAAGCTGCTGTCAGGGAGCAAATGGACCATGGATCAACGGCGGTAATCCGCCAGCAGACGCTTGAAGAAATAGAGGAGTTGAGTATCAGTTTTGAAAATGAGGATGAACCGGCATGTATTGCAGATGATTTGCGGTATTTTACAAATCTAAGGGTGTTAAATATCTTTGTAGATACGGAATGCAGGGAAGAAAAAGTGTTGGATTACGAAGAATTAGGTACGGGCGGAACATTAAACAAACTGGAAGAATTATTTATTCGTGATTGTTATTTAGAGGATATTTCTTTTGTTAAAAAACTGGATTCTCTGAAGCAGTTTTTTATTCCGGAAGCAAATGTCAGGGATATTTCTGTTTTAAGGGAAATGAAGCAATTAACTCATTTATCGCTTTATGATACGCCTATTCAGGATGCAGAGCCTATTGGCGAATTGACAAATCTGGTGGAGTTGTCATTGGCAAATTGTGGCAAGGCAAAAAATATAGAGGCCATTGCTTCTCTGACAAAAATGGAGAATCTTGGATTGATGTATTGCGGCATAGAGGACATTTCTTTTTTGAAAGACATGAAAAACCTGCACTATTTAAATTTAGCCGGCAATAAAGTAGAGGATATCAGTTTGTTGACACAATTCACGCAATTAAACGCTTTGTCGCTGGATGACAATGAGATTACCGATGTCAGTGCTTTGATTGGAATGAAAAATCTGGCAGTAGTTTCTGTTAACGATAACCCTGTAAAGAATCTGGGATTATTGGTGGGAGTTGTACCAAGCTTTGATGTATCAGCAGCTGAGAGCACAAGGATAGATGAATGGAATGATGAAGTGGAAAAGGCATTGCAGATTTATGATGTGACTACTATTGAAATAGAAGGACATTTATTGGAAATAGAAGATTATTATGTCGGAGATGCCACGGGAGATGGAATCGATGATGTGGGCATTGTAGCTTCCTATATAATTGAGGATTTGTATAATACAAAAAAATACAGGATGCTGTATGTATATCCGGGAACCGGTTCTTCCTACCGGAACCCCCTGGAGCCTAAGGAAATACGGGACGAGGCAAACGGCGGAGAAGGGGGATATCCTTATAATGGCATTATTTTACAGGACGGGAAATTGATCATACAGTATGAGGGTGGCAGCAATTATTTATGGAGGATAACACGCATTTACAAACTAGAAAATCAAACATGGGATTTGGTAATGAGAACAGAATTGGATTGGTACATTGATTCAACAGGATATGAATATTGGGTAACAAATTATGAAAATAGAATCGAAAGCAGCTACATCCTTTGTATTGATGAATTGCATCAGTGGCATAAACTGAAAATCAATGAAGGAACAATAACCAGTGAGAATACTGAAAAAGAAATGCCTCATGCATGGAATACTTACTGTATGTATCTGTATCATTATGAAGTGGAGGAACTACCATGTTCGGCACAGAAAGCACTGGAGATGGTGGCGGATAAATTTGAATATGAGAAAGAAAAGGTTTATATAACAAATGTGGAAGGATTAGATTCCTGTGAAAAACTGTTTGGCTTTGAATTGCCGGATTATTACTATACTATGGATATCCCGGATGGATTTGTAGAAATCTGTTATTATGATAAAATCACAGGGAAAAATTCGGGTGAATTAGAAAAACATGGCATTAGAATATATGTGGACGGAAAGCCTTATAAATTATATACAGTGGAAGTGCAAAGTGGTAAGATGAAAATAGAAGATTACGTATGGATTTTTTATGACTAAGGTCAAATTGACTGTAATATGGGAACGCTGTATAATATTTTAAATATAAACTATGTATATTTTGCAAAGGAGAAAACGGATGAACCATAAACATAGTATATATTATAAATATAACGCAAAAACATGTGAAAGGCTGCATTATGGGATTTTGATACTGAATGCGCTGATTTGGGGCGGAGTTATTATTGGGGCTTTGTGGGTTTCAATGATCTGGGAAAGTGATCTTGCATTCCTGTTTGCGCTGGTTATGTTTTTCTGTTACTATTTTATATTTCGCCGTATTCCCATAACCATGTTACAGGGGGTTCTTTATAGGGATTGTGATGCCGTAAAGATGAAAGACATCATTTTCATAATTGAAAATAAGGTTAAAGTAGAACAGGCAAAAGTTATATGGAGAATGTTAAGAGTGCAGGCACTTTCTTTTATTGGAGGCTGTGAGCAGGAAAGTTTTGAATTGCTGCAAACATGTAAGGGATATAAAAAGAACATAGGGTATGAACTACTTTATTTATCTTTGCATATGAATCATTATGCAGTAACAGAGCAGTGGGATGATTACCAAAAGGTTAAAGAGAAAATGAAAAATCTGCTCAGTAAACAAAAACCTTCAAAAAAGAATAAATTGATATATGAACGGTATATGAAAAACATGGAAGCAAGGGAAAAATTTTATGCCGGAGAGTTTGAAGAAGCACGTAATTTCTATCAGGAATTATTAAATGCCGGGAAATGTAATATGTTGAACCAGGTTACAATCCATGGAATGCTGGCTGCTATTGATATGAAAGAGGAAAAATATGAGAGTGCAAAACAACATCTTACGTTTGTTGCACAAAATGGCGGCACAACCTATATAGCAGATGAAGCAAGAGAAATATTGCAGCAGCTTGAACAAGAATAGGTGATGATATGGGGAACATTTTGGATTTTATTGATTGGCGGGGGGATCTGACTTTTAGTCAGGACCCGTTTTGCGAAGTGGATGCGGCAATTTTAAGTATGGTATGTTATGTGGAACTGGACAGAATCGTATCGGAATCCCTGACGGAGCAGATTTTACTAAAAGATGCTTTTGAAGAATTCCACAGTCATCTTCATGATCCCAAATACCGGAATCTGGGAAGGATTATTCCCGATGAGGTGTTGATTTTATTTGAAAAAATGTCAAAATGCAGAAGATATGCCTCCCTTCGTATGTCCGGCTATGTGAATCATGTGGACGAACAGAGCGAAGAACAGTTTGCAGCCGTGACTTTTCAGAATGATAAGCGGGAAATCTATACCGTTTACCGGGGGACGGATGATACCATAGTGGGGTGGAAAGAGGATTTTAATATTGCCTATATGGATGTGATTCCTGCCCAGGAAGAGGCATTGAAGTATTTGAAACGCGCTGCCCTGGCGTTAAAGGGCAGAATTTACCTTATGGGGCATTCAAAAGGCGGCAATCTGTCTGTTTACAGTGGGGCCAGATGCGGAAAAAGAATCCAAAAACGCATAGAAGGCATCTATAATATGGACGGTCCGGGTTTTTTGGAAAAATTTTTATCTTTAGATGATTATCAGTCTGTAGATGAAAAAACATATTGGTGTTTACCGAATGAGTCAATAATTGGCGCTCTTTTATATCACGGAACAAATGAATGTGTCATAAAAAGCACTAACAGAGGAATTATGCAGCACGACCCGTTTTCGTGGGAGGTTATGGGGAAACGTTTTTTGAGAGAGGCGGCTCTCTCCAAAGAGTCACTGGTTGTACACACTGCAATAGAGCGGTGTATGAAGAAACTGACAGTAAAACAAAGAGAACAGTTTGTTTCCATTGTGTTTGACGCATTGGAGGCATCAAATGCAAAAACCCTGAGTGAAATCACTGTAAAAAATTTGAAAATTATTATCGAATCGGTCAAAAATATTGATCCCGAATCCAAAAAACTTTTAGCTGATATGGGAAAACTGGTGCTAAAAACTGTCAGAGAAAACAGATAAAACCGGGTTGTATTTTATTGATATATTTCGTATAATAATGTTACCTGAAATGTTCGATAACTCTTGTTGTTTTGAACCTACATTTACTTTAAACGGGATTCCTACATTGTTTTATGGATGTCAAGCCTCCCATTAAGTGACGAGGACGGCAGAAGTAAAATTGCGGTTACCCACCTGGCTTAGGCTAGGAGTCAAAAGACAGGAGCCGGCATTTTGGGATACAAATGAAAAACAGTCCTATCCGGGCTGTTTTTCATTTTATAACCGTACAGAATGACATTGTCAAAAAGACGGGGAAAGAATTGAGGAGAATCGTGTGAAAACAGACAGATCCTTTATGGTATGTTTGTGCAGCCGGAATGGAGAATTTAATGGGAAATAGAAGAAGTTCCGTGAGGAATAGAAGGAACCCTGTGAGAAGCAGAAGAAATCCTGTAGGAAATAGAAATAATCCTGTTGGGAACAGGAGAAATCCTGTGTGGAAATGGATGCTGGTTATTTTAATACTGGCGCTTTTCATAACGGGTATTGTATGTGTTATAAAGGGTAGAGTTGCAAAGGACCCGGAGGGTGTTTATATGAACCGGGAGGATGCCTATCTGCTTTATACATATTTGTACAGTGATTTAAATGGTATTGCTGCGGGAGAAATGGATCAGGAGCTGGTTCGGACCATTTCACAGAATGATGTTTTAGAAGGGGCGGAAGAGGAAAATCATTATCTGACTCTGAGAGAAGCGCAGATCATGTTTTCCCTTTTAAAAGAGAGATATCCTGTTTATGAGGGAGAAATTGAGAAAATCAGCGAAGGTGCTTTTCCGGATAACAAGAGGGAAGGCAGCTTTTTGCTGGCGGAAGAGTTTTTTAGCTGCTATAAAGAACTGTGGCAGGCCGTACACGGGGAATTTGATTTGAATGAAGAGCAGGGAATTTTGCTTGGAAACGGAGAATGGATAAAAAATCTGGATGACAGTCCGGTTTCTCCTGAAAGCGTTTTATTGGGAATAAAGGGCGATAAAGGCAGAATTACGGAAACAAAGCTGTGCCGGAGCGCAAACAGGCTTTTGCATTATCGGAAAACAGAAAAAGAGGATTTTTACAGAGAGCATATTTATCTGGAGACGGAGGGATATCTGCTGTTTGACCTTTCGGATTACAGGCCGGTGGATGAAAATGCGGAATTTTACCTGCAGACCTGTTGGATTTCCTCCAATCAGGCGGAAAATATGTGGATAACCATGGATGATTTCCAGCTTTCTTTACACAGAAGTGCAGAGGGCGTGCGATTGGAAGACGGAAGCATCTATGATACCTTTGAGGATATTGCGGATATTTATTTTGCGGAAGGAAAGCTTTCGTATATATCCACCTATGATGAGCGGGTAAGCGGAAAGCTTCTGAGCGTTTCCGATGATAAGATTGAGCTGGAGGGCATGGGCTTTTACTCCTACAGGGACAATCTGGCGGTGTATAAGCTTTACGGGCAAAAGGAATATTATACAAAGGGAGATTTAAAAATCGGCTATGATTTTACGGATTTTGTTCTGGACAAAGAAGGGGTTATTGTTGCGGGGCTTGTAACGAGAGAAGAGAAAATGGATTCTATCCGAGTGGTGGTTAAGACTACGGGATTTGCCTCCGCATATCATGAAAGCATTACCTTTACCTGTGATTCCGATTTTCTGGTCAATGAGGAACATCATCTGGCGGGAGAAGAGATTACCGTAAATGCTGATGATGAACGGCTGGTACAGGGGCGCATTTATATACGGCCGGAGACCAATCTGGCCAGAACAACCGTTATGTCAATAGAAAGGGACCAGGGGGTGCCTTCCTACAGAGGAAATTTTGAAATTTCCAAAGCTTCGGAGGGACTTTTATTGATCAACGAACTGCTTTTGGAAGAATACCTCTATTCGGTAGTGCCCAGCGAAATGCCGGCAAGCTATCCCATGGAGGCACTGAAGGCACAGGCGGTGTCTGCAAGGACTTATGCTTATCAGAGAATGGTACATTCCGGCCTAAAGGAATACGGCGCCCATGTGGATGACAGCGCGGCATTTCAGGTGTATAACAATATTAAAGAAAGTGAAAGCACCACCATCGCAATCAGGGAAACTCAGGGACAGATTGCAATGATCGGGGAAAATCTGGCGGAAACCTATTATTATTCCACCTCCTGCGGATTTGGAACGGATATCGGCGCATGGCACAGCAGCGGGGAAGAGAATTATTCCTATCTGATTTCCAAACACATCGCAAAAGGAGAAGCGGATGCGGGGAATATTACGGATGAAGAGGTGTTCCGGAATTATATTATGAATACGGATGCAAATGACTTTGAAGCGGAAGAGGGCTGGTACCGCTGGCGCTATGAAACAGATTTGAATATTGACAGACTGAATGAAAATCTGGTAAAAAGATATGAGGCAAGTGCAAAAAGCATTCTGGTGCCCGATGAAAACGGAAATTTTGTATCAGGAAAGCCGCCGGTATTTACAAAGATAGTCAGAATGGCAGTTGTGAAAAGAGGAAACGGCGGCGTTATGGATGAACTGCTGATTGAAGGGGCGGAAGGCTATGTGAAGGTTGTGGGAGAGCATGCAATCCGTTCTGTCCTTGCCAATGAAAAAACAACATTAACTCGTCAGAATGGATCGGAGAGCACGGTTTCATCCCTGCTTCCAAGCGCCTTTGGGGTTATAGATGTGCAGGTGGATGGCGAAACCAATGCCATTACCGCATATACCGTAACAGGAGGCGGCTACGGCCACGGCATCGGTATGAGCCAGAACGGGGCGAAATACATGGCCCTTGAAGGAATGACATGCGGAGACATTCTGCAGTTCTTTTATGAGGGTGTTACGCTTCAAAATATAAGTGAGTCAGAAATGTGATAAATTGCGGGAACGATGAAACCCGAAGGCAGAAAATTTTGAAAGCAAGAATGAAGGAAAAGAAATAGAACGCGGAGAAAAAGATAATGAAAAAGATTGTGTTGATTGTGAGGAAATTTGCGGCGGAAAGTAATGAATGTCATATCAGTGCATATTCGGCAAGTGCGGCGTTTTTTATGTTTTTGTCACTGATTCCCATGCTTTTGCTAATCTGCTCCATCCTGCCTTATACGCCTGTTACAGAAGCTTACTTAATGGAGATTATGGCGGAAATCCTGCCCACCAGCCTTGTACCGCTGGCAATTAATACCGTGGCGGATGTATACGACAAATCCCCTGCCGTGATTTCTTTGTCGGCTGTTGCAACCATCTGGTCGGCAGGCAAGGGAATGCTGGCAGTCATCCGGGGCTTAAATGCAATTCAGGGGCAGATAAAGCAGCAGAATTACTTTATTCAGAGAATTAGGGCCAGTATATATACGGTCATTTTACTGATCATGATCTTAGTATCCTTGATTATCGGTGTTTTCGGAAGCGCAATAGGGGCGGTCATAGAGCAGAAGTTTGGAGGAATCGGCTTATATTCCCCTTTGTTTTCCAACCTCAGACTGTTAATTGTTTTGGCAGTTCTGGTCTTGTTTTTTACGGCATTGTTTACCTGGATTCCCAACGGTAAGCAGGATTGGAGAACCCAGATTGTAGGCGCTTCCTTTGTAAGCATTGCATGGAGTATGTTTTCCTATGTCTTTTCCATTTACGTCAGTCGGTTTACGGGAAACAGCGTATACGGCAATATGACTACGGTGGTTATTTTAATGCTCTGGTTCTACTTTGCTTTTTATCTGTTGTTTTTAGGTGCGTTGATCAGCAAGTTTTTTGAACCTGCCACGGAATATCTGCTGGATCGTGCCGGTGAAAAGCACAAGAAGAAAAAGGAAGCATCACGCGGCAGACGTAAGAAAAAGCTGGCGGACATATTGATTGAAAGATAAAAATAACTTGACAGAAAGATGTTATATCGTTAGAATAAATTTCAGATATTTGATATTGAAATGCTAAGAAGGTGTACAGTAGCGTTTTATGTACCGATAGAGATAGGAAGTCACCGGCTGAAAGCTTCCTTCGGTTCCCGTAAAATGACGAATTTCCCACCGGAGCAGCTTTGCCCAAAGAGGTTTTCCCTGACTGCAGGGAGAGCCGGTAGTAAGCGAAGACGTAAACGCACGTTACGCGCAATGAAGAGCCCGTTTTAACGGGAATGTGGGTGGTACCGCGGATCAGATTCGTCCCTTGCTTTTAGCAGGGGATTTTCTTATGCATGAATATCCCTTTTACCGGGCAGAGAATGCCTGATTTTAAGAAATGAAAAATAATCAGAAAGGAAGAAAGAAAAATATGAAAGAAAAACTGGAACAGATTAAAGCGGAAGCCTTGGAAAAGATTTCAGCTGCCGTGTCTTTGGAAGACCTGAATGATGTGCGTGTAAACCAGCTCGGCAAAAAAGGCGCTTTAACAGGAATTTTAAAGAGTATGAAGGATGTTGCGCCGGAGGACCGTCCCAAGGTGGGACAGCTTGTCAATGAAGCACGGGCGGATATTGAGGCGGCACTGGAAAAAGCAAAAACCGAAATGGAGCGCAGGGTAAGGGAGGTTAAGCTGAAAAAAGAAGTGATTGACGTTACCCTTCCTGCAAAGAAAAATAATGTAGGACACAGACATCCCAATACCATTGCTTTGGAAGAAGTGGAAAGAATTTTTGTGGGTATGGGATATGAGGTTGTGGAAGGCCCTGAAGTGGAAAGGGATTATTACAACTTTGAAGCTTTGAATATTCCTGAAGACCATCCGGCAAAGGATGAGCAGGATACTTTCTATGTAAACGGAGATATTTTGCTGCGTACCCAGACATCCTCCACACAGGTTCATGAAATGGAAAAGGGAAAGCTGCCCATCCGTATGATTGCGCCGGGAAGAGTATTCCGTGCCGATGAAGTGGATGCAA
>CAZDRM010000087.1:0-9105 GCA_964507745.1 uncultured Lachnospiraceae bacterium
CCGTTCCGCAGACTTCACGGAACTGCCGGATAAAATCGGCATGTAAAAGGGATTCTCCTCCTCCGAAGGTAACGCCGCCTCCCGTTGCCAAAAAATATAATGTATCAATTTTTACCTTTTCGTAAAGGGTTTCGGGAGACATGTGAGTACATTTTTTCAGAGTTTCCGGATTCCAGGCATGGGGATTTAAACAGTAGCGGCACTGCAAAGGACAGCCGTAAGCGCCTACCAGAGTGCTTACGCCTGTGCCGTCGGTTGTCATCCGATGTCTTTTTATGGCAAAAACAGGGAGAGTGGGGTTTTTTGTATCCATATCCGGTGCCTTTCCTTATAATTAATTTTCAGGGAACTCATTCACATCTTCTATGCTGATATCAATATCTCCTGCAATTTCTGTAGTTACTTCTGGCTCTTCTGTCTCAATACATTCTCCGGTTTCTTCAGGGTTATCTGTTTCGTCCATGCCCTCTGTTTCATCGATTCTCTCTATTTTTCCTGCTATCTCCTCTTCAGGGTCTGTTTCTTTTGCATCAGTTTGGGGTTCTTTCTCCGGGTCTGCAGCTTTTATATCAGTCTGGGGCAGGAGATCGTCAGGGTCATAAACCTCTACATCGCCGGAAATCTCTTCATAGCCGGAACCGTCCGCCGGCGCAGTGCCTTCGGTTACAGAGGTACATGCTGTAAGGGAAGCGCATACGCTCATGGAAATGCCGGCCACGGCAGCAGCTTTTCCAAGGCCCTGTCTGATGGCAAGCTCTCTTTCCAAATACCGTAACTCTGCTTCACATCTGGGACAGGTGCCCAGGCAGTCTCCCTGATGTTTACATTGGGATACCACATAGGGTATATCATTTTTTTCCGCAATCTGTCTGCGGATTTCTTTTAATGCTTTACATTTTTCTTTGCCTTTCATAATCTGTTTCCTCCGTTATGATTACTGTATATTTTTCTCTGATAATAGTAATACGGATGAAGCGGGGTAATTTTATGGAAAAAATTTTCTTGTAGGGAAATTTTTATATTGGTAATTGGAAAAATAGAAAGGAAGGCTCATTGCTTTTCTTTTATGGGAATCCAGATTTCTGCATAATATGCGGGATCCCCGGTTCCTTCCTCATAGTCGTCGGCATTGCTGTAATACTCAATATTATAGCCCTCACTGACCTCGTAACGGCTTGCCGGAAGCCATTGGGCAAAGATTTGTTTATTGACTTCTTGTAATGCAAAGGGCATTGGTCCAAGACAGGGAAAAACAGCCCATGTGTGACCGGGAATCTCATATGTCTCCAGATTCATTTTTGCAGCGGTTTCTGCCAGAAAATCATCTGCGATTACATACCGGAACTGATTTCCTGTCATTTTCTCATCAAAGCAGATTCCATACATTCCCCTTACAGGCTCCTTTTTTCCCGGAATATCCAGTTCATCCCAATACTTGGGAATGTCTGTATTTGCCGATTCATAAGAAAACATTTTTGAAATGCCCATAACTTTAAACGGGCATTTATTTTCAATACGATATTCTATTACGGTACCGCCTTCCAATGATAATTGAATGTGTAAAGGGGCAAAGGATTTAAGAGACGTATGATTTTTTCGCACATCAGTGGGCGTGCTTCCATGAAACCGTGTGAATGCTTTAGTAAAGCTGTCAGGAGAATCGTAGCCGTATTTTGCTGCCAGATCGATGACCTTAATATCTGATGTAAGCAATTCACTGCCTGCCAGTGATAACCGTCTCATGCGAATGTATTCATTTACAGTATAACCGCACAGCATAGAAAAACCCTTCTGAAAATAAAAAGGGGATATATTTACTTTTGAAGCAATTTTGCCCACTGTCAGGTTTTCGGTAATATTATTTTCAATATATGCAATTGCATTCTTTACAGCTTTAATCCAATCCATAAAAAAGTCCCCTTATATATAAATGTCTGTCAGCGTTCTAATTCTGCACCGTGGTCATAAGCTCCTACAAGGGGGCTGTTTAAAATCCTGAATTTTCTTTCCTGTTTCCAGATGGTGCATAGTTCGTCAAAATATTTGTCCGGTTCTAACATGTATTCTGCCAATTGGTCTAACTCCTGCAATTCTTTTTCAGTCAGTTTATCAAGCCTTTCCTCCAGATAAGCGGGTAAAAAGCTATAGGTTAATTCATGATTCATAAGGGCATGAAAATCATAAATCAGGTACCGGATTAGTGCGGGAAGGGAGCAGGTTCCTAATCCGTCGGCATATAAATATTGTTTTCCGTCGGTTTTTCCATTTCTTACTGCAAGATAAGCGCCGGCGGTCCAATCAAAATTATCAGCGGGTATATTGTATTGGGAAAGAGGCATACCGCCTTCTTCATAAAATCCATCTGCATCGAAAGTAATCCAGCGTTTTTCTTTTTCATTATAATATTGATTAATCCAATGGTCCATACTAATACCCTTTTTAAAATAAGGTGCAAATCCGGCACGACATCTTGCCGGAATTCCTTTGGCCTTTAAGATTGCACTCATAAGTACAGATACATAACGGCATGTTACTACAATCTTATGTTCCACCTTCCTGTCTTTTACAAAACCTCGTTCATCCAGCCGGAACAATTCTGCAGTAAGAGCCGGAGCTGTTAAAAAAATATCGTCTTCACATCTCATCCGATACCAGGGATATCGGTTCATATCCCCATATAAAAGAGTTTCGTTAGCATTGGTGTTCCCTTCCTTCAAGGTTACCCGGTGTATTACCTGACTGCATATTAATCTGCCAAGGACGGAAATGTCGTCCGGCAGGGAACGGAAATAGTCTTTATAGCATCCTGCATAAGTAAATGCTCCGGTTTTTTTATAATGCTCCAAAATACGTTTTTCCATTAATGTGTCCTCCTAATCCATTTTACTTATTAGTATATGATGTTTGGGAATAGCTTTCCCGATAATAAATGCTGTTTTTTGTCGGGAATTTTTTATTTGCTATGAGATTCTTCCGCCTCAATATCCTCTGCCTCTTCTTTTGTAATTTTGCCGCAGGCAATCATTCGTTCCAAAACCACGGAAAGTCTCTTTTTTGCAAGGTCTACATTATTATCTAAAGAATAAATGGACGGAGCGTTTGGTATGCCTGCCAGCATAACGGCTTCATAATCGGTCAGTTCAGATGGCAGTTTTCCGAAATAGCCCTGTGCCGCGTCATAGATTCCGTAATATCCGCTGCCGAAGTAAATGGTATTTACATATAATTCAAAAAGTTCTTCTTTGCTGTATTCTTTTTCCAGGGCGAAGGCAGCAAAGACCTCTGCAAACTTTCGGTCAAGGCGTTTCTCCTGTGTAAACAGTAAGTTTTTGGCAATTTGTTGTGTAATGGTGCTGCCCCCTTCCTTAAAGGAACGAGCTTTTATATTAGTCCATGCGGCTCTGCTGATTGCTAAGAGGTCAATGCCAAAATGGGATTCAAAACGCCTGTCCTCCACAGAGATAACGGCATCAATATAGATGGAAGGCAGTTCATCATATGTGGTAAAGTTTTCCTGTCTGCGAACGGTATCCACAATTTCAGTAATGGGTGTTTCCCTGACTGCGTTTTGGTACATGGTGTATCCTTTTATACTGAAAAAAATAACCATGAACAAGAAAGCAGCCAAAAAAAGAGTTGATAGCAGAATAAGGGTTTTTCTTATAAAACGAAATAAGGATTTCATATAGCCACCAGCTTCCTTTCTGACAATTCACTCCCGCGGGTAATGGGATTACTTGCCGCAGGAGTGTTGATTTATCTGTAGAGTAAATATTTTTGTAATTCAAATTATAAAAATCAAGTCATTTCATCCCTTAAAGCGTCAATAATATTTTCTTTTCTGATTTTTCCCGTGGTGTAAAGCATGGTAATGAAAACGATTAAAAATACACCAACAACGCTGATAATCATACTGCGCCAGGGAAGTATAAAGATGGTGTTTCCTTCAATAGTGCCCCAATTCATACCCAGATAAATCAGGTAAGAGAGAAGCAGGGAAAGGGGCAATCCGAAGAGCATGGTTTGTGAGCCGTAAAGAACGCATTCAAAACGCATCATTTTATTAAAGTCCCGGTCGGACATACCCACAGAACGGAGCATGGCCAGTTCCTGCCTTCGAAGCCGGATGTTGGTAGAAATTGTGTTAAACACGTTGGCGACTGCAATCAGTGAAATCATTCCGATAAAAACAATGGAAAACAGATTTACAATAAATATAAGATTGCGGTTTTGTTCAAGGATTCCATAAACATTGTATAAGTTGTAATAAGAAGTAATACCCGAGCCGTCAATGATATTTTTCATGGCAGTTACAGACTGCCCCGGATTTTCCGATTCAAAAGTCATACCCAGCTTTGCAGGCTTTATATCTGCATTTAATGCGTCAAACTGCGGCTTTACTTCATAAGGGGCAATCAACATGAGAGAGTAGCCAGCCCATTCATTGACATCCGCAGGCAGCAGGTCCGGATAATCCTGTATAAAGGTTGCAAGAACTGTTTTTGAGTCACTACCGGATTCGAATTTTATGGTAAATTCCATAGGACTTTCCTGAACATACCATTTTTGTGGTAAAATGCCTGCTATAACCATATTCTCTCCTTTTCCGGAATATTTTTCCGAGGAGAGGTCCTGTTCTTTCAGTAAATCCTGATATATGTCCTTTTCGACAAATTGTACATTCAGCTGTACTTCTACGGTTTCCTTTATAGGGTCATAGCCGATGGCTTCTCCGTATTCTTCCATAAAATGTTCTGATAGTTCACTGACATTTAAGGTACAGGAATAGCTGGAAAGTGCCTGATAGGAGCTTTTGGTAATACCCGGAACATTTTTCATATTTTCATAAAGGGGAAAGAAATCCTCTTCCCTGATATCACGGCTATGAAAGGAAATATCATATTCTTCCACTACCTGGGAGGATGCTTCTGCCGTCTGATTGAGATAAGTTACAAAAGAACTGGTTCCTACAGTCAATATGACACTCAACATCAGTGATAAAATAATGCTGCGGTACCGTCTTTTATTTCTTTTAAAATTTTTTAAAGCCAGCATTCCTTCAAGGCCATAAAGCAATTCTGTAAATTTTGAAGTTTTTACCGCTTTTGCTTCCACCTTGATTTCATTGGTCTGGCGGATACACTCCATAATAGACATACCGGCGGCTTTTTTTGCCGGAATGTAAGCTGAGATCAGAATTGTAACCATACTGATCAAAACAGCGGCTATCAGGGCTGGAACAGATACTTTTAAATTCAGGGGAACATCTTCGTACATAATATTTTTAAAGTTTTTCTCTACAAAAGCCAATATAATCCTGATAACGGGAATACCGGTCAAAATACCTAAGGGTATGCCTAAAACGCCGATGCAGAATCCTTCAAACAATACGGAATGCTTAAGCTGCTTTTCCGTGGCGCCTACGGACATAAGGATTCCGAACTGGTGAGTGCGCTCATTTAAAGAAATATTAAAGGAATTATAAATTAAAAATACAGAGCCCAGCATAACCAGAAAAACTAAAATAACCCCGATGGAACAGAGAAGAATAACCAAGGTTTTCTCTCCTGAAAGTCCCATAAATCTAAGGACCTCGTTATTTAAGACATAATCAACACCATCGGCGGATGACTTTAAATAAGAAAGAAGCCCATAAGGATTTTTTAACGTTATAAATGCAGTAAGGCTGTCATTGTCTGTAACAGCATTTATTTTTGTAATCAGGGTATATCCGGGGGCAGAAAATTCTTCCACTGTGGGACGCTGGCAGATGCCTACAACGGTATAGGTTTTTTCTTCATCTGTATCCAGTGTTTCTTCTCCGTAGGAATAAGGATCGTGCTGGCAGAGTTTTTCATTCCCTTTCATGCGGCTGCCTACGGATAAGGTAAGCTTGTCGCCTATGGAGATTTGCACACCTCCGTTTGAAGAAATATGTGCGGGTATTACTATCTCGTTTTCGTTTTCCGGCAGCCGGCCGGAAAGGAGTAAAAGAGGAAGTGTATTAAGAGCCTTTTCATCCCATCCACTGATAAAAAGGTAGGGTTTATCGGGATTCTGTCCGCCTTCCAAGACACTGTAGCCGATATTTTGCAAGGTAAGGATATCTGTCACGGAACTGTTTTTTGCCTGGCTTTCTATAAAGAAAGAATTTGTATCCGGGATTTCCACATGCCAGTTACCGTATTTGGAAATAGCGCCGTTTACCATATAATTTTGAAGGGAAACGGCAAAGCAGGCAACAGCTGTAATCAGGGCAGAGGATAATGCCACGCCGATAATTGTTACAAGTGTTCGTGTACGATTCTTTTTCAAGCCTTGAAGGGCAACCTTATTAAAAATATTCATGATCGTACCACCTGCCTCTCATCCCGCACCACTTTTCCGTCCGCAATGGTAATGATGCGCTCCGCCTGAAGGGCAATGTTTTCGTCGTGGGTAACAAGAAGCAGGGTCTGTCCGTATTTTTCGTTGCTTTCTTTTAAAAGCCTTATGATTTCCTGTCCGTTGCGACTGTCCAAAGCGCCGGTTGGTTCATCTGCCAGCATAACCGCTGGAGCATTCATTAAAGCCCGCCCGATGGCAACGCGTTGCTGCTGACCTCCTGAGAGTTGGTTTGGAAGATGGGTTTTCCGATCCTGGAGTCCAAGCAGATCCAGTAAGTCATTGAGACGTTCTTCATTAACCCGCCGTTTGTCCATAAGAATGGGAAGGGTAATATTTTCTACTACATTCAGGGTAGGAATAAGATTGTGAAACTGATAAATTAATCCGACCTGACGACGGCGGAAAATAGCCAGCTTTTCATTGCTTCCGGTATAAATATCCTGGCCGTTTAAATAGATTTTGCCGCCGGTAGGGGTATCTACACCGGCAATGGCATGTAAAAGAGTTGATTTGCCTGAACCGGATGAACCGATAATGGCGGTAAATTCTCCTTTTTCAATGGTAAGAGAAATATTATCCAAAGCGATGACCTGGTTTTCGCCCGAGCCATATACCTTACATAAATTTTCAATTTTCAAAAACTCCATAATATGAGCCTCCTTTTTTGAATTACCAAAGCTATTTTTGAATTCACTCATAGAATAGAACTTTTATCTTACATTGTTGTGACTTTTAAGTGAGAGATTTGTCACTTTGAAAAACGAATCATAAACATTGCACCGCCTTTTGGATGATTTTTGGCGGCAATAATCCCGTTTTGTCTCATAATAATTGTTTTACAAAGCGCCAGACCGATTCCGTAGCCTGCGGCATTTGAATTTTTCCCCCGATAAAATCTGTTAAAAAGACGAGGCAGATCTTCCTTTTCAAAGCCCTTTCCGTTATCATGAATGGTAATTTCAGTAAATAAAGGCGTGTCCTCGCAGGTAATTTCAATCAGTCCGTTATCGCCGGCATTCTCTATAGAATTTTTAAGAATATTTTTAATTGCCTCTGAAAGCCAGTTGGAGTCGCCGACAATGGTTGCTTCTTCCGGGACATTTGTTTTCAGAGTAATGTTGTGTATGTCCATAGAGATTAAAAAAGGATGTACGGAGGTACTGATCAAATTCTTTACATCTATTTGTTCCTGATTAAAAACAATAACGCCTGCATCCAGACGGGACAGTTTTAACAAAGAAGTAATGAGCCAATCCATCTGCATGAGCATTTCCTCTGATTCCCGTAAAAAATCCCGACGTTGGTCTTCATCAGAAGTATCTGCCAGTAAAGATAAAATAAGGTTCATTGATGTGAGGGGGGTGCGCAGCTGATGGGCAACGTCGGCGAGGGATTCTGCCAGATGCTCTTTCTCCCTTTTCAGGGAATTATTCTGCTGGCGGATACGCAGGGTCATTTTGGTAATTTCGCTTTGCAAAATAGAAAGTTCTCCTTCTTCCGCTTCACTGACGTAAATTCTGTCTGCATTGTGGAGAATAAGATCGATTTGCTCCGAAATTCGTGCAATGCTTTTATAGCGAGAGTTTGTGAATACAAAAAAAGCCGCTCCAAAAGCAGCGGCAGAAATAAGCGCCAGCATGACCGCAGCCGGATGGATGGCAATACCCGCTCCCATAGAGGTAACAGTTATGATGGTAAAAACAATGGTAAATTCCCGAATTTCTTTATTCCGAAGCATAATTACCTCCCAATCTATACCCTGTTCCGCGAACCGTTAAAATAATCTGCGGATTGGCAGGGTCATCTTCAATTTTTTCCCGTAAGCGCTTGATATATACGGTTAAAGTATTGTTGCTGACAAATTCGCCTGCTGCGTCCCAAAGTTCGTTTAAAAGTCTGTCCCTTGTGATAATGCTTTTGGGATTGCTGATAAACACTAAAAGCAGGCGGTATTCCAAAGCGGAAAGAAAAATTTCCCTGCCTTCTTTTTTTACAATACCGCTGGCGGTATCTACAGAAAGGCCACAGACTTCAAAAGCAGATAAAGCGGTTCCGGATTTCCTTAGAGCGGCATTAATTCGTGCAATCAGCTCCCGGGGACGGAAAGGCTTGGTAATATAATCATCTGCTCCCAGATTCAGTCCTGTAACAACGCTTGCTTCGTCGCCGGATGCCGTCAAAAAAAGAACGGGAATATTCTGGGCTTCTTTGATTTGTGTGCAGACGGCAAATCCGTTTCCGTCAGGAAGAGAAATATCCACTAAAGCCACATCAAATTGATTTTTTGCACACATAGCGGAAGCTTCTTTCTGGGTAGAAGCATGGATAACCGTAAACCCTTCGGTATGAAGTAAAAGCGCAAGGTTTCTGGCAATTTTTTCATCGTCTTCAACTAAAAATATCTGTTTCATAAATTAATCCTTATTCTCCCGAATGAGATATTCTTTGGGGTACTGTTTTAAGAAAATAAAAATCCATATATTTTCAACTTCAAGTAAATTTGTATGAAAATACCCCACAGTTTTGCTGCGGGGTATTTGACTTAATTTTCTGCAAATTTCTTTGCCTGTTCATCCAGATAATCCTGATCGTCAAAATAATTGATACGCATGGACTGTTTAACCCGGTTTAAGGTAGCAGCGGCTTTTGCTTCAGCTTTAATGCTGCCCTGTCTTAAGATTTCCAGTACGGCAGGAATATCTTTTTCAAATTCCTTTC
>CAZDRM010000088.1:0-8921 GCA_964507745.1 uncultured Lachnospiraceae bacterium
CAGGCGGCAGGAAGTACGCATCAATTCAATTTCCCTGGCAGATTTAATTGAAACAGCCATATTCTTACTCTCCTAAAATACTTACGATTGCTGCAAATACGTCCTGCATATCCACAGTACCGTCGACGCTCTTAAGCACGCCCTTTTTCTCATAAAACTCAATTAAAGGCTGAGTCTGTTCATGATAAACATTCAAGCGGTTTTTTACGGTTTCCGCTTTATCATCATCTCTTAACACCAGTTCTTTACCGCATCTATCACAAATTCCTTCCGTTTTGGGCGGAACGTGTTCAATATGATATGTTGCTCCACAGGAGAGGCATGCCCTTCTTCCGCTCATTCTCCTGACAATGTTCTCATCAGGCACATCTACATCAATGGCAAAATCAATTTTGTCTCCGATATTTTTAAGAGCTTCCTCCAAAACCTCAGCCTGGGGAATGGTTCTTGGAAATCCGTCTAAAACATAGCCCTTTTCACAGTCATCCTTTGCAACTCTGTCCAGTAAAATCTTTACTGTCAGTTCATCGGGAACCAAAAGGCCCTGGTCCATATATTTTTTTGCTTCCATTCCAAGCTCTGTACCGTTTTTAATATTTGCCCTGAAAATATCGCCTGTAGAAATATGGGGAACGCCGTATTTGTCGGCAATCATCTTTGCCTGGGTTCCTTTTCCGGCTCCTGGAGCACCTAACATAATAATTTTCATTTCAAACCTCCGAGCGTATATGCAATTCATGGGACAAAGCGGAATCCGCCTGTCCCAGAATCTACATCTTTCTTAATGATCAGTCATTTAAAAAACCTTTATAATTTCTTACCAGCAATAAGGATTCTATCTGCTTTACGGTTTCCAGAATAACGCTGACGATAATGATCAGACTGGTTCCGCCAAAGGAAACATTTGCTCCGAAAATGCCGTTGAAAATGAAGGGAATAACCGCTACAATAATCAATCCGCAGGCTCCGATAAAAATAATATAGGTAAGAATTTTATTTAAATATTCTGTGGTAGGCTTACCGGGTCTGATTCCCGGGACAAAACCACCTTGCTTTTTAATATTATTTGACACCTCAAGAGGGTTAAAGGTAATGGATGTGTAGAAATATGCAAAGAACACAACTAAAATCACATATACCAAAAGCCCGATAGAATACTGGGGTGTGCTTGGTTTACACCAGTTATTGGAACTGAGTCCCTTCAGAATCTCCGCCCATACGCCGGTTCCGTTATATTGCAAAAGCTGGCATATGATAACAGGAAACTCCATCAAAGAAGAGGCAAAGATAATCGGAATTACTCCGGCTGTATTAACCTTCAACGGAATGGTTGAATTCTGTCCGCCTACAGCACGTCTGCCTTGAATCTTCTTTGCATACTGAACCGGTATTGTACGCACGCCGTCATTCAAAATAACGACAATTACAATCATTCCTATTACAATAGCTATAATAACTACAGCTGCCACAACTCCCAGAGCGATTGTCTCCGCACCCTTTACAAACTGATCGTAGAGACCTTTAAAGTCCGCCGGGATTCTGGAAATAATGTTTATGACCAGTACGATTGAGATACCGTTTCCGACACCGTTTTCAGTAATCCTTTCGCCAACCCACATTAAAAATGCGCTGCCGGCAGTCAATGCAACAATTACAACAACGTAATCAAGAGCTACGATGTCTCCTTCCAGCAGACCCTGATTGCCGAAACCGATGGCAAATGCCGAGGATTCGATTAAAGCAAGACCTACCGTTACGTAACGGGTAATTGCCGCAATTTTCTTACGTCCATCCTCTCCATCTCTCTGCATTTCTTCCAGCTTCGGAATTGCAATGGTAAGAAGCTGCATAATAATGGATGATGTAATATACGGTGTTATATTTAGTGCAAATACGGACATTCTTGAAAAAGAACCACCCGTAAATGTGTCAACAAAGCCGAATGCCCCACCGGTCTGATGTTCAAACCACTGTGAGAAAAACTCCCTGTTTACCCCGGGAACAGGCAACTGGCACCCGAAACGGATGACAACCAGCATTGCCAGGGTAAACAAAAGCTTATTTCTGACTTCTTTAACCTTAAATGCATTTTTTAGGGTTTCTAACATTAGATCACCTCTACTGTTCCACCAACTGCTTCAATTTTTTCTTTGGCTGATGCGCTGAAAGCATCTACCTTAACTGTAAGCTTCTTGGTAAGTTCTCCGTTTCCAAGGATCTTAACTCCATCGCCTGTCTTTTTGATAACGCCTGCATTTACTAATGCTTCCACATCAACTGTAGCTCCGTTATCAAATCTCTCAAGCACATCTACATTAATGCTGATAATCTCTTTTGAATTTCTGTTTTTGAAGCCCCTCTTGGGAATTCTTCTGTATAAAGGCATCTGTCCGCCTTCAAAGCCGATTCTGGGAGCTCCGGAACGTGCCTTCTGTCCCTTGTGACCCTTACCAGCGGTTTTGCCGTTACCTGATCCGTGTCCACGGCCTCTTCTAAAATTATCACTGTGTTTAGAACCTTCAGCAGGTCTTAAATTTGATAATTCCATGATCGCACCTCCTTAAGCTAATTTATGCTTCTTCAACTTTCACTAAATGTTTCACCTGGTTGATCATGCCTCTGGTTGCATCATTATCAGGTAATTCTACTGTTTTGTTTAACTTTCTCAAACCCATTGCGGCAACTGTTGCTTTATGCTTGGGAATAGCGCCGATAGTAGATTTTACTAAAGTTACTTTTACTGTCTTTTTCTTATTTGCCATTTTTCGTTTCCTCCTTAAGCCATGATATCGCTTACAGCTTTACCGCGGTTCTTAGCTACTTCTTCAGGAGTCTTTAACTGGCTCAATCCTTCAATTGTTGCAAGAACTACGTTCTGCTTATTGTTGGAACCTAAAGATTTTGTACGGATATTTTTAATTCCTGCAAGCTCACACACGTTACGGGCAGGACCGCCGGCAATTACACCGGTACCTTCGGGAGCTCTCTTTAAAAGCACGCTTGCGCTTCCGAACTTTCCGTAAATGTCATGTGTAATACTGTTGTTCTCATCTAAAGCAACGCTTACAAGTCTCTTTGTAGCATCTTCTTTTCCTTTACGAATTGCTTCCGGAATTTCAGTAGCTTTTCCAAGACCAGCGCCAACGTGTCCGTTACCGTCGCCTACAACAACCAATGCTGTAAAACGCATGTTACGGCCACCTTTAACAACCTTTGTTACACGTTTAATGGAAACAACTTTTTCAGTGAGTTCCATATTACTTGTATCTATGATTGAACGTTTCATGTGTCTTTTCTCCCTTCCTAAAATTCCAGACCAGCTTCTCTTGCTGCCTCTGCCAATGCTGCGATTTTACCCTGGTATATAAAGCCGCCTCTGTCAAAGACTACAGTTTTAATACCTTTGTCTAATGCTTTTTTCGCAATTACAGTTCCTAAATATGCTGCCGCTTCAACGTCATTGGTTTTCTTTAATTCAGCTTTTACATCCTTCTCAAGGGTGGAAGCTGCAACTAATGTATTGCCAACGGTATCGTCGATAATTTGAGCATACATATGATTATTACTTCTAAACACGGACAGACGCGGTCTTTCAGGTGTTCCGCTTAAAGAATTGCGCAATCTGTTGTGCTTTTTTACACGAATTTTCTGTCTTGATTCTTTATTAATCATTTTCACACTCTCCTTATCTATTTCTTACCAGTCTTACCGACTTTACGTCTGATAACTTCATCAGCATATTTGATACCCTTGCCCTTATAAGGTTCAGGTCTTCTCTTATCTCTGATTTCAGCTGCGAACTGACCAACTTTTTCTTTATCAATGCCCTTGACAATGATGATGTTCTGTCCGTCTAAAACAGTCTCAATGCCTTCGGGATCCGTCATTTCAACCGGATGAGAGTAACCTAAGTTCAGTGTTAATGTCTTACCCTGTTTGGATGCCCTGTAACCTACACCGTTTACTTCCAGCTTCTTCTCGTAGCCTTCGGTAACACCAACAACCATGTTGTTGATCAGTGTTCTTGTCAGACCATGCAGGGATTTCATTTTCTTTAAATCATTAGGTCTGGAAACAACGATCTGCTCGCCGTCCTTTTTAATTTCCATCTCAGCGGGTAATACTCTTTCCAGAGTACCCTTGGGACCTTTTACAGTCACTTTGTTATTTTCTGCAATTTCCACAGTTACGCCTGCGGGAACCGCGATTGGCATTCTTCCTATACGTGACATGCCCGTACCTCCTATATTGTTTGAATAAATTACAAGTGAGTTCATAAGGAAGCTCGATTCACTAGGCTCGTGAAATACCTCGCCAAGTTCCTTCGAGCAGCCTTCGCACTAGATTCGAAAAAACCTCATCAAGTGCTCTAGGCTTACCATACAAACGCCAGAACCTCTCCGCCTACCTGAAGTTCTCTTGCTTTCTTGTCAGTTACAACGCCCTGGTTTGTGGAAATGATTGCAATACCGAGTCCGCCTAATACTTTAGGAAGATCTTCCTTGCCTGCATACACACGTAAACCGGGTTTGGAAATTCTCTTGATACCGGAGATGATCTTTTCATTCTTATCTGCACCGTATTTTAAGGAAATACGGATTGTCTTGAAGTTACCATCTTCGATTAAGTCATATTTTCTGATATAACCTTCGTCAACTAAGATGTCTGCGATAGCCAGTTTCATCTTGGATGAAGGTACATCTACTGTATCATGTTTTGCAGTATTCGCATTACGGATTCTTGTAAGCATATCTGCAATTGGATCACTCATTGCCATTGTATGTTGCCTCCTTTTCTATATCTTACCAACTGGCTTTCTTTACGCCTGGAATTTGTCCTTTGTATGCTAACTCACGGAAGCAAACTCTACAAATACCATATTTTCTTAAGTATGCATGTGGACGTCCACAGATTCTGCAGCGTGTATATTCTCTTGTGGAGAACTTAGCAGGGCGCTGCTGTTTAATCTTCATTGCTTTCTTAGCCATGCGAATTTACCTCCTTCTATTTTGCAAACGGCATATTGAATAATGTCAACAGCTCACGGGCTTCTTCATCGGTTTTGGCAGTTGTTACGAAAATAACATCCATACCTCTTACCTTATCAACCTTATCGTACTCGATTTCAGGGAAGATAATCTGTTCCTTAATACCCAGTGCATAATTGCCTCTGCCGTCAAATGCGTTGGGGTTTACACCTCTGAAGTCACGTACACGGGGCAGTGCAAGGTTAACCAGACGATCCAGAAACTCATACATTTTCTCGCCGCGCAGGGTTACTTTGCAGCCGATTGCCTGACCTTCTCTTAATTTAAAGTTGGCAACACTCTTCTTTGCCTTTGTTGTAACAACTTTCTGACCAGCAATGGTCTCTAAATCTTTCACAGCAGATTCCAAAGCCTTTGCGTTGTCTTTTGCTTCGCCAACGCCCATATTGATAACGATTTTTTCAAGCTTTGGTACTTCCATGATATTTTTGTATCCGAACTTTTTGACCATAGCGTCAACAATCTCGTCTTTGTATAAATCTTTCAGTCTACTCACGGATTAAGACCTCCTCTCCTATTTGTCGATTACCTCACCCGTTGCTTTTGCAAAACGAACCTTTTTGCCGTCTTCTACTTTAAAGCCGACTCTTGTAGCTTTTCCGTTTACAACCAGCATTACGTTTGATGCGTCAATGGGTGCTTCTTTTTCAATTCTTCCGCCGTTCTGGTTGGCTGCCGAAGGTTTCATATGCTTTGTAACCATATTGATTCCTTCTACAACAACCCTGCCGTTTTTAGGGTCTACGGAAACAACCTTGCCTTCTTTGTCTTTATCTTTGCCGGCAATAACCTTAACGGTATCGCCTTTCTTAATCTTTAACATACGGCACCTCCTATAATACTTCGGGAGCTAAGGATACAATTTTCATGAACTGTTTGTCACGAAGCTCTCTTGCTACCGGTCCAAAAATACGGGTTCCTCTGGGAGTTTTGTCCTCTTTTATAATAACAGCAGCATTTTCATCAAATCTGATATAGGAACCGTCTTTACGACGAGCGCCTTTTACTGTACGGACTACTACAGCTTTTACTACATCGCCTTTTTTTACAACGCCGCCTGGTGTTGCATCTTTAACAGTAGCAACGATTATATCGCCAATAGCGGCATATCTTCTTGTTGATCCACCCATAACACGGATACAAAGCAATTCTTTTGCACCGGTGTTATCAGCAACCTTCAGTCTGCTTTCCTGTTGAATCATGCCAATTCTCCTTCCTGAATGCTTATTTAGCTCTTTCTACGATTTCAACAAGTCTCCATCTCTTATCCTTGGATAAAGGTCTTGTCTCCATTACTTTTACGGTATCGCCGATGTTACATTCGTTGTTTTCATCGTGAGCTTTTAACTTGTAAGTTCTTTTCACAATTTTTTTGTAAAGAGGATGTTTTACATGATCTTCTACAGCAACAACGATGGTTTTCTGCATTTTATTACTTACGACCCTACCGGTACGTGTTTTTCTTAAATTTCTTTCTTCCACGATCTATTCTCCTTCCTGTCGAGAATTATTCTGCAACTTTAGTTTTCTGGGTAATAACCGTCTGAATTCTGGCGATGTTCTTACGAACCTCTTTAATTCTGCTGGTATTATCTAACTGATTGGTTGCATTTTGGAATCTCAAATTGAAAAGTTCTTTCTTAGCAGCTACTAACTCATCTGCTAACTCTGCAGCTGATTTTGCCTTTAAATCTTCTACATATTTATTAGTTTTCATTTGATACACCGCCTTCCAAGTCTGCTTTAGAAACGATTTTACATTTACATGGAAGCTTATGTGTTGCAAGACGTAATGCTTCTCTGGCTACCTCTTCCGGTACCCCGGCGATTTCAAACATTACGCGGCCTGGCTTAACAACTGCTACCCAGTATTCAAGAGTACCTTTACCGGAACCCATACGTGTTTCTGCTGGTTTGTTAGTTACTGGTTTATCCGGGAAAATCTTAATCCATACGCGTCCGCCACGCTTGATGTAACGGGTCATGGCAACACGGGCTGCTTCGATCTGATTAGATTTAATCCAACATGGCTCCAAAGCCACGATACCATATTCGCCGTAAGTAATTGTATTACCCTTTGTACATTTTCCCGCCATGGAACCGCGGAACTGTTTACGACGTTTTACTCTTTTAGGCATTAACATTATTTATCGCTCCCTTCCTGATTTCCTTTAGTAGGAAGTACTTCGCCTTTGTAGATCCAAACCTTTACGCCTACCTTGCCGTAGGTTGTATCTGCCTCAGCGAATCCATAGTCAATATCTGCTCTCAGTGTCTGAAGAGGAATGGTTCCTTCGCTGTAGAACTCTGTACGTGCCATATCAGCTCCGCCTAAACGTCCGCTGACGCTTGCCTTGATACCAAGGGCTCCGCTCTTCATGGTTCTGCCCATGCAGGACTTCATAGCACGTCTGAAGGATACACGGTTCTCTAACTGTCCCGCAATATTCTCTGCAACTAACTGTGCATCTCTGTCGGGTTTCTTAATTTCTTTGATATCTACTAAAACTTTCTTGTCTGTCAGTTTGGAAAGTTCTTTCTTGGTTATCTCGATTTCTGCACCGCCTTTTCCGATAACAACGCCCGGTTTAGCTGTATAGAGGATAACCTTTACTCTGTCGGATGCTCTTTCGATTTCAATCTTGGAAACGCCCGCACTGTATAATTTTTTCTTAAGGTACTGTCTGATGTTGTAATCTTCTACTAAGTAATCAGCGAACTCGCCATCAGCATACCATCTGGAATCCCAATCTTTAATAACGCCGACTCTTAAGCCGTGAGGATTAACTTTCTGTCCCATTACTTTTCCTCCTATCTTTCATCAAGCACGATTGTGATGTGACTTGTTCTTTTTAAGATTCTGTAAGCCCTGCCCTGTGCTCTTGGCTGAACACGTTTCATGGTAGGCCCCTGGTTTGCGTAGCACTCTGCGATATAAAGCTTATCAGCGCTCATATGGTTGTTGTTCTCCGCATTTGCAATTGCGGATTCTAATAACTTTTTGATGACACTGGATGCATATCTGGGATTGTAAGCTAAAATACCCAAAGCAGTTTCAACATCCTTGCCTCTGATGGCATCTAATACAAAACAAGCCTTTTGCGCCGGAATTCTGGCATAAGAAACCTTCGCGCTGGGTCTTGTGTCTTTATTACTGTTTCTCTCCCTTTTAATCTGGGATCTATGTCCTTTTGCCATGGATGAAACCTCCTTTCAAATTATCTAACTTTTGATTTCTTTTCGTCTTTTCCATGTCCTCTATAGGTTCTGGTTGCTACGAATTCACCTAACTTGTGACCAACCATATCCTCTGTAACATATACGGGTACATGTTTTCTTCCGTCGTGAACAGCAAAGGTGTGTCCTACGAAGGAAGGGAATATTGTGGAACGACGGGACCAGGTTTTGATAACTTGTTTCTGTCCTGCTTCATTCATAGCATCTACTTTTTTCAGTAAGCTTGCATCTGCAAACGGTCCTTTTTTCAGTGATCTTGCCATTGTGATTCCTCCTTATCTACTTAATAGCTCTGCCGTCTCTACGTCTTACGATTAACTTGTTGGATTGTTTCTTTTTCTTACGAGTCTTAAGACCGAGAGCAGGTTTACCCCAAGGTGTGCATGGTCCGGGACGGCCGATACCGGTCTTTCCTTCGCCACCACCGTGCGGATGGTCGTTGGGGTTCATAACAGAACCACGAACTGTAGGGCGGATACCCATATGGCGTTTACGTCCTGCTTTACCGATTTTGATAAGGTTGTGATCGCCGTTGCCTACAACGCCGATTGTTGCGCGGCATCCGATAGGCACCATTCTCATTTCGCCGGAAGGTAAACGAAGTGTTGCGTATTTTCCTTCCTTAGCCATTAACTG
>CAZDRM010000089.1:0-8884 GCA_964507745.1 uncultured Lachnospiraceae bacterium
CTCAGCTGACAGAGAGCATCAAAGCGGCAATAGCTGCAAAGTAAAAACGGTGTTTTGGTAATTTTGTTTTACTTACAAGGGGGAGGGCTTCGGCCTTCTCCCGCTATTTCATGGCGGGTGGTTTTACTGCCGCTGTGGCTGGTACATATTTATACCAGAAAAAAGGAGTCCGGACGTTGGTTCCGGGCTTCTTTTTTAATACTTCGGGAAAAATACGGATAAAGGAATACGACAGGAAAAAGGAAAGGGTATATGAGAAAATCGGAATATAGAGGATAAGATAACCTACAAACAAGTGTTTGAAATAACGAAATAAAATACTTGACAAATAGTCTATGTGCGTTTACAATTTAATTGTGACAAATAAAGGTTACAAACCGTGAAAATCGATTCGCCGGTCATTCTCTGACAGGTATCATTCTTTGGCATCTCGCCAACATTTTCACAAATCAAAAACATGTTGGCGGAATCGAAGAGAAGACGTATAACCATGGATTCCGCCGGAAGGAGGATTTATGAGTTATACGAACAAAACACTGGAGGAACTCAATGTACTGGATGATTTCCTTATGAATGCAATTGTGACAACGCCGGAAATCGGGGAGATATTCTGTAAGACGGTATTGTCGGTTTTGCTGCAAAGGAAAATCGGGAAAATAAAGGTGGTATCCCAACGGATGATTCCACCATTTACACCGAAACATCGTGGAATACGGATGGATGTGGAAATTCAGGAATTTGAAACGGAAGATGAGTTGAAGATGCCTGTAAGCATTTATGATTTAGAGCCAAACCTTCGAAGAAATGTACATCTGCCCAGACACAATCGTTTTTATCAGGCAAAGATAGATGCAAGGCATCTAAAGAGTGGAGAAGAGGACTTTGTAAAGCTGCCCGATTTGTATGTCATAACGATTACGAATTATGATCCATTTGGCTATGATTATATGATGTATTGCATTAAAAACCAATGTATGGAAATTTCTGAACTGAGTTATGATGATGGTTTGGAGTTTATCTACTTTTATACGGGTGGTCATAAAGGTGGAAATAAAAGTATTAAGGCAATGTTGAATTATTTTCAGAACAGCAGGAAAGAAAATGCGGTAGATGAAGCAACCAAAGAAATTAATGAAATTGTAGAACAGGTGCGTATTCAGCCGGAAGTGAGGAATGAATATATGACATTAGGGGATATTATTTATTATGAGCGCAAAGAAGCGGCGGAAGAGGCGGCAGAAGAAGCTAAAGCAAGGCAGTTGGTTTTTCATATTACCAATACAATGAAAAATCTGCATCTGGATTTGCCGGCAGCGTGTGAGGGGCTCGGCGTTACGGAAGAGGAGTATCATAAGGCGAAGAAGTTGTTGGAAGAATCGCCGGAAAGTTGAAATGATTAAAATAATATATGAATTTTGAAACAGCAAAAAGGAAGTGCAGACATAAGCCTGTGCTTCTTTTTATTGATTAATTGCTTGAATATATAGTTGGAGAATGCGTTCTGCAATTTCTTGATGTGTGTTATCTAAGCTATTAAGCAATAGGGAAATTTTATTGTCTGTTTTTTCTTTTTCCAATCCATAAACAATATAATCTGTAGATACATGCAATGCTTCAGCAAGCTTGCAAAGAGTAAAGGTGGTCATTCCCTTTCTGCCACATTCAATGTCAGCTAGAAATTGGACGGAAGTATCGGCATATTCAGCCAATTTTTCACGGGTTAAGTGTTGATATTCCCGAAGACTGCGAATTCGCTTTCCAATTTGTTTATCAAATGTTGATTTTTCCATGTATTCTAATCCTCCGATTAGTAGAATGCTTTTAATTAGGATAAGATACAATAGTTATAGTAGTAAAATAACAATAGTAGTTGACAAATAATAACAATAGAAGTAGTATAAAAATATTGATAGTAGTATTTGCATGTTGAGGAGGAATAATTATGAGTAAAAAATTAGGCAAAAAAGAGAAGATAGAAATTATAAAATGCATTATTATTATGACCTTGATATTAGTTTTTCTTTGCGGATGTGGGAGTAAAGCGGAAAATGTGTCTGCTGAAGAAGAAAGTATACAAGTAGTTGAAGAAGTACAAAATTATAATGTAGAGGAAAAAAATAAGGAAGAGACTGAAATTGAAGTAAAAGAAATGGAAAGTGAAGACATAATAAACATGAAAAATGCGGAAACAATAATAGAGGTTTCTGAAATTACAGAAGTAGGAAATTATATATTGACTTTGGATCCGTTAGCTCCGCATATTATGATTTGGAACGAAGAGGAGGGGTATGTAGTTGGTATAGGAGCGGGTGAAACATATCAATTAAAAAATAATGATAAAATATATTTAATTATGGATCCTGAAACAGTAATAGGGCATGCATCATCTATCCCTGAACTGAGTTATGAAAATACGGTATTAGGATATTTGTGTATACCAGATTATTCACAGTTTGAAAAACCGCAAGAAGTCTGGTATGGCATTCAATTAGAAGGAAGTAATGCAGAAGATATGATTTGGATGAATTGCTATTTATATCCCCCAAAAAATAATTGATAGACAAATATAAACTAAACCGTGAAAAATGACTTGTAATTATTCCCTGACAGGCATCTAAAAAGTGAGGAAGAGAACCTTGTATAATTGCTCGATTTGTATGTCATAACGATTACAAATTATGATTCATTTGGCTATGATTATATGATGTGTTTTTAAACAGAAGAAAGAAAATGCCATAGAATAAGCAATTAAGGAAATCGACAAAACTATAGAGCAGGTCAGAACCCTGCCAGAAGTGAGGAATAAGTATATGACATTAGGGGATAGTATTGATTACGAGTGTGAAGAAGCTAAAGTAAGACAGTTGATGAAAGAATCGTTGAAAAACTAAAACAAGGAATTAAGTAATTAGAATAATCTATGAATATTGAAAAGCTCAAAGCCAGGTGCTATTATAGAAATGCAGATATTATCTGTAAATCGATATTAGGAGGATATGTGTTTGCATAATATGATTAATTGTAGAGTGGCGCGTGCGGCATAGGCTGACGCGTGACGCAGAATAGTCTATGCCCTTTCAAATAATTTATTATTTGGAGGTTCTGCGATGGGCTATAAAAATGGTAGAGTGTTGCTTCCAACGGAGTTGCTAAGGCAAATACAAGACTACGTTGACGGCGAGTACATTTATATTCCCAGGTTGACTGCAAATCGAAAAAAGTGGGGAGATAAGACAGACTCACGTTCGATGTTAGCGGAAAGGAATTTTGAAATATACCGCAAATATAAAAGTGGTGTATCTGTCAAACAACTATCGGAAATATATCATATTTCCCCACAGGGAATATACAAAATACTATCAACACACAAAGGTTAGGTTAGAGCAGCACGCTGCATAAAGCTGTGCTGCTCTTTTCTACTGTTTTTTTCGTAATTGTGTAGTTGCTTTATGTGAATAAATGGATATGTTATATTCTTGATAGCACATAAATCAACATTTCAAAAATGGAGGCGCGAAATGGAACGAATCATTAAATCTTGCTCCGCACAGTACAAAACAGCTTCTTTGGATTTGGTAGAAAAAGTCTTTACCGAACATGAAAATGCCGAAGAAGGTAAACTGGTTCGCCGATTGGTAGAAGAAATCCGTGCAAAGAAGTTTTTTGTTACAGAATTGGAGCTGATTATGATCGATGAAGTTGATGAAATAATTGGATATACTATGTTTTCCAGATTTCACCTTGAGGAAAAGTATTCAGATGAATTGTTGCTCCTATCTCCCGTCGCCGTGAAAACCGAGTTGCAGCGGCAGCATATTTCCAAAGAACTTATAGAATATGGTCTGAAAAAGGCAAGAGAACTTGGCTATAAAGCAGTTTTGGTAGAGGGCGATCCTCGGAATTATCGGTCTCGCGGATTCAAAACAGCAGCAGATTACGGTATCTATGCCAGTGAGAAAGTGCAGTTACCACATATTGACTGTCTAATGGTTCAAGAACTTGTACCCGGTGGTCTGAAACATATTCATGGAATTCTTGATTATGGATTCTATGAAACCCTTGCTATGAGTTAACATTGGAAACATAGATATGATAAAAAGAAGTCCGGCTATAGCATGCCCCGGACTTCTTTTTGCAAATAAGGGAAATCTCTGGTAATATAAAAAGAGAAAATATGGAATGGGATTGTAAACAGGATAACATTTCCTGAATTGCAGAAAAAGAATGGTGTAAAAGGAGAAAAGAGGTAAAACGGAAAATGAAGAAAGCAATGTTATACATATCACTTATTATGTCTGTCATTTATGCTGTGGCAGTCGGTCTTGTAATAGCATTACAGGAGCCCATAAGGAATGCACAGGGAATTTTGGCGGAAGCGCCTTTTATGCTTCCGGTGCCGGGGTTATTTGTCTGTATTGTGATGCTGGCGGCAGTTATTGTTTTTGCCGTATTGCTGTTACGGGCGGATGATAATAATATGCGGGCTCATATGGAAACTGCAGCAGTGGTTGTGTTTTCCGTTTTAATAGTGCTGATGCCGTGGATATTTGCTTTGGTATCGGTAATGCAAGTGCGATATTATTCCTATACAGCAGGTGCAATGGGAGTTGCGGCATATGGTGTGCTTCAACAGGGAATTGCAACCTGCAATCCGTTTTTGGTTTTTGCTATGCTGCTTCAGATTATTTATGCGGGAATCTCTTTGGGAAAGAAAGGACGTTAATATGAAAATACTAAAGAAAATTGATTACAATTCTCCTGTAGTGCTCAGCTTTGTTTTTTTATCTTTTATAGTGCTGATTCTGGGATATATAACAAAAGACTTTACAACAAGGACTTTCTTTTGTGTATACCGGTCTTCGCCTTTAAATCTGCTGACTTATGTAAGGCTGTTCGGTCATGTATTGGGACATGCGAATTTGTCCCATTATATTAATAATATGATGATGCTGCTTTTGGTGGGCCCTATGCTGGAAGAGAAGTATGGCAGTAAACTGCTTCTTGAAATGATATGTATAACAGCAGTCCTGACAGGATTGGTTAATAATTTGCTTTTCCCCACCGGACTGCTTGGGGCCAGCGGCATTGTATTTATGATGATTATTTTGTCTTCCGTAACCAGTGTCAAGGAAGGAACAATTCCCCTGACTCTGATTGTGGTAGTCATTTTATATCTGGGCGAGCAGATTGTGGCAGGGATTTTTACTGCGGACAATATTTCACAGCTGACCCATATTGTGGGCGGTGTCTGCGGCGGTATATTCGGCATGATGATGAATAAAAAGGAATGGCGGGAAATATAATCGGTAAATGGCCGGTTGGCAGTAAAGCGCGGTTGATTTTTGCAGAAAAGAGTATGGGGACAGAAATGGCGAAGCAGAAGGAAGTTAAAACCAATGCCATGCGCATTTTGGACAGATTAAAAATTCCATATACACATCAGTCTTATGAATGCGGGGAATTTGTAGACGGAATAGAGACTGCGGATAAGCTGGGGCTGCCTCATGAGCTGGTTTATAAGACTCTGGTTACACAGGGGGCAGGAGGACAGTATTTTGTTTTTGTTCTGCCTATCGAAGGAGAACTGGATATGAAGAAGGCGGCAAAGGCGGTTGGAGAGAAGTCTGTTTCCATGATTCATGTAAAAGATATTACGGCAGTTACCGGTTATGTCAGGGGCGGCTGTACTGCTGTGGGGATGAAGAAACAGTATAGGACGGTTATCAGTGACAGGGCGGAAGGATTGGAGAAGATGTATGTCAGCGGCGGGAAGATAGGATGCCAGATTATGCTTGCGCCGGAGGATTTGTGTAAGGCGGTCCAAGGGAGCTTTGGGGATATTGTGGCGGAGTAGGGAAATAAAGGGGATGTGAATGAACGCACCGGAGGTGCGGCGATTTGGTAAGGATTTATAAGGGGTGTTGGACGTTTACGCCATGTCATTCATAATTTGGCGGGATTAGTGTTGTAGACGGGATTAATGTAGTGGCCGCCAAATTATTCATGCGGGCTGGCGCCCTATAGAGAAAAAAATACAATATGTCCTTAGTGGGCAAGCTCCCACGGACATATTGTATTTTTTTCTCTGCATGGCTTGGAAATTGCATTTTTCTACTTGTAGCTTTCATTAAAGTATGCATATAATAGAGAAAAGAAACAAAAGATAGAGCGTGATCGTGTGGTTTTTTCAAGTATAGAATTTCTGTTGGGGTTTCTCCCGATTTTTTTAGTAATATATTATCTGACTCCCGTTACCGGTAAAAATATAATTTTGTTTTTAGGGAGTTTATTTTTTTACGCCTATGGAGAGCCTAAGTATCTATTGCTTTTGCTTTTATCCATTGTGTTGAATTATTTTTTCGGACGGATTCTTGCACCGGAAGGAAAGCTTAAAAAGCCGATTCGGCGAATTTGTTTTATAGGTATATTATCGGCTAATGTGGGAATGCTTGCCCTCTTTAAATGGGCGCCGGAAAGCTGGACGCTGCCCTTGGGAGTCAGCTTTTATACTTTCCAGATCATTTCCTATCTGGCGGATGTATACAGGGGAGATATAGAACCGGAGCCATCTTTTATAAAGCTGGGAACTTATGTCAGCATGTTTCCGCAGCTGGTGGCGGGTCCTATTGTAAATTACAGCGAGGTATCGGATGTATTAAAGGCGCCAAAGGTTTCGTCAAAGGACGTGGACGCGGGCTTAAAAACCTTTGTATGGGGTCTGGTTATGAAGGTGCTCATAGCGGACCGTCTGTCAATTTTGTGGAATGAAATATCCACTATCGGATATATCAGCATTTCCACACCTCTTGCGTGGATGGGCGCCTTGTCTTATTCCATGCAGATTTATTTTGATTTTTACGGATATTCCCTCATGGCAATCGGTTTGGGAAGAATGCTCGGATTTGAGCTTCCTTTGAATTTTAATATGCCGTATATGGCAAAAAGCATTCGGGAATTTTACCGCAGATGGCATATGACTTTGGGAAGATGGTTTACCAGATATGTTTATATTCCTCTGGGAGGCAGCAGGAAAGGCATGCTGAGAACCCTTGGAAATCTTCTTTTGGTATGGGTGCTGACCTCTTTGTGGCATGGTGGCAGCATTAATTTCCTGATCTGGGGCATGGCATTATGCTTTTTCATTATACTGGAGAAAATAATTGATCATTTGATTTCCCGGGGCAGGGCGAAGAAAGAATGTGGTGTTGACAACAATAAAAAGGCGGATAATGAGGAAGAAGAGAGAAAAACAACCGCTATACTTCCGGCAGTCTTTAAACACCTTTATGTGCTTCTGGTAATTCCAGTTACATGGATGTGCTTTGCCATTTCCAAAACAGATGAGCTGCTTATATATCTGGGCAGGATGTCCGGGTTGATGAAAGGAATCAATGTAAATGAAGGCGTATTCGGAGAAAAATGCGGCAGGTACGGTATGATTATGCTGATGGGCGCATTTTTGTGTACACCCCTTGGAGAAAAGCTTTTTCAGAAAGGAAAAGACAGGATTTGGGGAATGGTTTTGCTGGCAGGATTATTCTGGCTCTGCGTATGGTATATTATAACTATGGGCGATAATCCGTTTATGTATTTCAGATTTTAGAGAGGCAATGATGGTAAGTGGACAAATTCAGAGATTATAGATTTATCTGTCTGCTGTTACTTGGAGGCATTTTGTTTTTCGGCTATGAAGGAATGGCTGATAAATATAAAGAGGAAATGCAGGATGCCTGGGAGGAAACGGTAGATAATATAGAAAATTCCCTTTCTGATAACAGCTTTGGGGAGGGAGAAATTGCAGATGGAAGAGAGAGTCAAAGTATTTCATCAAACAATCCGGAAGAAGAGGCTTTTGGAGAAACGGGGAATACGGTCAGCGGAAACCATGGGGAAACTGGAGAGGCATGGACTTACGTGGATGTGGATGAAAGCTATTTTGATGATGCGGTTTTCATAGGGGATTCCCGCACGGTAGGCTTGTATGATTATGCGGGTCTTGATAATGCTGCTTTTTATGCCTCTTCAGGACTGACAATTTATAAGCTTTTTGAAGACCCGGACGGCAGATATAAAGACGGCAACTGGAAGGAAAATATAGGAACTGCTTTGAGTCAGAGACAGTTTTCCAAAGTTTATCTGATGATCGGAATTAACGAAATGGGAACCGGGGATGTAGACTATTTTATAGAGCATTATGAGGCAGCTGTTGATAAGATCAAGGAGCTTCAGCCGGATGCCATAATTTATCTGCAAAGCATTCTGCGGGTAACTGCGGAACGTTCTGCAAAAGGCGATTATATTAACAATGAAGGAATCGATGCCCGTAATGAAAGAATTGCCGGGCTGGCAGATAATGAAAGAGTATTTTATCTGGATGTCAACAGCGTGGTCTGTGATGAGACCGGCGGTCTGAATTCGGAGTATACCTTTGACGGAGTACACCTTTATGCCCAGCATATCCATATCTGGAAGGAATATCTCATGAGTCATGGAGTAAAAATTACCGGGGAGATGGAATAAGAGAAGGAGGAGAAAGCGTAGGCATAAAAACAGAATATTCGTCCATACTAATCCAAAACGGAGGTGGCCAGAATGGACGGAATCAATCAAAGCATTGCTCCCGGTATAAACGGTGCTGTGGAGCTGGGAGTGCAGAATAAAATTGACAGCCAGATAGAAGATGAGCGTATGCAGAGGCTGTCTGCAAAGCTCATTGCAAAAGGAAGAGAGGCTGATTTGCAAAGAGCTATGACCAATGAAGATTACAGACAGGCTCTTTATGATGAATTTGGAATTTAATATGGGATTTTAATACCCGTTTTTCTTTAGTTCTGCAACAATTTCATAAAATATATTTAAAACGTCAAAGCCTTTTATGTCTTCC
>CAZDRM010000090.1:0-8851 GCA_964507745.1 uncultured Lachnospiraceae bacterium
TCAAGCTTTGGAAAAACAAGATAATCCACACCATTTTGCTGTTTTTGTATCATATGAGTATTATGAAAACCATTTTCTGTCTTTTTCCGAATGACTGGATACATAAACCCCTTCTCCTTTTTTATCAGTCTCACTTTTCCTTTTCTGCAGAAACACCCTTCATTGCCAAGTCTACAATTTCATCAACAGTCGGATTGGCTGGCAGACCTACTAATTCCGGATAGTAAATCAAATCAGTTCCTCCCGGATGGTTAATCCCTTTCTTGAACTTTATTACCAATGCATGATGTTCTTCTTCTGTTAATAGCTTCCCTGTTTTTTTATCATGCATACTAATAACAGTTTCCACTAAATCAACAAGTTCCTCTCTGGACAATTTCTGTTCCATATAGTTTCCCCCTATCAATTCTAATTTACCATTGCAATTATAATCCCTTTTAATAAAAATGCATTTCTTAAAAGAAAACATTTTATCCACAAAAATCAAAAGCATTGGGAATCCAGCAGACTTCATCCTTGCAGATTGCCACCACATCAAACCTGCAGGGTATTGACATGGGAAGCTTATGGAAAGAAAGATAAAACAGCGCCATCCTGCTGATTTGTTTCTGTTTTTTGTAAGTTACCGCTTCCTGCGGCAGTCCTGCCAAAGAATTTTTCCGGTACTTGACTTCCACAAACACAAGGGTTCCCTTATCCCTTGCTACAATATCAATTTCTCCCTGCCTGACGCGGAAATTTCTTTCCACAATCTGCAGTCCCTTGTTCTTCAGGTATTCACAGGCCTTTTCTTCATAAATGCTGCCGATTTCCCTGTCATTTTGTTTTTTCATTCAGGTCCTTTCTTCTCTCCAGACAGAACCTTTTAAATCCCCATGAGCATACATACAACTGCCAGAAGCAGTATATGTCCGGGATAGAACAAATAGAAGAAATACTTTAACTTAAGTCCTCTTGTTCCGTTATACTTTGCTGCCAGTGGAACAGTTGCAAAACATGTAAATTCTATTGGCATACTGACAGTCAATGCAAGGCATCCAAGAGCCATGGCTCCTGCATGGGATTTTTGATGCAAAAGATACATGAGAACAATGGTTATAACGCCGATGGAAGCATAATCAGTTTTTATCAGTTCCACAATCACAGCCCCTGCCGCTGTTATCACAACAGTCCCCAGAATATATGGCACGAACCTTATCTTTCCCTGAATTTTTTTCCTGACCCATGTGAAAAAAGTATCAATGCCCCAAACTGTCATGAATCCGAAAAACAGTGTAAAGAATACATTCTGATATGTGAATTCCAATACATGGCTCATAAATCCCAAGTCAAAAGGAATCTCAGAGATTAAAGCAAACATTGCCAATCGCATTGCATATTTTGCCTTGCTCCTCGTATGATAGTACCCTTCTATCAATAAAAAGCAAAAGAGCGGAAATCCTAACCTTCCAATCAGCCGCATGACCATATCTATCCCATAAATAATCAGCATAGTCCTGTTTTCCGGCAAAAGAATGGTTTCCTGTGTCAGTTTCATAAAACCTATTGATATTAAATACCTGTCAAGAATAATCGCTGCAAAATGGTCAATAAACATGGTAATAATCGCCACCAGCTTTAAAGTACTTCCGCTTAAGCCTTTTTTCCTTCCCTGCTTTGACGCCTCATGATTCCCATGCCAAGCCGAATCTGCTGTCATATCCGATGCTCCCGTCATATCTGTCGCTGTCATCCTATTCATTGTCATTGCATTTGCATCCATTCCTGTTCCCTGCCTTTACTTTTTCTATCATTTTACACCCATATAAGCCTATTGACATGCCTTTTATACAGTCTTTGTGGTCCACTTGCTGCAATCCCACACATCTGTTACCCAGTCCTCATAAAAATCCGGCTCATGACATACCATCAGAATACTTCCGTGATACTCCCGGAGCGCACGTTTAAGCTCCGCCTTTGCATCCACATCCAGATGGTTGGTTGGCTCGTCCAAAAGCAGGATATTCGTTTCTCTGTTGATAATCTTGCAAAGTCTTACCTTTGCCTGCTCCCCGCCGCTTAAAACCTTTACCTTGCTTTCAATGTGCTTGGTGGTAAGTCCGCATTTCGCCAGAGCGCTTCTTACCTCATACTGACTGAAGCCCGGAAATTCATTCCAGATTTCTTCCATGCATGTGGTATTCACATCCTGTCCAATTTCCTGTTCAAAATAACCAATTGCCAGATATTCTCCCAGCTGAGCAAATCCCGATACAGGCGGTATCAGCCCCAGAATACTTTTTAACAAGGTAGTCTTTCCGATTCCGTTGGCTCCGATCAGCGCAATCTTACTCTTTCGCTCCATGGATAAATTTAAAGGAACGGAAAGGGGCTCTTCATAACCGATAACCAGATCTTTTGTCTGAAATATATATTTTCCCGGCGTTCTGGCCTCTTTAAAATTAAATTCGGGCTTGGGCTTTTCCGACGCTAAGGTAATCACATCCATTTTATCCAGCTTCTTTTGTCTGGACATTGCCATATTCCTGGTAGATACCCTTGCCTTATTGCGGGCAACAAAATCCTTTAAGTCGGCAATTTCCTTTTGCTGCCTGTTATAAGCCGCCTCTAACTGGGCTTTCTTCATTTCATAGACTTCCATGAATTTATCATAGTCCCCTACATATCTTGTGAGCTTCAGCTGGTCCATATGATAAATCAGGTTAATAACGCTGTTTAAAAAGGGAATATCATGGGAAATGAGAATAAAGGCATTCTCATATTCCGTCAAATACCGCTTCAGCCATTCGATATGCTCTGCATCCAGATAATTCGTAGGCTCATCCAAAAGCAGAATATCCGGTTTTTCCAGTAAAAGCTTTCCGAGAAGCACCTTGGTCCTCTGTCCGCCGCTTAAATCCGTCACGTCCCTGTCCAGTCCAAGTTCCAAAAGTCCGAGAGCCCTGGCAACCTCTTCCACCTTACTGTCAATGAGATAAAAATCATGATAGGTAAGCAGGTCTGTAATGGTTCCCACCTCTTCCATATATTCCGCCAGCTGCGCTTCATCGGCATCGGCCATAAGCTCATACATTTCATTCATTTTAGCTTCCAGCTCAAACAAAAAAGAAAATGCCGATGCAAGTACATCCCGCACGGTCATTCCCTTCTCTAAAACCGTATGCTGGTCCAAATAACCCACTCTCACATGCTTTGCCCACTCAACCTTTCCTTCATCGGGCTGCAGTTTCCCTGTAATAATATTCATAAAAGTGGATTTACCTTCCCCGTTGGCTCCCACCAGTCCGATATGCTCTCCCTTCAATAAACGAAAAGACACATCTTCAAAAATTGCCCTGTCCCCAAAGCCGTGGGTTAAATGCTCCACATTTAAAATGCTCATAATTATCTGTCTCCCATTTTTGCCTTGATTTTATCCATCTGGTCTACAAATACCAGTATTTCCGCCACTACCTCATAGAGCTCCGGCGGAATCATATCGCCGATTTCCAGCTTTGACAAAGTATCCGCCAGCTTATCATCCCTGTGAACAGGCACATCCACTTCCTTTGCCTTTTCAATGATTTTTTCTGCTAAAAGCCCTGTACCGGAAGCAATGACCTTAGGTGCCCCGTCCTGAGAAGGGTCATATCCTAAAGCAATCGCCTGTTTTATCTTTCTTTTCTTCTCTTCCATAACAAGCCCTCCTATGCTCTCGCATCAAAGGAAAATTGTGCAATGGGCATTGTATTCTGCCCCATCTGCTTCTGCATCTCCTCCACCACAGAAACTTCTTTTTCTGTCACTTCTACAGTAGGGTGCAGTCTATAGCCCCTCTTTTCCAGGCGCTCATTCAATAAATCAATATTTGCCTCTATCAGATCCAATATAGAATCATCACGCACCTTAAAATTAGTGCTGACCCTCTGTTTTTCCATGGCAACATATACATCCACACTTCCCAGATTGTCCATATCCAGATGCAGAAAGGCGCTGACGCTTCCGTTTTTAGCAGCCAGATTCTTTTTATTGGTATAAACATACAAATCCCCGTTGGCATTCTGATTATGCATCTTTAAGGGAACCTGCACATAAGTAAAGGTCTGGTTTAACTGATTCATGAAATCGATGTTCTGGGACAGGCGGTTTACATTCTGGGACAGGGGGCTGTCCTTCCCCAGAGCCTCCGATGTCATATCCGCAAGCTTTCCCGTCTGGGATTTTAACTGCTCATAAAATTCCTCTACCTTTTCCTTGTCGGCAACGTCCTCCGGCTTCATAAGCCAGTTCTTTTCCATGGCGTTCTGTAAAAGCTTACCCACCGCCGCATTGGGCAGCAATTCCTTCCACACATCCGTATTGTCCTTAAACAAAATCTGCTGTGCATTCTGGTTCATGCTCTTACCCTGCATGGCATCATTGATGAGTCTTAAAGCATCTCTGGAAGAAACCTCTCCCTTTGTAATTTCCTCAATGATTCCTTTATCTCCTCCGGCATTCTTCAGAATGTCCGTTAAAGTCTGTATTTCTTTATCTGACAAAAGTTCTGAAATAGGCTGGCCATTTGTACCTGCAGCTAAGGATTCTCCATTGATGCTTCCCGCATTTTCTCCGCTTCCTGCCGCAGTTTCCTGAAGCAGGGCATTCTTCATTTCCTCGCCGGAGAGCTGTCCCGCGTCTTTTAAAAGCCCTTCTTCCGGCACTTTTCCGCTTTCCTCCAGCAAATCCACAATTCCTTCAAAAAGCTTTATCATATTTTCCGTATTGCCCTCTCCTATAGCGGAGAAAGCCTGCTGCAGCCCATTTGCAATTTCTGTAATACCTCCCGAAAGCTGATGGTTCATATTGTCATATGCCTCCAGCTGGGACGCATTTAATTCATTAACGGCAAGCTGCATCTGGGCAAGTCTTACTGCCATTCCCCCGTCAATCTGGGGATTATCCGCTATCTGTCTGAACATGCCAAGAAGAGAATCCCTGTCAACGCTCATTCCATGCTCCATCATGTCGGAAACCATTTTGGTTGTCTGTGCATCTATAGGCAGTCCCGCGTCTTTTAAGGCGTTTTCAACATTGAGCCCTCCTCCTAAATTGGTAAAAAGAGGACTCAGAGTCATTTGATTATTACTGTTGGAATTAACAAGAAAGGTTACCTGACTGCCTGCCGCCAAGCTGATTCCGCCCTTTAAGCTGGCTGAAAGCATAGTGGAATCCGCAAGCTTTATGGTTACAGTGCCATCCTCCGCCATAACCACCTGTCCCGAAAAGCTGCTTCCCGGAGGAAAGTCCCCCAGCACCTTTCCGCCTGCATTGCCACCCTGTCCCCCACCGGATACATTCTGGTTTGAAACAGGTACACGACCGTCCACGCCTGTATTTTGTGTGCCCGGACCGGATAATCTGTTTTGATTTTGAAATAAATCGGATACATGAAAACTCATATATTATCTCCACCTGTGGAATTTCCCAATCAGACCGGTACAAAATGTCCGATAAAGGATTTTCTGTGAATCTCACAGGGACCTGACTGCTTTAATGCCGCAATATGTTCCCCGCTTCCATAGCCTTTATTGGATGCAAATCCATATCCGGGATATTTTTTATCCATTTCCTCCATATAGCGGTCTCTCGTAACCTTTGCAATGATGCTTGCCGCCGCAATGGATACGCTTTTTGCATCTCCCTTAATAATGGGAATCTGCCTGATGGAAACCTCCGGAATGGTAACCGCATCATTTAATAATATATCGGGTTTTACCCCGCATTTCTCAATAGCCATTCTCATGGCCTCATAAGTGGCGTTCAGAATATTGATCTCATCAATTCTTTTCTCTGTGGCAAACCCGATTCCCGTGGCAACGGCCTTTTCCATGATTTCGTCATATAGCCGGTCTCTCATTTTTGCCGTAAGCTTTTTGGAATCGTTTAAGTAGAGTATTTGACAGTCCTTGGGCAGAATAACTGCTCCTGCTACCACCGGTCCCGCAAGGGGACCTCTCCCCACTTCGTCAATACCGCAGATGGCGCCGTAAGCTGAATACTCCTTTTCATAGCGCATCATCTCTTCAATTCTTAAAAGCTCCTTCTCATAGGCCGCCATTCTTTTTACCGCCTGAGTGCAAAGAGCAATCACACCGCTTCGTTCATCCTTCCGGTAGCGTTCCAAAAAACCTGCCAGCTTATCATCTTCCGTTTCCTTCAGTCTGTTTTTAATTTCACTTATTTTTTCTTCCAATGTATCTTCTCCATGATTTAAGCATGCTTTAAAATGCCGAAACTTTTAAAGGGATAAATCCTAAGCCATGCTCTGCCCACAATGCTTTCTCTTCTTATATTGCCGACGCTTAAAAACCGGCTGTCCGCACTGTCATTGCGGTTGTCTCCCATAACAAAGTATTCATCGTCTGCCAAAGTAATTTCTTCCGCTGCAAGTCCTGCATCAACTATGACTTCTTTTCCGTAATTTTCTTCTAACACTTCTCCGTTGATGTAAATCTTTCCTTCTTCATCAATGCGGATTTTTTCCCCCGGCAGTCCTATGATTCTTTTGATATAATAAGTGTTTTTGGTGTACTGATAGGGAAATACAATAATATCAAACCGCTTGGGTTCCTGAAATCGATAGGTAATTTTGTCCACGATCAGATTATCCCCGTCGCTTAATGTCGGCTCCATGGATGAGCCGATTACCGATATCCGCTGTCCCACAAAAACAACTGCGCAATAGGTCAGCACCAAAATTATCAGAATATAAATGCTGATGTTTAGAACTTCTTTTAATACCTTATTCAATGTTCTGTTCCTTTACTCTTTCCAAGGTAATCCGCCCTAAGCGTCCATTCCTGAAATCATCCATAATGACAGCAGAAGCCTTCTGCAAATCCGGTTCACTGCCCTTCTTAAAGCAATTGCGGTTTCTTGCTGTCTCTTCCAGTACCTTAAAATCATCTTCCTCTTCATTTACATTGTACCGTTTTTCCAGAATGCCCTTATAGTTTTCCTTCAGCTTTTGTATCAGCAGAAGGGCAAGTTCCTCCATATTCAGGATTTCATCATTCATGGAACCGATAAATGCCAGTTTCATGCCTACATTCTGATCCTCAAACTTGGGCCAGAGAATGCCCGGCGTATCCAGAAGCTCCAGATTTTTATTTAAGCGTATCCACTGCTTTCCTTTAGTCACTCCCGGTTTATTTCCCGTCTTGGCACAGGCTTTTCCTGCAAAGGAGTTGATAAAGGTGGATTTTCCTACATTGGGAATTCCCACAACCATAGCCCTTACGGGACGGTTTATAATCCCTCTTTTCCTGTCCCTTTCAATCTTTTCCTTACATGCGTCCTGCACAACGGCATTAATGGCCTTCATGCCTTCCCTTGTACGGGAATTTAATGCCACCACAAAATAATCTTTTTCTTTAAAATAGGCTTTCCATTCCTCATTACATCTGGGATCCGCCAGGTCTGCTTTGTTTAACAAAATCAGCCTCGCCTTATTCTGCCCCAGCTTATCAACGTCGGGATTACGGCTGCTTAAAGGAATTCTGGCATCGACCAGCTCTATCATCAGGTCAATCAGCTTGATATTCTCCTCCATCATCCGCCTTGCCTTGGTCATATGACCCGGGTACCACTGATAATTCATTTTCTCTACCTGTCTATAAATCCCATACCGCTTCCTGCGGAAGCCATATGGAACCATACCTTTCCAATGATGGAATCAGCCTTCACGGGACCGATATTTCCCGAACGGCTGTCCTCACTGTTATTTATATTGTCTCCGATTACAAAATACTCGTCCTTTTCCAGGGTCAGTTCATTTTCCAGAATCCCCGGATCAGCAATTTTATCCAGTTCTGCTTTTGTATAGGGCACGCTATTTACGTACAAAACTCCCTCTCTGATTACAACGGTATCTCCCGGCTCTGCCGCAACTCTTTTTACATAATAATGGGAATTCTGGTTCCCTCCCGGCAGAAACACCACCACATCTCCCGCCTTTGGCGAAAACAGCTTATAGCCAAAGCGGTTAACCAGGATTTCCTGTCCGTTATATAATGCCGGCTCCATGGAAACACCGATAACGCTGGTCTTCATTCCCACGGAAAACACCAGAACAAACGCCACCAGAATCGTTGCTGTTATGAGAAAAATGTAACTCCATATTTCCTTCATCAGAGCGGCGCTGATTTTTTTCTTTTTCTGATAAAAGGTCAGCCCTTTTTTTCTAGCCATGGCTCCTTCTCTCCTTACCCGTATATTGTACTACAGAGAAAAGCAAAGGGACAAGTACTTTCGTATTTGTCCCCGTGTTTTGAACTATTTTACCAATTCTTTTACTTTTGCTTTCTTGCCGATTCTGTCTCTTAAGTAGTAAAGCTTAGCACGTCTTACCTTACCCTGTCTTACTACCTCTACCTTCTCTACATTGGGAGAATGTAAGGGCCATGTCTTTTCAACGCCTACGCCATTGGAATTCTTTCTTACAGTAAAGGTTGCTCTGTTGCTTCCGCCCTGTTTCTTAATAACAGTGCCTTCAAAAACCTGGATTCTTTCACGGTTACCCTCTTTGATTTTACCGTAAACCTTAACGGTATCTCCTACATTGAATACAGGCACGTTTTCTTTTAACTGAGCTGCTTCGATTTCTTTGATAATTTCGTTCATTGTGTTTATCTCCTTCCGTATTGGATGTTCTTAATACGATCTGTAACAGAGGACCATCTCTTTTCACAACGTGAATAGTTTATCATAACGCAGGAAAGAATGCAAGTTTTTTTACAAATCTTCTTTTGCGGTCTTCTTTCCTCTCAGAAGCAACCAGCCCACGCCTGCACCCGCAATCATAACCGCCGCCAGAATCATCATATCCGAA
>CAZDRM010000091.1:0-8824 GCA_964507745.1 uncultured Lachnospiraceae bacterium
CATAAGAATTAAAGGCCTGTACCTGGGTCTTTTCATCATCCAAAGCCGTCAGCATAATGGTGGCGGTTTCCGGCTTGTTTTCCTTGATAAAGGAAAGCACTTCAAGCCCGCTTATTTTGGGCACCATAATGTCTAAAACCGCCATGTCAAAGGCTTCCTGCTTCAAGAGCGCAAGGGCCGTTTCCCCGTCCTCGGCACAGATTACTTCGTAATTTTGCATTTTCATATATTCCGTCAGGACCTCCCGTATGGTTGGTTCATCTTCCAAAAATAAAATTTTCATAGTTTTATGCTTCCTTTTCGCTGGTTTCTTTTTGCTCTCTTTTTATTTCGCTTTTGCTTTCTTTTGTTCTCATTATGATGCTTATTGTAGCACATTCTTATGAATTTCATATGAAGATACAATGAGAAAGCATCAGGAATGATAAATTGTTTTATCGTTCCCGATGCTTTCTGTTTTGCATTATCATCATTTATTATTTTTTTCTGCCTCTAATGCCGCTATAATTATTTTCCACTTATCCTCCGCCGGGCTATCGGAAAATGCTTTTACCTGCTCATAGAGCAGCTTGTTTTCTTTTATTTCCTCAGCAGATATTTCAATTGCTTTTCGCGATAACATTAGCGAACAAAAGCTTCTTGCGTCAAAATCCAAATATTCCATCTGTGCTCCGCTAAAATATCTCAAAAGCTTTACTCTTTGAGTATTAAACTTTTTCGTACCTTCCTCTTTTTGCCTCTCCCAATCATCAAAAGTCTTTATAGCCTCAAGCTGCGGCAATATGTACTGACACAAATCATCGCTGATCCGCTTCTTAATATCCTCTAAATCCATGTCCTGGGGACTGCCGTTTTTATATCCATCAATCTGATATCCCAATGGACTTCTGTAAGGATGGAAATATCCACAATCCGGCAATAATTCTCTTTCTGTAAATACTTCTCCCAAGAATTCTCCTTTTAAAGTTTCCTTTGACGCATCTTTGGAAAATGCTTTAATTTGGAACCAGAAGCAAAATCCCGTAGCAGCAGAATTAAACCGGGAGCTGTGTATTCTGATTGCCAGACAGCAATCGTCCCGCACAGAATAATAATTCTGCCCCGCCATCTGATAGCCTGCGCTTTTCAATTGAGGCTTTATGACTTCTTTGAGCAAATAGTCTTTTTTCTCTTTTGATGTCACAATTCTTCCCCCTTCATTCACTGTTGGTTATACCATTTCATAACATGATACTTCGATACCTCATCTGTAAAGCCAACCGATTTATAAAGATGATATCCGGCTTCTGTGGATTTAAGTTCCACAACACTTAGGTTTTTCTCCGTTGCATCTGACAGAAGCCTGTTCATAATCTTTTTCGCATATCCTTTGTACCGATATGCCGGATTTGTATAAACATTTAATACCGTTCCTGTTTTTCCGGTTATAAATGCCGGACTCATTGGCTTTTCAACCACCAGCAAAAAAGCGCAGGCAGCAATTTCTTCTTTGTCTCTTATGAGATAACAAAAAATACTTTCATTAAGATTCCTTCTAAAATAATCCGGTAAGTCCCGTCTGATTTTCTTTATATCTTCCTCGTATAATTTGCCCAAATCCTCTTTTAAGTATGCTATCCTTAACTCCGTAAGTAAATCAATATCTGCAATTTCAGCATTTTCAACTATCATTGGAACCTCCTGTAAGTTTCATTTGTTTTACATCTTCCCATAGGATTTATAATGCCATAAGGCAGATTATAAATCCTATGGCATAATATAACATAAAAATATGATTATAACAATTATTAACCTCTATTGGAAAACCGGTTCTTATATACAGTGACAGCTTTGTCCTTATACATAATAAAACACTTGCCATTTTACATCTCATTTGATAGGATAGGTTTATCAAATCTTATACTTCAAAGCATTTCTTATAAGACTGCTTACGAAGTTCTAACTATCTACGGCGCACTGTCCGCCCACATTCTCACGAAAGGAAAACACATCTATGAATTCAAAAGACAAATCTATCTCTGTTTTACCCGTTGTACCCTTCCAATGCCTGGAAGACGCCCACGGCGCAATCCCTTACGGCATGACAAACGACTACATGTTCCGAGCCGTCCTGCAGAGCAATAACAAGGTATTGCGGGGGCTGATCTGTTCCCTGCTTCATCTGTCGGAATCGGAAATCATTTCTACTGAAATTACCAACCCCATTATTCTGGGACAATCTGTTGAGGATAAGGAATTCCGCCTTGATATCAATGTCCTGCTGAATGACCACACCATCATCAACTTAGAGATGCAGGTGGCTAATGAGCTGAACTGGCCAAACCGCTCCATCCTCTATCTGTGCCGCTCTTTTGACAATCCCAAGCACGGCCAAGACTATCAGGAAACCAGGGCGGCCATACATATCGGATTTCTGGATTATACCCTCTTTAAGGACTATCCGGAATTTTATGCCACTTATAAACTGTCAAATGTAAAAAATCATCATGTATACAGTGACAACCTTGTCTTATGTGTGGTAGACTTGTCTCAGATAGATTTAGCAACCGAGGAAGACCGTGAATACCATATCGATTACTGGGCTTCCCTCTTCAAAGCCACCACATGGGAGGATATCAAAATGTTAGCATCCAAGAACGAATATTTAAATGAAGCATCCAAGACCATTTTCCAGCTCAGCGCTGATGAACAGATTCGCAAACGCTGCCGGGACAGGGAGGAATACTATCAGGATCTGCGTAACTATGAACGTGAAATAGAGAAGATGCAAAAGATTATTTCTGAAAAAGATGCTGCTATCTCTGAAAATAGAGCTGTTATCTCCGAAAAAGATGCCATAATTAAAAAGCTTCTTGCAGAAATTAAAGAACTGAAATAATAATTCGCACACGCAAATATGGATTTTTATTTAGACGCACGAAATTAGGGACTGCCGCACTAAAAGTTGATATGCCCCTTCTAAAATAAATCCGAATGCGTCCCTGTCCGAAATAAAAATAATTCAAGGGTATCTTGGCTGATACGGTAAATGAGCAACAAGTCCGGCTCAACATGACACTCTCGAAATCCATAATATTTTAAATTAATTTGATGCAACAATTTTAAACATCGGCAAGTACCTCATCTAAAATTTCATCAAAAGAATCATAGCGTTTATATTTTTCCGGATTCTTTTTCATCTCTTCATATTCATCAAGCACTGTTTTTGTCTCTGCATTTGGGGCTTGCCGCTTTACTTCAGTAGGAATATAAGGCTCATGAATATACCATTTCATAACATGATACTTCGATACATCATCTATAAAGCCAACCGATTTATAAAGATGGTATCCGGCTTCTGTGGATTTAAGTTCCACAACACTCAGATTTTTCTCCGTTGCATCTGACAGAAGTTTCTCCATAATCTTTTTTGCATACCCTCTATGCTGATATGCAGGATTTGTATAAACATTCAATACCGTCCCTGTTTTTCCGGTTATAAATGCCGGACTCATCGGCTTTTCAACTACCAGTAAAAAGGCACAGGAGGCAACTTCTTCTTTATCTCTTATGAGATAACAAAAAATATTCTCATTAAGATTCCTTCTAAAATAATCCGGTAAATCCCGCCTGATTTTCTTTATATCTTCCTCGTCTAATTTGCCAAGATCCTCTTTTAAATATGCTATCCTTAATTCTGTAAGTAAATCAATATCTGCAATTTCAGCATTTTCAACTATCATTGGAACCTCCTGTAAGTTTCAGTTTCAATTTGACTCCTTCACGGGAGATTATAAACTGATTAAATACTTCCTGCAATCCCTTTTATTTTTCTTTACCGGTTGCTGTTTAAAAAAAAGAAACATGTTAGCTGGCTACTTAAAAATAACCAAAACAAGACGGTTCGCCATTATAGCAATGTTGTGCCATATGCCAACTAAATCCGCTATCATTTCCGTCTTTATAAAAAGGAAAATGCGCTCCACAAGTACCACAAACTCTAGTTCCAATCATAGGATTTTCATCTACTGCGGGCTGTTCAGGTTGTGTGGGCTGTTCAGGCTTTTTAGGCTTTTCAGGAACAACAACCTTATTTTCAGCAGAAGCTCTGGCAACCATATCTTCATCAGAATCTTCATAATCTGTTACTGTTTTATCAGGTTCTTCAGAGATTGAAGGCTGTGGTGTTGTGGTTTGGGGAACCGTCGGGTTTGCTATAATCCGGGCAAATTCAGCAGAGTTGGCAAATCCTGCAATCACTTCCGCGCGGGTCTTCCTGCCGGAATTCAACTGACCGACCCAATCCGCAAGCCCCGGCTCATCATACTCCCTTCCGAGGAAGGTGCGGTAGAGAACTTTTATGTATTCCTCATTATTCAGATTTTTGGCAAGGAATTCCGGCGATTCAAAAAATCCTTTTGTGGCTACTTCCTTTTCACTCCATGTGCCGCCTGCAATCTTGCCGCACCAGTCATTCAGTCCGGCTATATCATAGGTTCTTCCCAAAGCCTGGGTATATAGTCTTGCTACGAAAAGAGTCACTCCGTAATTTTTGTCCCTGCCTTCCGTTGCCGTAGTTGTCCCTCTGTTGATTCCATAGCTGTTACAGATATTATCAAATTCCTTCGAACCGGCAAAACCGTTAAATACGCCTCTTCTGGATACGCCGTTTTGAAGCATACCCAGCCAGTATGCTTTTCCCGAAGGGTCGGAATCCCTGTTCATCATTACCTTATAAAGCAGCTCCACATATTCGCTGTCGCTGACATTGCGCAATTCCAATTCCTTGCTGAAGAAGAAACCGGCCGCAACATCGTTTCCTGTGCTCCGCTTGCTCATCAACTGATTTACCCAGTCATTCAGACCGGCTTCTTCAGCCTCTCTGCCCAATACCAGGGAATAGAGACGGTTTACAAAGGCGGTAACCTCATCGCGGCCGTTTGCTGCTCCGCCCTCTTCCAGAAGCTCATATTCACTTATGTCTTCTGCCTGCAATTCATTTTCGCCTGCTTCTTCTGCCTGAATCTCATTTTCGCTTACGCCTTCAGCAAAAGCCGGCTGTGCTGACAAAACAAAGAGCAACATGGCTGTGATTAGCAGTTTTACATTTCTTTTGTGTTTTTTGTTCATTTTGTTATCCTTTCCTTTATGATTTTTTTGTATATCCAACTCCCACTTTCATAACGCTCTCAATCAGACATATCGTCATTTACACTTCTTTACATTTATAGAACGATTAAGGGAGCCGGTACGTTTTAGGTTTTTGAAAAATTTTTAATAACTTTTTTATTCAAGGACATGTATATCTTCGGTAAAGGGCTGGTCAACAGGGAGCGATGTGTCGCTGGGCCAATAGGTATGGGCCGGGTCGATACTGAATGTAATATGCTGGCCCATATATTGATCCATGCAATCAGTGTATTCGAGGTTGAGCATCAAGACCTCACCGCTGAAATAATAATCATCAAAATCGCTGCCGTGAAGACGCAAAATCTGCGGCGTATCCAGTAGAATTACGCGATAGGTTCTGCTTCGGGAATACCCCACGGAATCCTCATAGTCGCCATTTGGGTCAGGCTGTCTCTGCAGCTCGATAATCTCGTCATAATCATATGTGCCGACAGTACCGGTAAGCACGATGCGATCCCCGTCGGTAGGAAGCGTACCGCTGTCTGCCGACTCGGACAACGCTTCCTCGCTTGTATCAGGCGCTGTCCAGCTGTCCAGGGCGGACAAATCCCCGCTCTCATACCATTCAATCTCAATAAAGGTAATTGATTCGGGCATCTCAAATATCTGACCGCTCCAATAGGTGGTCTTGCTCAGGGAATCCCCTTCCAGTATAATCCGTTCAACATAGCCATTACAACCTGCGCCGTCCCAGGTTAGGAAAAAAATTCCGCATCCGTCCCCTGCCATGGAGAGTCCGCCGTGAATTCCGCCGTCAAGAATTCTTTCGTTAGCGGGCTGACGTACAATTTTTGCTTCCGGATCATATTGGAAAATGCGGGCATAACACGTGGGCACTGTTGTCTGGGTATCCTTCATTACCTTTTCCAACACCAGCGTCGGAACCGGATCGTCAGATTGCATCTGCACCAGCGCATACCGATAGCCGGCTAACTCAAGCCACGGCGAGTCTAAATCATATTCACTTTCATTATATTCAAATATGTCCGCCTGACTGACGATAATGCAGTACTGCTCCAAAGCCTCCTCAATGAGAGCAGCCTCCTCCGATTCCTTGGATTCCTCCGGATTCTCCTCATCGACAACGCCTTCGATAGCTGACGCGCCCTGCGTCCCGGCAGAGCTGGAAGCAATCTTAGTTGCGCCAAAAACCCCAAGGCCGGCAACTGCCACAGCGGCAAGCGTGATAAATACGATTTTAAGCGCGCCAATTCCGCCGGCTGCTCCAGCCGAACCGGCGCCCTGTGCGGCCGCCGGAGCGATACCCGTGGGCTGCGAAGCAAGGATGGTGTGAAGAATCCGACTGTCCGGCACTTCGGCCGCATATGTCTTCTGATTGTGAAAAAGAAGCAGCAGGAACGGAAGCGGAGCCAGACTGTAGAGCTTCGTGCCCTGCTTCTCCAATTCCCTGACCTTCTTTTCGATTTTGCCGCGTCCGTACATCAGCCGGCTCTTGACTGTGCTCTCAGAGACGCCCATAGCGGCGGCAATCTCTTTTACTGACATTTCCTCATAATAGAACATACCGATGGCAGCACGCTGATCCTCCGGCAATTCCTCGATAATTTCGCAAATCAGACGCTTTGTCTCCTTCTGATCAATGACCTGTTCCGGGAGATTATCGCTGCGCTCATCCGGAAAGAATTCCTCCACGAAAGTTTCCTGCCCGTCACCGGTGCTCAGCTCCGCAAACAGCATAGGACGCTTCTTTTTCAGCCAATCCCGAGCTGTATTGGCGGCAATCTGCCGTACCCATGGCAAAAACTTCGTGTTACCCTGAAAGCCACTCAAATGGTCGAAGGCCTTTATGTAAGTATCCTGTACAATGTCAAATACTGTACTCTCATCCTTGATCATGGACTTGACGGTATAATAGACCTTGCTGTAAGCCTTTTCGTATAAGGCGCTGATGGCGTCCTTGTCTCCGGTACGCGCTGCAGCTACCAGCTCTGCCAATGCGTCGCTCTGAGGGGTAGGTTTTCCGCAATACGGACAAAATGCAGCATTGTCTGCGATTTGTTTTCCACAATAAATACAATACATAAGTTACTCAACTTTCCCACCAACATAAGTGATATCAATCAAATACCCCGCCGAAAGCAACGGGGTATCAAATTTTAAATTATTTTATTTTTGTTCCGCAAGACATACAAAATACTGCATTTGGCTCTAATTTGGCGCCACATTGCGAGCAAAACGCCGGTCTTTCTCCAGACCCGCTTGCCGCCCCTTTTGCCGCCTCGGCTTCAGATGACACGGGCACTGCAGATGACATTTGATTCAGTGCATTTTGTATCCCGCCGCCTGAGAATATTGCGATCAAATCCGCATCCATTTTCATCTTGCTCAGCACTACTATTGCCGCAAGCAGGATAATGAGAATTAACACGATTTTATTAATCACATACCACCGGGTTGTCTCAACGGTGCAATAATTTTCCTTGGCAAATTCCTTTACCGAAGATTGGAATTTAGACCAGATTACAAGATCAACTGCTGAACATCCTAAAATAATGGCCGCCGCTTTCCAGTCTGCAAATTTCTTTATAAACAGCAACGCCAGAATAGCTATGGGCAAAAGCAGGCAGACCAGCATGAACGGGTGCGGCTCTACAATCTGTTGACCGCTCTCCGATACACCCTTAACAGCCGTCATCACGCTGATACTCATGCTTTCTTCATACATGCTTTCTTCCGAACACGAAACCAAAAAAGATGGGCAAAACACAAAAATAATACATAGTATTGCTAAAACTCTCAAAACATTCCGCATAGTAAATCCAAAATTTTTTTCATTTACATTCTCATTCATTAGTATTCTCCTTCACTCTGTACATTCTATTTTTACTCTGTTTTTCTGTTCATTCTCTTCATCAATAATACGTCCCGCTTCCATGCCTGCCATGAAAATCAACACCTTTGCTACTCTCTCTCCAGACATTTCTGTAATTTTTTGGATTGCTAATTCTTTTTCAAGTGTCATCATGGCATTTTCCCCCTTTCCACTATTGAATGATTCAAGTATAAATCAACCAATTCATGTTGTCAACATTTTTTTCTTGACTTGTTCAAGTTGTTTTGCTATCGTATAATTTATAGGAGATTTACAATGAACCAATGTGATAGAATAAGACAAATACTAAAAGAAAATAAATTAAAACAAAAGCAGTTTGCTTTTGCAATCGGCGTGACTGAAAGTTATATATCCAAACTTCTTAAAGACCCGGATATTCGGTTATCTCAATCTCTGGCAGTTTTGATTGAGGAAAAATACGGGTACAATGCCGAATGGATACTTAACGGAACAGAACCCAAGTTAAAACAGATCAGCAAAGACAAATCATTATCTGAAACCCACCAAAAGGCGCTTGCCCAACTGGAAAAAATGAATGATGAACAGGTAAAAGCTGTTTTAGCTTTCATCAACTCCTTGGATGAGTTGGAGAAATCGTTTCAGCCTACTCCAAATAACACAAAAAAATGATGCAGGCATGTATATATATGCCTGCATCATTTTTTATTTTTATCTTAAAACATTAATCCTGCTTTACATCCTTCATGGAGAAGCTGATACGTCCCATCTTATCCTTGCCTAAGCATACAACGGTTACCATATCTCCCAATGTCAGCACATCTTCTACATGATTGATTCTTT
>CAZDRM010000092.1:0-8800 GCA_964507745.1 uncultured Lachnospiraceae bacterium
AAATGTATTTTATATTGTAAGCAATAAAGGTTAAGGGAGTTTCTCTTAACCTTTATTGAAATTTAAAAATATCTCTACTATCACATGAAAATGTCCGGCCCAAAATATTTTTCGGTCGGAAAATTAGCGAAGTCTATTATGCAACTTTTTTACAGATAGACAAGTGTTATAATAAAGCTACATAATTCTATATTAAGAGAACGTGTAAAAGAAACTATTCAATATGCTGATCAGTACAGAATAACAAAGAATCAGTTACTTGACATTTATTATCGCAAATAACGGCACAGGCAGATTTGTCTGGCCTTGGAGATTGCCTATGAAATTATCTTCTTTTGCATACTTTGCCGGATTTGGGGTAAAAACCGTCCTTTTCCGAAAGAAGGACCCCATTTTGGGCACCATAATCCTTACGGATAAATGCAACTTAAAATGTAAACATTGTTCGGTCAATAACATTACCGCCGTTGTTCATCCCTATAAGCAGATTAAGAAAGAAATGCGGCAGCTGTATAACATGGGCATCCGTATCCTGTTTTTCTGCGGCGGGGAAACCTTTTTGTGGAAGGACGGAGAAAAGTCCTTACGGGATTTGGTGGTAGAAGCGAAAAAAATGGGATTTCTGATTGTAAATGTGGTTACCAACGGTACATTTCCCATTGATTTGCCCGAAGCTGATCTGATTCTGTTAAGTCTGGACGGCAACCGCCAGCAGCATAACGAAATACGGGGCGATACCTATGATACCATTATGGAGAATATTCAAAATGCCACTTCGGATAATATCTGTTTTTACATGGCGATCAATCAGATTAATAAAAGCGGAATCAAGGATGTGTGCATGAAGGCAAAGAATCTGCCCAATGTCCGTGCGGTTTCCTTTAATTTTCATACTCCCTATCCCGATACGAAGGAGCTTTCATTAAGCCCTCGGGAAAAGGCTGTTTGTTGTAATATAATTGCAAGGATGATGAAAGAGGGTGCGCCGGTCTTTAATCTGAAAAGCGCTTTTCCTTACCTGATCAGGAACAGCTTTCCTACGCCCTGTCATCAGTGTGTTGTAATGGAAAACGGTAAGTTGAGTACATGCGGGCGCTGCATTGAAGTAGAGGGCTTATGTGAAAAATGCGGTTATTTCTTTGTGGCCGAATATACTCTTTTATTCCGTGGCAATATCAAAATAATTTTGGAAATGCTAATGACATATTTAAAATACATATAGGAGAATTATGAGCACAATTACAAATTTAACCAGAATGTGGCTGACACGTTCAATAAAGCCATTTATCTTTACAAATGAATTTGACCGGGAACTTTCTTTTGAAGAATGTCACAATCTGGGTCTGTATGTTCATATTCCTTTTTGCAACAGCATTTGTAATTTTTGTCCCTATTGTAAGGTTGTTTATTCTGAAGAGGTCTGCAACCCATATATAGATTCATTGATAAAAGAAATCCATATGGTGGGAAGTAAGATAAAGAGTAGGAAAGAGGTAACCAGTTTGTACTTTGGGGGCGGAACACCTGCTCTTGCCGCCAGACGGATGAAAGAAATAATTGAAGCGATTCAGGAGTATTTTATAATAACGGAAGGCATCGGCGTAGAGCTGCACCCGGATAATGTGAATGTTCCTCTTTTACAAACCTTAAAGGATGCGGGCGTGACCAAGATCAGTATCGGAATCCAATCCTTCGGGGAAAAACATCAGGCGGTTTTAGGGCGCAAAAATGTAGATATTTCCGCCATAAACAATGCTTTAAAGGAAGTCTCTTTTGAAACCGTTTCCATGGATTTTATCTTTGCGCTGCCGGGACAGACCTTTGAGGATTTAAAGGCAGATATCGATACCGCTTTTTCAAACGGGGCAAATCATATCGCTATTTATCCCTTTATTGATTTTACATTTACAGAAAGTCCTGTCCGGGCCATGGCAAAACGGGAAAAGCGGAAGCTGCTGGATGCCATTACCAATTATTGTCTGGACAAAGGTTATATCCGTGATTCTATCTGGACCTTTTCCAAAGGAGAAAATCTCCGGTATTCTTCCATGACCAGAGACAATTTTCTTGGCTTCGGCTGTTCCGCGACTACTCTTTTACAGGAACAATTCAAGATTAATACCTTTTCCGTGGAAGAATATTGCGGGCGGATTGATGAGGGACTGCTTCCTACATCCCTGACCATCCGATTTTCCTTGCGCCAGAGAATGGTGTATTATCTGTTCTGGACTGCTTATAGCACGAAAGTGGACCCGGCTGATTTTGAGGAATTTTTTGGAGTCCCTTTAAAGAAAATGTACGGCTTTGAGTTTTGCCTTGCTAAGTGTCTGGGATTTCTCAAGGAGGAAAAGGGCGTTTATCATATGACATTAAAGGGTGCATTCTATTATCATTACTATGAGAATTTCTATACCTTGTCTTATATAGATAAGATGTGGGGGCTTATGCGGAAAGAGGCATTTCCGAAGGGGATGGAGTTATAAGAAAAGAAAGCTCTTGCATTTTTGTGCAAATCTATTCTCTGAATTTCCGACGCTTATCAGAAATACCCAGAAGATAATCCAGAGAGACATCATAATACTCAGCCAGTTTAATTGCTGCCCAAACAGGGATTTCCCGTTCGCCTTTTTCATAACGGCGATAGACTTCTCTTTGGCAATGAAGTATTTGGGCGATTTCAAGTTGTGTTTTATCTGCATCAATTCGTAGATCTTCAATGCGGGTTAGATTATTCATAAAAACACCTCTTGATAAGACTACCAAATAGTGGCATAATAAAAGCAGAAATGCCACCATACAGTGGCTCACATTTTAGGAGGAATGGGTTTTATGAATAATGCTGACTACACACTTTATTATGAATGGGCAAAAAGTAATATAGATGTAAAATCAGTAATAGAGCATTACCTGAAAAATCACGAGGTAATAAAAAATTATTTAACTTATATTCAAAAAGAGGATGTAGCAAAGAATAGTTTAATATGCCATTTAGTAAATGAAAATGTTGATTCAAAAGATATAGAAGATATTATGTTCCGCTATGCGGGAGCGATTCAGAATATATACTTTGAAATAGGATTAAAAGTAGGCTCCAAAGTAGGAGCGGAATATTTGTTAAAAAACAATAATTAGATTGTTGGAAAAGGTAAGCGTTCTTTTGATAATCCGACCAAATAGTCTAATGATACATTATAATATTCTGCTAATTTTATAGCAGCCCAAAGAGGAAGTTCTCGTTCGCCTTTTTCATAACGGCGATAGACTTCTCTTTGGCAAACAAGGATATCTGCAATTTGTTGTTGTGTTTTGTCCGCATCAATACGTAAATCTTCAAGCCGTTTTGTATAATGCATGGTTTCACCTCAAAGATATGTTACCAAGCAGTGGTACTAAATATGCGCTTTTGCAACCGTTTAGTAGCTAAGCTTAAAATGTTAGAAAGGAAAATTTATGAGTAAAAACAATATAAAAAAATATCAGACAAGTTATTTTAGAAATATTAATGAAGCATTAAATATACAGCAATTAGCTAATACGATTCAATTTGGTGGCAGTGTTGTAATTGATGAAAATAGTTTAGCAGAAAGAGAGATTAACGCTTATAAAATATTGATAGATTCATTAAAGTCACATAATATTGATATACAAAAAACTTTAAAAAAATTTACTGAGTATAGTGAAGTGCTACAGTCTATATATTTAGAGTTAGGAATACAAACCGGTATTTGTATGCAAACAGAATTGTTATCAGAAAATATAGATGAAAACTAAAAAGATATAGAATATTAACTTTATTCATATATATTATCTTTTCATTTTACATCAATACAAAACTGGTAATGTTAAGGTTAAAATAAAAGTGTCAGCGAGTATTTATTGGATTACGATAAATATTTCCTTGGGGACATGTTGTCTGGAATACATAAATGAATAAAAGTTTATATTAAGTATATAGCTGTTAAAAGACTCTGTCATATATAAAATTGAAATGTGTATAGCAAAATGCTTTACAAATGCTACCATATAGTATATACTGAAAGTACAGTAAAGAAAGAGGTGATATAATGGCTCAAATTAGTTTACGCATAGAGGATGATGTAAAGAAAAAAGCAGAACAGGCTTGTGCTGATATAGGAATGTCTTTATCAACAGCAATTAATATCTATCTTAAAAAGCTGGGAAGAGAGAAGCGCATACCATTTGAAGTAGCTGTGGATCCATTTTATTCACAGGAAAATATGGCTAGGCTCAAAGATTCCGTGGCTCAAATGGAAGCTACAGGCGGTACGGTACATGAGGTAGATTTTGATGATTAAGGCATGGTCAGATGCGGCATGGGAAGATTTTGAATATTGGATGAATCAGGATAAGAAGACGTTAAGGCGTATTCTTCAGTTATTGAAAGATATTGAACGGAATGGGTATGATGGAATTGGCAAGCCGGAAAGATTAAGTGGCGATTTGGCAGCCTATTGGAGTCGTCGAATAGATGATGCGAATCGTATTGTTTATCGGATAGAGGATAATACGATAAAGATTGTCCAGTGTGGTTCTCATTATAGAGATAAATAGTAGTGGAAACGACACATCCCCCAATTTGAATGCTTTGAACAATTACAAATGAGACTCTCGGCCTACCATAAAAACAAAAGTGTCAACAAATATTTATTGAGTTGCAATAAATATTTGTTGACACTTTATTTTTTTAGTGGTATATTATGGAAAACAATTACTTGCAAGCTTAATTGCGGTAAAAGCAAAACAGGAGGTCTAATATGAGTCAGAAAGGTTTGGCAAATTCATTAAAAGCCGTTATTATCGGAATCGGAATATGCGGCTTGGTTATTTATTTTTATTTTCTTCCCGTATGGGGCAAGGTCATTGTTAATAGTGCACCTGGCTATGAGGATTGTTATCTTCCATGGATGATTTTTTTATGGATTACAGCAATTCCCTGTTATCTGGTTCTATTCTGTGGATGGAAAATTGCTTCGGAAATAGGACGTGATAATTCCTTTTCGGATATCAATGCAAAGCTGTTGAAATATATAGCAGGTTTAGCCGCATTTGATTCAATTTTTCTATTTGTGGGAAGTATAGTTCTTTATATTTTGAATTTAAGTCATGTGACGGTGGTATTATTGTCCATAGTCATAGTATTTGCGGGAATAACCGTAACAATAGCGGCAGCGGCGTTATCCCATTTGGTTTATAAAGCAGCGGTATTGAAAAAAGAATCAGAATTGACAATTTGAGGTGAAAAGTATGATTGTGATAAATATTGATGTTGTATTAGCTATGCGAAAAATGAGCGTTACCGAGTTATCGGAAAAAGTGGGAATTACTATGGCAAATATATCCATCCTGAAAAACGGAAAGGCGAAAGCCATAAAAATTGATACCCTTAATAAAATCTGTAAAGCGTTAGAGTGCCAGCCGGGGGATATTCTGGAATGGCGGGAAGATCCGGAAGATTCGGAGGAGGAAACCAACAATGAACAATGAGTCCGCAACAGGTAACCCTGTAATAAATGAAACGACAATGAATGGATCAATCATAAACGGATCTGCAGTAAGCGGAATGGCAATGAATGTTCCTGTTACAAATATTCCCAACGGCGCAGTAATACCAAATACAATGCCTCAATCTAAAAAAATGGGCCAGAAGCTTCAGAAAATGCTGGATGATTTCCAATATTTCGGAATTGGCTGTCTTCTCTATGGAATTTTCTTTACAATCTGTTTGTACAAGGGTTTCCACGGAATTACGCTGCCGGTTCTTACTCTTGCAACCATAGGCTTTCTTTTAGGAGGGTTTAAACGTCTGGACATAAAGACTGGGAAAAATGCCTGGTTCTATCTGACGGCCTGGTTTATTTTAAGCGTCAGCAACTGTCTTACAGGAAGTTCGGTGCTTATCTTTTTTAATACCTGTGGAATGATTTTATTGCTTTTAAGTTTTCTTTTAACTCACTTCTGTTCTACGGAACGGTGGGGGTTCGGAAAATTCTTCGGGGAAATGTTTACACTTCCTTTTGCAGCAATTGCCTACATGGGGTTTCCTTTTCAGTCGGCTGGAAAGTTTTTTAAGAGAGATGAAAGTAAAAAAACCGACATTACAAAATATATCTGGCTTGGTATTTTCATTTCAATTCCCCTGCTGTTTGTTATAGTAGGTTTGCTGGTAAGTGCGGATGCGGTATTCAGGGATTTATTTGTTAAATTGTTTTCCGATATTAATCTGCCTGAAAAACCTGTCTGGCTGTTTGGATTGCTGGTGGCGGGCATTCTCGGTTCCTATGGTATGATAGCATATCTGGCGGATGGAACTATAAAAAGCGCTGTTTCCGAGAAAAACCGCTGGGAGCCGGTTGTAGGAATTACGTTTCTTTCTATTATAACTGTTGTTTATCTGGTATTTTCCGTAATACAGATATCCTATTTGTTTTTGGGCAGTTCTGATTTACCGGAAGGATATACTTATGCAACCTATGCAAGAGAAGGATTCTTTCAGCTGTTGTTTGTCTGCCTGATTAATCTGGTCATTATTTTAATCTGCATTTCCAGATTTCGGGAAAGTAAGATACTGAAAGGAATTTTAACCGTATTTTCCTGTTGCACATATATTATGATTGCGTCTTCAGCTATGAGAATGATTCTGTATATTGAAAATTATCAGCTTACTTTTTTGCGGATTTTGGTGCTTTGGACATTAGTGGTTCTTGCAGTTTTGCTGGCAGGCTGCATTGTTACCATATATAAAAACAATTTTCCGCTATTGCAATATATAACCGTGACGGTTACCATATTCTATATCATCTTCTCCCTGGCAAAACCGGATTATCTTATTGCAAAATATAATTTGACATATAACAGGGAAGATGTGGATTTATATTACCTTGTAATGTTGAGTACAGATGTCATACCGGCTATGGAAGATGCAGGAATAATAAAAGAGATTGTGGACACAGATGAAAAAATAAAAAATGACCACTCAAAAGAGGAACGACATCCCGGACCATATAGTATAAATGGGCAAATTTTGGAAGATAAAGTGGATTTGTATAAAGAAATGGGTGTGCTGGATTTCAATTTTTCCTATTATCGTGCAGGGAATATTCTGAATCAATATAAGGTCCTGTTAGAAGAATAATTTTGGAAAACAGGCCGTAGAAGGAATGGAGCCTTTTTATCAATGAGAAAAATAAAATCAGTTAAAGGTGCAAGTGCCGTTACAGTGATTAAAGGAAGTGACGGTCCCACAAGTGTATTTATTGCAGGGAAGCCGGTCAATCAAAATTTATTTGCCCGTATAAAAACTGCTTATCAGAAGAAGAGGCATCAAAGAAAAAGAGCGGCGGCTATTAAAAGCATCAAGCCAGAGCCGCATACTTTAGATGAAGTAATTGATTATATTATAAAACAATATGGGGCAATAGAACCGGATCAAAACAGCCGTCAGGTTAAAGAATGTTATCGCAATGTAAAAGGTGCGCTGGTAGAGCGGCAGGCGTCCCATTTACTGGGTACGCCTTTAAAGGAATTAAGACCTAAGGATTTTTCCGATGCAAAGGCGGTAGAAGAATATTTAAAGCTTTGCGAAGAGTATCAGAAAAAAGCGGAAGAGGTTCCTGAAGAGATTTTTCCTATGGATTATCATTTGTATGTGATAAAAATAGAAAACATGGGAGAGATTCAGGTGGAAATAGAGAAAAATCATCAGTTTTTCGGGGCGGGTTTCAGCGGAATGCCGGGGAAGAAAAAACATCTTGATAAAATTTTGAAGGATATTTATTTTTATTATGGTGTTACAAAAGAGGATATTGCTAACAATACGGATAGGATGAAGGCATTGGTTGCAGTGCTTTCTTCATAATAGGCATAATAAAATATTCAAAGGACAAAGATAAATGGAAGTAAAGTTTTATGACAAAGTAGAAGATTCCTTATTAAAATTTACAGTGATTCTCGCAAAATATCAGGGGAAGTGGGTGTTTTGTAAGCATAAAGAAAGAGATACTTATGAAATGCCCGGAGGACACAGGGAAATGGGAGAGGATATTTTACAGGCGGCAAAAAGGGAATTAATGGAAGAGACCGGCGCACTGGATTTTGATATAAGTCCTTTGTGCGCTTATTCAGTGACCGGAAAAACCAGGGTAAATGAAAAAGAGGATGAAGAATTCTTTGGCATGATTTTTACGGCGGATATAAGAACCTTTGAAAAAGAGCTACATAGTGAGATGGAAAAAATTATTATTACAAATGAATTGCCGGATAACTGGACTTATCCCCTTATTTATTCCAGGATTTTTGAGGAAGCGGAAAAGAGGAAGGGCTTGCTTAAGACATAAAAGATTAAATTGACAATTCTAAAAGAGAATGATAGAATAACCCCATCTTAGGAAGAGAGGTGTGTCCATTGAGGAGATAATTTACTTTTGATTACATGAAGGTTTTAACCGACAGCATTGCCATTGATGCAGATGTTGTTTTGTCATGTTGCCAAAAGTGGATTATGTTCTCATAACCTCTCTTTTTGTATGCACCCACAGGTAATGATAAGTATTTTTAATTGACTGTTGGGAAAATATTTTATATAAAGCGGTATTGATGATATTGCCTTCTTTATGGAGAGGATTGAGTATGTAAAGAAACTGTTTGGCAACAAACGGTTTCTTTTTTGTGAGTAAGGAAAAGGCAGGTGCACAGCTATTTTCTTATGAGCAAAATAACGAAACCCCTAAAAGGAGGAATGAATATGGCACAAATCAGTGTAAATAATCTGACATTTTCCTAT
>CAZDRM010000093.1:0-8702 GCA_964507745.1 uncultured Lachnospiraceae bacterium
CAATCAGGCGCTTCCCTTTTGCGGGGGAAAGAAACGTAATGGAAACATTCTGACTGACCGTATTTTTCTCAGAATACCCGTTGGCCGCAATGGCACAGACAAAATCCGCCAGTGTAAAAACAGCGCCGCCCATTGGCACGTTATTCTCATTCATATGTCGTTCTTCCAGCGTCATGGAGCATACCGCCTTTCCGGGCTCCGCAGAATCAATGACAATACCTGTAGCGTCTGTGGCAAAATGATCGTTTTTAAAACGATTGCGAATCTTTTCTAAATCAGACATAAACAGACTCCTTTTTATATAAAAATGTAATTTATTTAGCGCATGTATCTATCATACCATAATGAATGCTCTATTTCTACCAAAGCAAATTATTTCCGACTTTTCCTGAGTTATTTCCCCGCAGAAAAAGTCCCATTCACTCAACAAACTCATAAATTTTATTTCATATCAGAAGTTTGCTTAAGTGAACAGGACTTTATACATTTACTTCTTTGTTCATGGAAAGATGTCTTACTCTGTCTGCCGCTTAATCAGCCATTACTTGAACATACCCTTTAAAGTATCAGCAGCTTTAGATACACCATCCATAGTTACCTTTGCCTTTACGCCATCAACGATTTTCATAACCATATCATCAGGCAGATCAACACCGATTATTTTCTCAACCACTTTTACAGGGTCTTTTTTGAATTCCTCTTTTGTCTTAGGATTTTTGGTAACCTCATCTACAATTTTAGTGATGTGTGCTTTAATATCCATTACTTATTCCTCCGTAGCCTTTGCTTCCGGTGTATTTTGCTTTACAAAATTTTGTAATAATATAATACACCGATTTCTGTTATGCCTTTATTGTATAATACATTTTAATAAAGTTCAAGAAAATAGAAAATCATCTGTCAACGATACTTGTCTTGTCATTTTTAGTCTATTTACCCCTGCATTTCCATAATGCCATAGGATGTCTGAAGATATTTTGTAATTCCTGACTTTCTCCAAATACCAATTCAGGACAATAATCTCCTTCTGCAAATGCTCTCCAAAAATTTGTTTCTGCTTCTGTTGGTATTATTATAGTTGCAAGATAATCCTTTACTTCCTTTTTTACAACATCCAAATCAAACTTTTCTCCTTTACGCAGTACTGGATTTAAGTCCCTTTTAATTTGCTGCGAGGAAACTTTCCCTATATGATTCAGTTCAAATTTTTCAGGCGGTCTCTCAGTTCCGATTGCACTATAAAACACTGCACATTTGCGAAGAATATTCTCTTCACTTTCGTCAAAAAGTCCGTATTTTACCATATTGTGCATGTCATATAAGTCCCTTGGCGCAGTTCTCGTCAGTAACGCTACTGTCTTTGATGCAAATATCTCAAGTGGAGCAACTGACAATACTGTAAATCTGTCCTGATTCCAAGGAAGTTTCACTTCCCTTTTTGCTATCGGAAGTATATGGCAACGAAGCATATAGTTAATCTCAATTTTAAGATTATCTCTGACTCCTCCGGCATTTACATATTCATACACAAATGAATCCAGCGCATGATATGCCTTGGATTTTAAACTTAAAACATATCCATTCGCTACCATGTATTTGCTAATTTTATCTGTAATCATCTCTCTATCAGCCAGCATTTCCTCTCTCTCGATACCTTTACAATAGTCCAAGTCAATATCCACAGAAAGTCTCGGCAAATCAAAAATAGTAAGATTAATGGCAGTTCCACCTTTTAAGGCAAGACTTCTTGACAACAACTCATCTTCTTCCATAAATTTCAACACATCAGCCAGACGGCAGACCTTTTCAAAAGTATCTCTCACAAATCCCATTTCTTTCGCCATTCTGCCTAGTGTCATTCTATCCAATTGCATCATAATCACTTACCCCTTTATCTATCAGTTTCTTTAAAGAGGGGGGTGTATATAGCTTCCATTTTTCTTGAAATACAGTTTCCCCCACCTCCTTCATGAGGTAACGCTTTGCTCCTGAAGAATATTTCTTACATTCCTCAAAAAAATCTTTAGAAAATCTAAATTCATCTTTTAACTGTTCAAACAGATAACCACACTTTTGATATAAAAAGCCATTTTCATTTCGTTTAAGGATTGCAAGCATTTTTTCTTCATTTAATCCCGGCACCAGCATAAGACAACGTAACACTTCCTCTAAACCGGCTATTTTCTCAAAATCACGTATACTATCCACCACCGTTTGTTCAATAGACGTTACTCGTATATTTCCTTGCTGAATCACTTCTATATCTGGTTTTCTTTCTATCCGATGATAGATTACGCCATCATATTCAAAATCAATAAAACGGCTATCTGTCGCTACATAACATTCATAAAACACTTGACTTCCGTATCCAAAAACTTCAAAGGCACTATGATGTGATATGCAAGCATCCTGAAAAAGATTAGAACCTATCTGATATCGTGAAAGTATGGGTTGTTTTGTCTCCATACTAATAACCACATAGAAATCCCGTTTCACTCTTTCGATGTATCCTTTTTTCTGATATTCATAAATGACCATTTTTGCTGCAGCCGGTGTTCCTACAAGTTTTATCAATTCCTCCCGACTAAAGCATCCCTTTTCGAGCATTTTTTCATAATGTTTCATCTCATATCACCATTTGTTTTAAATTTTTCACAAAATGATTTGTTTTTCAATCATTATTTGATTTTTTTAAAATTATTGTTTTGATTTTAACACATTATGCATTGTTTTTCAATTATATTGTGCTTTTTTTAAAACATTTTTTTGTACTTAATTTTTTCTGTTGCATCTACCTTTTTTTAGACAAAAAAAGGCTCGCATACTCATTTTTTACATAAGTACATGAAACCTCATATGTCTTAATGTCATGCTCTTCAGGATTCATAAATCTGTCATATAATGTGCTTCGTACATTTTATAATTTCTATATTTTTAACGGTTTCGCCAATCTGATAATTTCCTGCCATGGCAAACGAAAAATATTTTAATCATAACTTTAAAAATAACTTTAACAACAAATTCAAATGCATTATTCCTAACATATGAATCGCTTTCTGAAAATTATCTGCATAACCATTTTCTCCATGAATTTTAATACCTCCGTCATCTTACGGTACAGGATATTTCAACCACCCATTTTCATAAATCATATGAATAATTGAATGCATGATAATTTCTCTTGGCTCATTCAAAAAATAATAAGCAAGAAATCCCAAACCGACTGCTGCCGCGCAAAACAAAATATCATAAAAATAATATTTTATTGCCTCTTTTCGTCTGTAATGGATAATTATACGCAATATTAATATCAAAAGAAGCAATGAAAACGGTACATATATTACAATATCCCCGACAATTATGCCACTTGTAGTATACTCCATTGACGGATTGCCAAATCCTCTGAACGGCGCCCAAATAAAAGCAGCGCTTGCACAAAATTCCAAATAAGCTGCTGCCATCAGCCCCAAAAAGCAAAGTGCCTTTAACAGAATCCCTTTTTTATTCATTCCCCGACTCCTCCGTTTTCTGTAAATATCCCACCAGAGCCTGTTTTCTTTTGTTACTCCATTCATTTTATAAACAGGCTTTTATTTTTCCTGATATTCCCTCCTCAAATCTTCCGCAAGGTAATCATCACTCATACAATGCATATCTGAAATACCGGCCTTTATCAACTGATAAAGGTCTGAGTGATAAAAGAATGCCAGAGCATCATCAAGGGAAATTTCTGTCTGTTTCGCAAAGAGGCCAACTATACGCGCATATTTCATTTGTAATAAGGTCGCATTGGCATTCATAGCTGCTCACTCCTCTCAAAATTCAAAAATTTATCCAGCACTTCCTGCGAACGGAAAGCAATTTGAAAATTTGGTTTCTCATAGCGGAGCCTTTTTATTGCTTCTCCCTTATCAATCAGTCCTTCAAAAAAAAGCTCAACTGTATTGAATACCTTGTCATTGGCAACCCCGCCCATGATAATATCATAATCCGACTTATCTTCTTCACGACGACATTTCAGAATAAAATCCAGCCACTCCTCTGAATAAGAATCAAACTTCAACACCTTACACTTTTCAAATGCATCCTCATTTAAATTATAAACAGAAATAATTGCTGATTTCTTTTTATCTTTAAATTTCATGCACCATTTTTGTGCCTGTTCCAAAAGAGGTGTTGTATAAAATCCACATCCAAAATCTACATTTTTTCTGGAGTGTACAATATCCGGCTTCATTATTTCCATGTAAGAACCATGATAAATTATCATACCGTTATCCCCCTCTCTTTCATCACATCTAAAATATCATTTACGATATAGTCTTTTCCCTGTGTATGGAGCACGTCAAAACAAGGAACAATATAACTGTCTAAAATATCACTTTTTTCAGCTAGTGCATCATATACTTTCTCAGCACTGACATTCAATTTAATTGCCACATTTTCCACACAAAAAATAGCAAATTCCAATTCTCTGGCATTCTGAATCAAACTCATAACACTGCCTCCTGTATTACTCAAACCTTCTTTAAAAATATATTGTTATAAATCTCAGATACAATATTCACATTATATCACATACATATGCATCCGTAATCGCCGCTCGCCGAATAAGTATGCTTATTATCTTCACTAACCCTTATTATATCATATATCGGTAAGCCAAGTGAACATTTATGTATATTTGACAACCGCCGGCGATAATAAATTCTCTGTGTCTGCTATACCACAGGAAAACAGCTATAACCAAAAAAAGAAAGCCCACATACTCATCTCTACAATAAGTATATGGACTTTCTTTTTCCTACCTTCCAAGCTCTTCCAAAGCTTTCAGCGTCTCTTTCAGATTCTTCTTATGCCAGTTATTAATAAAGGTCCAATCTTCCAGACTGTAGCCTCCTGACATACGCAGCTCACTTAACTCCGCCTGCTGTGCCGACAGTGAAATTACCTCATCATCAAGCCGTATATTAATGCGATAATTTAATCCCGTCTCCGATACTTCCACGTTGCAGATGGAAGAGAAAGGCAGTTCCAAAGCCACCTCTTTTTTTACATCCGCCCAATAGGAGGAAAACGGAAGCAGTACAACGGATCCCCTGCAGAAAGAAAGTGCATAGTAATTATTCCACAACAGTTTTCGTATCCTGTCGCTTAAATTTTCCGGAGCATAGGAAACAACGATTAATTTGCCTTCTTCCGGTTCATATCCCATCTTTTCTAAAATTGTGTTTATTCTTTTTGTGTTTGCCATAATGATTACCTCCATTTATCTGTTGATGGACTCATTATAGCAACGCTTTTTTTCAACGGCACATTTCCTTCGCAAACTGTTCATTTGATTTCGTGAACGGTAAGTGATGCTTTATACTCTGCTTTTGCCTTGCGGGACAAGGGGCACTCTTCTCCCGTATCCAGTTCCACAATCTGCTCCTTCAGATGTACGGTCCGGATGTGTTCGCGGTTTACCAGAAATCCTCTGTGGCACCGCCAGAAACCATCCCCCAGCTGCTCTCCAAAATGGTCAAGGCTGCTGTTAAACTCCAGCAGTTCATTTACCAGATGCAGGCGCAGCGTATGTTTATATCCCAATGCTTCAAAATATAAAATATCCTCTATAGGAATATGCCGTACCGTATCAAACAATTTTAGGGTACAATACCTGCCCTGTCCTGAGGGTTCATCCCGCAGACGGTCCTGAATGCTGGTAAGGCAGTCGCGCACTCTCACGGACATTGCGTCATAGTCCCCTTTTACAATATAGTCCAGCGCCTCTAAGCGCAGACGGAAGGTTTCAAAGGCCAGATCGCCGTGGGCCGTAATAAATACAATAAAGCCTCTGGGGTCATACCGCCGCAGCTTCTGTGCCAGTTCCAGACCGCTGATCTGTCCAGGGAAGTCAATGTCCAGAAAATAAATTGCAGGCACCTTGTTCTGCTGCTGTAATTCCAACAGTTTCGCCGGGCAGTCTGCTGTCTGGACCGGTCCCATATCGCTGTTGAGAATCATGATCTGGTCCGATATGATTTTTTTTAGGCGTTGGCTGATTGCCTGCTCATCGTCACAAATATATAAGGGAATCATCGTCTTTTCTCCTCAGTCCTGTACTATACTGCCGGCATACGCAGCTCCTGTACAAAGAATCCGTCCCTTAAATAGGTTCTCGTAACACATCCGGGATAACGGGATATGATTTTCCGGTAGCTGGACAACCCGGTGCCGTGCCCGCTTCCTTTGGTGGTATAACCTTTTTGGGACAGCGCATTTAAATCCGGCGCCGCATCATAATTATTAACAACTGCTATGTAAAGTTCTTTTTCTTCCTGTAACATGACAAGACGAATCTGCCCATCTTTTCCCGGAACGGCCTCCATGGCGTTATCAATCAGAATGCCCAGTCCCCGCAAAATATCCGCCGTCTCCATAATCTGTTTTTCTTTTACCGGATGCATTACCTCTAATGCACTCCGGATATGATTTTGCCGCATTGCCGCCAGCTTTGCGGTAAGCAGGCTTCGAACAGGATAAAGCTTTATATTATTTAAACAGTCCATCTGCTTAATTTCATTGCCCAGCTTTTCATCAAAGTAACTGCTGGTCTTTTTCATAAATTCCTGTATGCCGTTTAAATCGCCTTCCTGGGCCTGTAAGGTCAATCCTGAAAAAAGGTTGGCGGCATCATGCCGGAAGGCACGGATTTCCTGCTGTAATTCTTCTAAAAGCTCCATATGCGCCTGCTGCTGGGCAATAGTCTCCTCCTGCACATGTATCTTTTCCTGCCCTGCCGCATACATGGCCATAAACTGCACCCACAACAAAACCACGGTAATCAAAGAAAAATAAAAAACCGCATACAACGCATTGGGTTCTGCATCGGGATAAAACCAGTCAATAACCGTCCAGACAAACATCAACCCATAGCTGACAGCCACTGTCAAAGCGATTTTTAATCTGTCTGAAAACAGTGCTGCAAAATAACGGTAAAATCCACTTCGGCGTAAAACATATGCTGCCAGAAACGCCACAAAAAATGCCCATAATTTGGGAAGGACAATGGTAATAAAGGTATAGATATACATTCTGTCAAACAAAGGGCTGTAAGTTGCTGCCGCCTGGCTTACCACATCATCTGCGGTGTAAATAACAAAGTGGCTGAGCATCGCCGCTGTCACTCCCTGTAAAAACGGAATGTCATAGCACTTCCTTATTATAGTTCCCAATATGGCCACCTCGATGGTAGCCATTAAAAAAGTATGAAGCTTGTCAAACCGGTCGCCCGTTGCCACATCTCCCACAATCCACACGGAAATGTACATGCTTAAAAGATATAACGCTGCTGAGAACACAGCATAGAGCAGAAACGGAACGGCCCTTACCTTCTTTCCCACAATTCCGACGCTCAGCCAGAACATGCTAAGCCCCGTTAAAATAAAAACAAACATAACAACTGATAATCGAAATGCAAGAGACATCGTTTTCACTCCTCTTATTCAACTCAAAATGCAGTTTTTTCGCTTTGCATCAATTTGTGCTGTACTTTTAAAACTGCCTTCCTTATGTGCTGAGTTTATTGTAACATATCTCCCCGTTAAAATCTTCCGTCTTTCAGTTCAATGTTCTGTTATTGAATTGCCGGAAATACAACTTTTATTGTAAAAATACCTTCTTTAAGTCCCGCTTCCGCCTTTCCTCCCATTTTCTCCGCAAACAATTTCACAATAGCCAGCCCCAGTCCCGTAGTCTTGCGGGTTCTGGACTGGTCCGTAGTATAAAAGCGGTCAAATATACGTTCCATATCCGCTTCTTCAATACTGTCCGTTTTGTTTGATGCGGTAATCTCTACAACATCCTCTTTTTTCAACAAAGAAAACTCAAAACCTCCTGTTCCATGTACAAGGGCATTCTTGATCAGATTTTCCAGTATCCTTTTAACACCGTGAGCATCGGCATAAATATATGCAGGCGCGTCGGTCATATGAATTGACGGCTCAAATCCTGTTCTCACAAAGTCCTCGTAAAACAAAGACAACGTATCTGCAAAAATATTGCTCATATTCAGCTTTTCATACTGCAGGGGAATTTCATCCGCCTCCAGTCTGGCATACTCAAAAAGAAGCTCAAGCATACCTGTCACATCATCAATCCGATGCTCTACATTTTCCATATATGCCCGCTGTTTTTCCGCATCCATCCCTTCCTCTCCCAAGAGCATCTGAGTATAGCCCTTTGCACTGGTAAGGGGCGTACGAATGTCATGGGAAATACTTATGATACTCTCCCGATAGCTCCGGTTTCCCCGCTTAAGGCCTGCCACCGTGCTACGGTTTTTGTCCATCATATGATTGACAGCTTCAATGAGCTGCTCCGTCTTTCCCACATGGCAATAGGAGGATAACCGGTAATTCGTATCCTCCTGCTCCAGCATGCACATCTGATCCAGCATATGTTCTGTTTGTTTCTTATACCGCCACACCCATGTCCCCAGCACTGCTATTATCATAAGCAGTACGCCGGTCAATACTATACCCATAGGCAAGCCTCCTGTCTAAAATCCTGTGTACGAAAAAAGTCATATCCCCGATGATACCCTTCATCCGTCGGCTGATTCCTCTAAATATCCCTGTGTGCAAAACAGAGCATCCCACCTGCCATGGCAGCTACCAGCCATGCACCGGCCACAATAGCGGATTGTACAACAAACT
>CAZDRM010000094.1:0-8694 GCA_964507745.1 uncultured Lachnospiraceae bacterium
TTGTGTAAAAAAATTGAGCCAAATGTATGCACAACGGCAAAGCGCTTTGAAGTTTTAAAAAAATTGCGTGATGCGGGAATACCTACTGTTGTATGGCTGTCTCCGATTCTGCCCTTTATCAACGATACAGAAGATAACATTTCGGCAATTCTGGATATGTGCGCGGAGGCAAAGGTTTACGGTGTTATCAACTTTGGCATGGGATTAACCCTCCGTGAGGGAAACAGAGAATATTTTTATAGGCAGCTGGATAGGAAGTTTCCCCATTTAAAAGAAAAATATATACAAAGATACGGAAACCGATATGAAATAGAAAGTCCCAAAAACCGGGAATTGATGCAATTATTTCATAAGAAGTGTAAAGGGTATGGAATGGTACATGATAACGAGCAGATTTTTCATTATTTATCCGAATTTGAAGAAAAATCTGCCGGAAATCAATTAACCCTGTGGGACTAAAAAGAGCCATAACTAACTATTCTTCTGTTTTTGCATTTTCTCCGGCATATTTTGCAACCGTTTCTTCAATCAGACCGAGAAGCGTCTTAATAGAATCCTTCTGATGGGAACGGCTCATGGCCTCAATAAAACTCTGTCTCCTGAAATACATGTCATGAACGGTATCAACCAGCAGCTGAGTGGTAATATCATCTTCGGAGATTACCAGGGAATATCCCTGAGATTCAAAGGACTTTGCATTTAAAATCTGGTCGCCTCTGCTTCCTGCCATAAGAGGAATCAGAATATTGGGCTTTTGCAGCGCTAAAAGTTCACAGATGGCGTTAGCTCCCGCCCTGCTGATCACGATGTCCGCCATGGCAAAAATATCCTTTAATTCTGCTTTTACATATTCGAATTGCTTATAGCCCTTGGTGGTTAAAAGGAGATTATCGATTTTATCCTTGCCGCAAATATGAACGACCTGAAAATCCTCCAATAATTGCGGCAAAGCTTCTCTTACCGCTTTATTAATATTTACGGCGCCGGAGGAGCCGCCGATTACCATAATAACCGGCATATTTGCATGAAAACCGCACAAATCCAGTGCGGATATTTTGTTACCTTTTGCCAATTCCGCACGGATGGGAGAGCCGGTTAAAACTGCCTTATCTTCAGGCAGATGTTGTAAGGTCTCGGGGAAATTACAACATATCTTTTCGGCAACGGGAAGGCAGAGCTTATTGGCAAGTCCCGGGGTCATATCCGATTCATGGATAATGCAGGGGATTTTTAAGGAAGCTGCTGCCCTTACCACCGGAACGGAAACAAAGCCGCCTTTGGAAAATACCACATCGGGCTTAATCTTTTTTAATATTTTTCTTGCCTGCCCATATCCTTTTACAACCCGAAAAGGATCGGAAAAATTTTTGGCATCAAAGTAACGGCGAAGCTTTCCGGTAGAAATGCCGTAATAAGGAATCTCATAGTCCTCGATCAACTTTGACTCAATGCCTTCGTAGGAGCCGATATAATGAATATCATAATCCAGTTCCCTTAATCCCGGTAAAAGTGCTATATTTGGTGTTACGTGTCCGGCTGTGCCGCCGCCTGTCAAAACAATTCGTTTCATAATATTCTCCTGCAGACTTAAATTTAGTTATTATGAATTTTTAATTTATCATAAATTCCTGATTTGTCAAGAATATTTAATTTATCATGGACTCTAAAGCTTTTGCTAACTGATCGGGGCAAGATGTGGATTTAAATCCGCATTTGATGCCCCGGAGCTTTTCAATAGCATCTGTTGCTTTCATTCCCTGTACAAGAGCGCTGATGCCTTGTAAATTTCCGTTACATCCGCCGGTAAAAGATACGGACTGAATCGTATCTCCGTCTAATTCAATATTAATTGCTTGAGAACATACGCCTGTTGGTTTATAAATCATATATATTCCCCTTTCTTCTATATAATAGTACAAAATAATAAAAAAGTGTAAATTAGTACATCAATAAATAATAATTAAAAATAATTTTTATATACGGACAGATTATATCAGAAATATAGCGGTTTTTCCAGTATTTGCTTGCAAATAAAATATTATTTTGCTAAACTTATTTTGGTTAGAAAGATGGGTTTTCAGGAACCGGTAAAAAGGAGAGAATACAATGAGCAAAAAAATAACCTTTGATTATTCCAAAGTTGCCCAGTTTGTAAGTGACAACGAAGTAGATTTGATGAAAAAGCAGGTTATGGATGCAAAAGATTTATTGGTATCCAAGACCGGCGCAGGTAATGATTTCTTAGGATGGATTGATTTACCGGTTGACTATGACAAAGAAGAGTTTGCCAGAATCAAAAAGGCGGCTGAGAAGATTCAGAGCGATTCAGAAGTTCTGGTAGTAATCGGTATCGGTGGTTCTTACCTGGGAGCAAGAGCTGCAATCGAGTTTTTAAGACACAGCTTTTATAATGTGATTTCCAAGGATCAGAGAAAGACTCCTGAGATTTATTTTGTAGGTAATTCCATTTCTTCAACTTATCTGAAGGATTTAGTGGATGTAATCGGAGACAGGGATTTCTCCATTAATATGATTTCCAAATCCGGTACAACAACCGAGCCTGCAATTGCCTTCAGAATTTTTAAAGAGATGGCCGAAAAGAAATATGGCAAGGAAGGCGCTGCAAAGAGAATTTATGCTACAACCGATAAAGCAAGAGGATCTTTAAAGAACCTTGCAACAGAGGAAGGCTATGAATCCTTCGTAGTTCCCGATGATGTAGGAGGCCGTTTCTCCGTACTGACAGCCGTAGGTCTTCTTCCTATTGCCGTATCCGGTGCGGATATTGATAAATTAATGGAAGGCGCTGCAAGCGGAAGGGAAAATGCGTTAAATCTTCCTTATGAAGAGAACGATGCTTTAAAATATGCGGCGCTCCGCAACATTCTGTTAAGAAAAGGAAAAGCTATCGAAGTGCTGGCTAACTATGAGCCCAATGTGCATTATGTATCCGAATGGTGGAAACAGCTTTACGGCGAATCCGAAGGAAAGGACCAGAAGGGTATTTTCCCTGCAAGCGTAGACCTTACAACAGACCTTCACTCCATGGGCCAGTTCATTCAGGACGGTGCAAGAATCATGTTTGAAACAGTTCTCAATGTGGAAACATCCAGAGAAGAACTGAAAATCGGTACAGAGCCGGTAGACCTTGACGGTTTGAATTATTTGGCAGGACAGACTGTTGATTTTGTAAATAAATCTGCTATGAACGGAACCATTTTGGCTCATACCGACGGACAGGTGCCTAACCTGATGATTAAGATTCCGGAAGAGACAGAGTTCTATTTAGGACAGTTGTTCTATTTCTTCGAGTTTGCATGCGGCGTCAGCGGTTATTTACTGGGTGTTAATCCTTTTAACCAGCCGGGTGTGGAAAGCTACAAAAAGAATATGTTCGCATTGCTCGGCAAACCGGGTTATGAAGAGCAGAGAGAAGCTTTATTGGAAAGATTGAAATAATCTTGTAAAGGAAGTCCCATACAGGTTGCGGATGGAATCTGTATGGGATTTTTATTGGGACGAATCTTATGAGTGAAATCAAAAAAGTATTTAAAGTAATTTATAATCGAAAAGTAATTACATCTCTGATTCTGCTAGTTACGCTGTATGGAGTCAGAATCATTAGCCGATTGACAGTGCGTGGCGCCATAAATGGAAGAGGAATGGTCATAGACGAGCTTAAGATATTGTTTGTAGGTTTACTGATTTTATATATTATCTGGTATTTTCTATATATGGGCATGATAAAAAAGACTTTTAAGGATATGAAGCAGGAGCAACAGCTGCAATATGCGAAAAAAATTGAAGATTTTATAGCTCTGAAAGAGGAAATGATATATATGGAGGATCTCTTTTTGTATGATGCCGCTTTTTGTTTGGGAATCGTACCGGTACGATATTCCCAGATCAAGAAGATCACGGTAAAACAAATAAAAGACGGTAAAACAAGAATTACATATTATACGAAATCCGGAGCTTCGACTATTTTTAAAAATGTAATGGAAAGAGAAAATGCATTAAATCATGTGATACTTTTGAAGTCGCATAATGAGGATATTGTAGTAGCATTTAATTGAGGGAAAAAATGGCAATTATAGGAATTGATCTGGGTACAACAAATAGTCTGGCGGCTTTTTTTAAAGACGGGGAGAGCGTTTTAATTCCCAATGAATTTGATGAATTTTTAACGCCCAGCGTAGTCAGTTTAGATGAAAATAATGAAATTATTGTGGGAAAAACGGCAAAAGAACGGCTGGTTTCCCATCCGGAGAAGACGGTAAGTCTGTTCAAAAGAACCATGGGAACGGACAAAGAGTATAAATTAGGAAAAAAGAAATATTCTTCAGAAGAATTATCTGCATTTGTGCTGCAATGCTTAAAAACAGATGCGGAAAGATTTTTGAATGAAGAAGTGGAAGAGGCTGTTATCAGCGTTCCCGCATATTTTGATGATGCAAAAAGACAGGCGACGAAAAGAGCCGGGGAGCTGGCAGGGTTAAAGGTGGAACGGATTATCAATGAACCCTCTGCGGCAGCATTGGCATGCAGAATGCAGAAAAAAAAGGAACTCGTTGCAGATACTGTTTTATCCATGTTTCAGGGTGGAGAGATCAATGAATCTGGGGATTTGGAAGACCAGGTATATATGATTTTTGATTTCGGGGGAGGAACCCTTGATATATCCTTGGTAGAATGCTTCGAAAATGTCATTGGAGTATCGGCAGTCAGCGGAAATAATCATCTCGGGGGAAGCGATATAGATGAAGCCATTGTAAAGGCTTTTTGTATCGAGAACAATATTATTTATAATCAATTAGACACATATACAAGGGAGATTATTAAAAAACAGGCAGAGAAAAGCAAAATTCTGTTAAGTACACAAGATAGTGTAGACATGAGCGTCCAGACAGATGAAATGGATTGCAAAATGACCATAGATCAGGAAAAACTCATTAAAATTTCCAAGGACGTGCTGCAGGAAATTTTGAAGCCTGTTACAAAGGTGCTGATAGATTCCCAGGTAAGTATAGAAGAAATTGATGAGCTTGTATTGATTGGCGGTTCCAGTAAAATGCCCATGATTTCTAAGTTTCTGGAAATAAAGACAGGAAAAAAACCGGTTATTATCGGTTCCCCTGATGAGATGGTTGCCCTTGGAATCGGCATTTATGCGGGAATGAAAGAGCGGAATGAACAAATAAAAGACATTGTTATGACGGATATCTGTCCGTTTACCCTGGGAGTAGATGCATATAATGATGAAGACAGCAAGACTCTGATAATGGTTCCCATTATAGAAAGGAATACGGTTTTACCTTGTACAAAAAAAGATATTTTCAGACCTGTTTCCATAAATCAAACAAAAGTATCAGTCAATGTATATCAGGGAGAGTCCATTAATGTGGAGGATAATATCTATCTGGGTTCTGTAGAGATAGAGCTGCCTCCGTATATGGAACGAAAAGAACCTATTGAGCTGAGGATGACTTATGACATCAACGGTATTCTGGATATTGAAGCAACGATCTTGTCTACCGGAAAAGTTACCCATAGCTGTATCATAAAAAACTATGATCTGTCAGATGAGGAAATCCAAAAGAAAAAAGAAGAACTGGAGAAAGTCAAAAAGAATGATAAAGAAAATGCAAAGGACTCCTTTTTGAGGGAGCAGGCGGACACCTTGTTTCGTATGACCAGAGGACTTTTAAGAGAGCAGATAATACATTTTCTGGGACAATATGACAGAGTGATTTCCAGAGGAACTCCATTACAGATAAAAAGATATACCGATTTTTTTGAAGATTTTTTAAATCAGGTAGAAGCCGCCCTCAATAATTATAAAATCGTGGATGAGGAAATAGAAATAGGAGAGGATTTAGATGAATTGCTGGACGATATTACAGATTGAACCTACCAAAGACCTTAAAATAATTAAACATGCTTATGCTGTTTTGACCAAACAATATCATCCCGAAGACGATCCGGAAAAATTTGAGGAAATCCAGGAGGCATATCAAAGGGCGGTTGCTTATGCAAAAGATAACAGCCAAGTATTAATGAATCTGAATATTCCTTTGTCTAATAGTCAGATGGATATGTTTCAAACTGTGAAAACAGGCAGCAGTTCTGATGATGGCAATGACGAAGAAACAGATGATGGCAATGACGAAGAAACAGATGATTACTATGAAAGTCTGTTTGAGAGCCACAAGGAAGAAATGCAGGATAAGATAAAGGAACAGGGAATGTTTTTTAAACATAAAATTTCATTTCTTGTTTCTAATTCAGAAATAGGAACCTTAAAAGCCTGGCGGGATGTATTGAGAAGAGAAGAATTTAAACTGGCCGTTTATGATACATCATTTATATGTGAATTAACAAATTATTTAAGGGATTATCGTGTTCCTGTAGAAATACTCTTTGAAATATATTATTATTTTATTAAAAATAAAAAGGAACGGGATTGGGATGAAAATGATTTCCAATTAAATAAATTTTTTATGGAAATTTTTTATAAGTACCATCATTTATAGTTTTATATTTCGAAAAAAGATAAGGAGATAAGCATCATGAATATTGTAGTATTAGAGCAAAAAAGCATAGGAGAGGATATTGACCTGACTATTTATGAAAAACTGGGAAGTGTTACTTATTATGGAAATACTTTAACTCATGAAGTAGCGGAACGTGTCAAAGATGCGGATATTATTGTTGCAAACAAAGTGAAATTGAATGAAGAAACATTGAAGGATGCCCCCAACGTAAAATTGATCTGTGAGTTTGCCACAGGCTATGATAATGTGGACTTGGAATACTGCAAAAACCGGGGAATCGGGGTGGCAAATGTAGTTGATTATTCTACGGCAGCAGTTGCCCAGCATACCTTTGCCATGGCATTATATCTGTTGGAGCGTCTTCCCTTTTATGACAATTATGTAAAATCCGGTACATATGGCAATCAGGATCGTTTTTCCAATTTTGACAGATCTTTTGTGGAACTGGAAGGAAAAACTTGGGGCATTATCGGTCTGGGAAATATCGGAAAAAGAACGGCAAGGATTGCGAAGGGCTTTGGGTGTCATGTGATCTACTATTCCGTTACAGGCAGAAACAGCAGTACAGAATATGAAAGAGTGGAATTTGACGACTTATTAAAAAGGTCGGATTTTATTTCCGTTCACTGTCCCTTATCTGATCTGACAAAAGATCTGATCGATCTGGAAGCAATGAAGAAAATGAAAAAGACGGCTATTCTTATTAATGTGGCAAGAGGACCGGTGGTAAATAATAAGGATTTATATACTGCCTTAACGGAAGGGGAAATTTATGCTGCCGGACTGGATGTTCTGGAAAAAGAACCTATTGCGCAGGATAATCCTTTAGGACAAATCAAAGATAGTGAAAAACTTCTTATTACTCCTCACATGGCATGGGCAAGTACGGAAGCCAGAACAAGGCTTGCAACAGAGGTTTATAAAAACATTGAAGCTTTTCAAAAAGGAGAAAGAAGAAATATAGTAAATTAATCAGAAAACTTTCAATCCTATTTTGCAACAACCACGAGACCGATTCCCATAGCGCCGGGACCCGTGTGGGTGCCAATGCTCAAAGAAAGGGGATTGTAGTGAACATCCGCCCCGTTAAAGGCTTCTGATACCGTGTGCCTCCATTCTTCAGCCTCTTCCGGACTTAAGGCCGTTCCTGCAGTCCACAGTCTTATCCGGCTTTTGTCTACATCTTTGAAACGGGTATTTAAATCGTTTTCTAAAGCCTCAATCATTTTTGCCCGGCATTTTTTCATGCCCCTGACCTTGGCAAAGGCATCCAGTTTTTCTCCCTGAATGGAAAGAATGGGCTTAATATTTAAAACGGCGCCCAGAGCTGCTGCCGCAGGAGTGATCCTTCCGCCTTTTTTAAGAAATTCCAGGGTATCTACAGCAATATAGATGCTGGCATCAAGGGCTGTTTTTTCAAGATAATCTTTGATTTCGGAGGCAGATAAACCGGAATCAGCCAGCCTCTTTGCTTCAAAAACGGATTCCCGCATGGTTACGGATATTCTGTGATTATCCGCTACCATTACCTTGCCGTCAAAATCCTTGGATAGTCTGATGGCAGATTCACAGGAGTTGCTTAATCCGCTTGACATGGGAATATGGACTATTTCATCATAGCCGGATGATAAAATAGTTTTCCACATGTCCATCACATCTCCCGGAGAGGGCTGGGAAGTGGAAATCTCTCTCCCGCCCGTAAGGTCTTTATAAAAGCTTTCCTGTGTCAGATTAACGCCTTCGTAATAAATTTCTTCATCAATAATAATAGGCATTGGCATGAGAAATATGCCGGAAGCCTCCGCCTCTTGTTTGGTTATTCCACTGTTGGTGTCCGTCATGATGGCTGTTTTCATAGTATCTAACCCCCATTAATAAATCCCTAAAAGTTCATATAAAAATATATAAAATGAATTGTGACAAATTGTAACATTTTTTAATAGCAAGTACAATCCCTTTTCCTATTTTATAATTTTTTTGTTGTCATAACAAGTTCAATAAATAAAAAGAAATATTCCGGGAATGGGCAAAAGGACTTGTCAGCATGAAAAGTAAAAGGTAAACTAATAATTAGTAAATTTACCGGCAGAAAATGAATTATAAAATATAATGTATGGAGGAAAATTTATGAGCAGCGAAA
>CAZDRM010000095.1:0-8687 GCA_964507745.1 uncultured Lachnospiraceae bacterium
CTCAGCTTCATCGAGGGCGTGTGCGAAGTCACGTTCCCCCTTGCTGTCCGAGACATGCTAAATCCATTATGGGAATTTTCAGTCTGGACTTATCCAAACCCATTGATTTGAATATCCATGCAGAGGAAAACATCGATGATGTAATGGCTATTTTAAAACCTTATTTAATTTAATGGAAACGGGTAACCGTAATCATATTTGTCATCTGTATAACATCAGATGACAATTACCAAAAAGAAAACAATTCAGTCGGCAGCAACTGTCGGCTGATTTTTATTTGTCTTCGTCAGGCGGCAAAGCCGCCTGACGGTTATAAAGCACACATACCGGCTGCACTACTCTATCTCGATGATTTCCCTTGATGAAAGCGCCGTCTCAATCATTTCATCTATTTTATCAAAAACATTCTGCTCATGAGCCCTGATTACCTTTAAATTAGGCTTCGTAACCGGATGCTTTGCCACAAATATGGTACAGCAGTCCTCAAAGGGCTGGATAGATGTCTCATAGGTGTCGATTTTTTCCGAAATATCCACAATATCCTGTTTATCAAAGGCAATTAAAGGGCGGTATACGGGCATGGTGCATACCTCATTGGTTGCAGCTAAAGCCTGCATGGTCTGAGAGGCAACCTGTCCGATGCTTTCTCCCGTTACCAGACCCAGACAACCGGATTCCCCGGCAATCATTTCTGCAATGCGCATCATATAGCGGCGCATAATAATGGTAAGCTCATCATGAGGACATTTTTCATAAATATAAAGCTGAATGTCCGTAAAGTTAATGACATGAAGCTTCATAGGTCCCGCATAGGCCGCCACATATTTAGCCAGATCCACCACCTTCTGCTTTGCTCTCTCGCTGGTATAGGGCGGCGCATGGAAATAAACGGCCTCCAGGGTTACCCCGCGTTTACTTATCATATAGCCCGCAACGGGGGAATCGATGCCGCCGGATAAAAGCAGCATCGCCTTTCCGCCTGTTCCCACAGGCATTCCTCCCGGTCCGGGAATAATTTCCGAATAAATATAAATCTTTTCCCTGATTTCCACGTTCAGCTCAATATCCGGCTTGTGGACATCCACTTTCATGTCGGGAAATGCATCTAAAATGATGCCGCCCAGGTCCGCATTGATTTCCATGGAAGACCTGGGATAGTTTTTCCTCGCCCTTCTGGCGCAGACCTTGAAGGTTTTATTCTTGTCGGGATAAACGTCGTCTATAAATTTTACGACATCCTCTCCCAGCTTTTCAAAGCCCTCATCCTCCACATATACTACAGGACAGATGCCGGAAATACCAAACACCTTTCCCAAAGCGCCCACGGTCTCGTCGAAATCAAATTCCGAAACCCCGTCCACATAAATTCTTCCCTGGGTTCTTCTGACCTCAAACTCCCCGTCTATTTTGGAAAGAGCAAACTCTATCTGCTTAACGAGAGCCTCCTCAAAAAGATATCTGTTTTTACCTTTTACGCCGATTTCGGCATACTTAATCAAAAATGCTGTAAACATATGGTTCTCCTTTTGTTATATAACGGCTTCCGTTCTCACGGGAAAGCCGTCTTTTTTCCTAGCGTCTTGTATATCTGCGCAGCATGGGCACAAGCTCATCAAGACATTCCAGGGTATAATCCAGTTCTTCTTTTGTGGTAAACACGCTGAAACTGAAACGCAGCGTTGAATCCATCAGCTGTTTTTCAATTCCCATGGATTCCAGGGTGGCGCTTATGGTGTGCTTATGGGAAGAACATGCGCTTCCCGCCGATACATAAACTCCCTTTTCCTCCAGAGCATGGAGAAGCACCTCGCTTCTGATTCCCGCAATGGACGCGCTGACAATATGGGGGGCTCCCGTTTCATCCTGGGGGCCGTTTATATAAATGTGGGGCATACTGCTTAATTCCCTGACAAAATATTCCTTTAACCAATACAGCCTTTCCGTATCTTCCGCCAGATCCCGGTAAATTAACTCTGCCGCCTTTCCGATTCCTGCAACACCCGGCACATTTTCCGTACCGGAACGGAAATTCCTCTGCTGCCCGCCGCCGAAAATAATGGGTTTTATCTTCATTCTTTCATCAATATACAAAAATCCCACGCCCTTGGGTCCGTGGATTTTATGTCCGCTGACTGATACCATGTCAATATTCCATTTTTGGGGGAAAAGCTTTAATTTGCCAAAGCCCTGAACCGCATCTACGTGGAATAACGTCCGGGGATTGATTCTTTTAATCAGTGCGCCCGCTTCCTCTATAGGCTGGATAGAGCCCACTTCATTGTTGACATACATAATGGAAACCAGCAGGGTGTCTCTCCTGATTGCCCTCTCCAAATCCCCCAGACGAATTCGTCCCAGTCTGTCCACAGGAAGATAGGTAATCTCAAAGCCCTGCTCCTTTAAATACTCCATTGTCTGCAAAACGGCAGGATGTTCTATTTTGGTGGTAATCAGATGCTTACCGGCGCGGTAGTTGGCAAATGCCGTTCCTATCAACGCCCAGTTATCCGCTTCTGTTCCGCCTGATGTAAAGAAAATCTCCTTTTCCTGAACCTTCATAATATTTGCAATGGTTTTCTTACTGTACTTTATATATTTCTCGGCATCCACACCCTTTAAATGCATACTGGATGGGTTTCCGTAATCTTCTGTCATAATATCCGCAACCAGACGGGCAACCTCAGGGTAGGCTTTCGTCGTTGCGGAATTGTCTAAATATACTTCCATGATTAACTCCCTTCATAGGTTCCAACGCATTATTTTTCTACTTTTATCATATGAAATTCGTGGTTCCCATGACACTGTCTATTTTTGACAAACCTGTTTTTTTCTTTTAGTTTTGGCATATTTTTAATGTTTTCTGCATATATTTTAATTTTCAAGCTGATACATCAGAATGGACAATAACGCCATGCCCGCCGTTTCCGTGCGGAGAATCCGTTTCCCAAGGGTAACCGGCAAAAATCCTTCTTCTTTGGCAAGCTCCACTTCCTTTGTGTCAAAGCCGCCTTCCGGTCCGATAAAAACAGCCACCTTCTGTCCCGGTCTGATGCTGTTTATCAGCTCTCTGGTTTTCTCCATCCCCTCTGCCAGTTCATAGGGAAGGATTTTTATCTCCATAGAGGAAGCATAGGCTAATGCTTCCTTAAAATTGATTACCTCATGCACCGGGGGCACTTTTCCCCTTTTGCTCTGCTTGGCTGCGGCCTCGGCAATGGTCTGCCAGCGCTTTACTTTGGACGCCGCCTTTTTGTCATCCAGCTTTACCACACTCCGCACCATGGCCACAGGAATTATTTCACATGCTCCCAGCTCCACTGCCTTCTGGACAATCAGTTCCATTTTGTCTCCCTTGGGAAGTCCCTGAAACAAATAAACCTGACAGGGCAGTTCAACAGCGTCTTCTTTGATAAAGCGGAGTTCACATTCTATTTCATCCTCCGAAAAGGAAACAATGCCCACACGGTATTCCTTTCCGTCCACTCCGTTTGATAAAGCCAGCTCATCTCCCTGTTTCATACGGAGAACATTTTTAATATGATTCACATCATTTCCCCGGATTACGGCGCGATTCCCCTGAATCTGCTCCGGTTCCACAAAAAACTGATACATGCTTTCCTCTTTCTCTTTTACCAAGCCTGTAATTATCAGGACATACGAGCAGTAACGCTGACCCATTCATTCTGCCTTGTTACTTCCAGTACCTCCATGCCTGCCGCCTTAACCGCATCTGTCACTAGCTGCTCTTTTTCCGCAATAATTCCTGATGTAATATAAATGCCGCCTTTTTTCAGATGCTGTTTAACAACCGGTGTCAGGGGCAGAAGCACCTCCGCCAGAATATTTGCCACTACAATATCGTACTTTTCATAGCCAGCCTTTTGCTGAATCTCTTCGTCCGTAATGATGTTACCAATCATCATATGAAAAGCTTCCGAAGAAACTCCGTTCATTTCCATATTTTCACGGACTGCTTCAAGCGCACAGGGGTCCAGATCAGTTCCTGCCGCTTCTTTAATGCCGTACATCAAGGCCACTATGGCTAAAATGCCGCTTCCCGTTCCCACATCCAGAAGCACCGTATCCGGCGTTATATATTTTTTCAGCTGTCTGATGCAAAGCTGGGTCGTCTCATGCATCCCGGTTCCGAAAGCCGTTCCCGGGTCAATATGCAGCACCTTTTTATCCCGGTCCTCAGGCTTCACTTCCTCCCAGGAAGGCGTAACCAGCAAATCGTCAATGTAAAACTGGTGGAAAAATTCCTTCCAGTTATTGAGCCAGTCCTTATCCTCTGTTTCGGAAATCACAATGCTGCCTTCGCCGATATCCATATACTGACGAATTGCCTCAAGCTTTTCCTCCACAGCCTTTACCAAGGCTTCCATGTCCACAGGTTGTCCGCTGCTTACGCAAAAGTAGGAATTGTCAACATTTTCACTTAATCCGGCTTCAATCTGCTCATTTCTGTTTCCGCCTGCTGCCGCTTCTTCTGCTTTTCCCGCTTGCCGCCCCGATTGTATACTCCCGTCCGCCGCAGAACCTGTCTCCTGTTTTTCCTCATCCGGCACTTCCACAAAAAAGCTAAGGTATGCGATGCCGTCGTTCTCGGGCCCGTCAGGAAGGATGTCCACAAACATCTGCTCTTTTTCCCATACGCTTAAAGGCACATGATCTTCAATCATAGCGCCCTCCAGACCGATATCATATAAATCGGAGATAATAATATCTTCCGCTTCCGTTACTGTTTTAATCGTCAGTTTTTTCCACTTCATAAATCATCTTATCTCCACTGCTCTATTTTAACCGCAGGGCAACCGACATTTCATGTGCCGCAAGCCCTTCCGTATGCGCCATGGTCATACAGGTTTCCGACAGATTTTTTAAGCCTTCTTTTGTGATATATTGTACAAAAGAGGTTTTTAAGAAGGTTCCTACCCATACGCCATTGGAAAATCTGGCGTTCTTCATGGTAGGCAGGGTATGATTGGTGCCGGAGCAGTAATCTCCCAACGCCACGGGCGCATCCTCCCCGATAAAAAGAGAACCAAACTGATACAGTTTTTTGCTGTATTCCTTAGGGTCCTTTGTATGCACCTCCAAATGCTCAGGAGCCGCTTCATTGGCAATCTGTGCCATTTCTTCCATGTCCTCTGCAATGATAATGGTGCCGTTATCCTCAAAGCTCTGCATTGCCGCTTCTCCTGTGGGAAGCTTTGCCGAAAGCTCTTCCATAGCCTTCAAAATCTCAGGAACCTTACTCTCATCCGTAATAACCAGAACGGATTTGGCAAAGGCATCATGCTCGCTCTGGGCCAACAGGTCAATGGCAACGTATTCCGGATTTGCCGTTTCATCAGCTACAATCAGCACTTCGCTGGGACCCGCAAGGGAATCAATTCCCACCGTTCCCATAACCTGACGCTTTGCTTCCGTTACATAACGGTTTCCGGGACCTGCAATTAAATCCACCCCGGCAATGGATTCTGTTCCGTAAGCCAGCGCCGCAATCGCCTGAGCGCCGCCCACCGCATAAATCTCATCCGCACCTGCAATATCCATTGCTACTATGTTTGCAGGATGAATGTTTCCAAACTGTTTATTGGCAGGAGAACATGCCGCTACACGCTTTACCCCTGCAATCTTGGCAGGAATGGTCAGCATCAATGCGGTGCTTGACAGAGGGAATCTGCCTCCCGGCACATAAAGTCCCGCACCATCCACAGGAATCAGCCTGTGTCCCAGTTCCACTCCCGCTATGGGGCTTTGTACATCCAAAGGTTTAATGCAGTCCAGCTGTGCCTTAGCATAAAAGGAAATCTGCTCCGCCGCCTTCTTAAAGCTCTCCACAACTTTGGAATCAACCTGCTCATAGGCCTTATGAATATCCTCTTTTGTTACTCTGATATCCGTTAACTCCACATTATCAAATTTCTTTGCAAAATCCCTTAAAGCCTCATCCCCACGCTGACGGACTTCGCAAATAATATCTGCAACCGCCTTTGTTGCCTGTGCGTCACGCACTTCCTTTGCTTCTTTTGCCGTTTTATAGTATCTCATGACATTCTTCTCCTAAATCTATGGCTGTTTAAGCAATTATCTGCTATGGCTATTGTATCAGCAGATGAAAGGATAGTCAAAATTTTTCTTCTTCAGATAACAATCAAAGTGTCAAAATTGCATTACTGCATAATTTTCCTACATCCCGCTCATACTTTTATCATGAAAAACAAATTTTCCTTACACACCCTTAAGGATTTCCAATCCCATCTGGCAGGCTGCAGTCATTACATCTTTTTCTTTTTTACGGCCGCCCTCCTGGGCTATATCTGGGAGGTCCTTTTAACACTTATACTAAACCGCACCCTCTGCAACCGCGGCTTCCTCTATGGACCCTGGCTGCCTGTATACGGCTTTGGCGCGCTGCTTTTCTCCCTGCTCCTGAAAAGATTCTCCTCACACCCCGTCAAAGCATTTTTCCTCTCCGGCATTGCGGGCAGCCTTTTAGAGCTTATAACCGGCCTCGCCTTGTCTAATTACTGGCACTCCCGTTATTGGGACTATTCCTCCCTCCCCTTTGATATAAGCGGCTACGTTTCCCTGCTTTCCTTCCTTGCCTTTGGACTGGCGGGCTCACTTTGGGTCTGTTTCCTGTCTCCGCGCCTTCTGAAGTTCTGGCGCAATCGCTCTCCCAAGGCCCGGAAATCTTTCCTCATTATCTTTTTAACCCTGTTCCTGACAGACTATGCCCTTTCCCTGTTCTTCCCCAATTCGGGCAGGGGCATTACCTATTGATTTTCAAAAACCTTCAAAAGGGTGCAAAAAAAGACCGGTATACGGCACATACAAAATGCCGCCGCTTCCGGTCTCTCTCTCTCTCTTATTTATTGAAAAATCCTTTTTTCTTCTTATCTTTTCCTTCGCCGTTTCCCTTTTTATTTCCTCCACTCTCTCCTGCATTTTTAACGGCATTCAGGGAATCGCCTGTTTCCGCATCAAATTTGCGAAGCAGTTCCTTGGCTTCTCCCGAAAGCTTTGTGGGAGTCTGAACAACCAGCGTCACATAATGGTCGCCGCGCACATCCTTGTTGCGCAAGGTGGGCACGCCTTTCCCCTTTAACCGCACCTTGGTATCGGTCTGGGTGCCTGCCTTCACATCATATGCCACACGCCCGTCAATGGTATCAATCAGTATTTCCCCTCCTAATGCAGCTACGGCAAAAGAGATAGGAACCGTGGAATAAATATTGTAATCCTGTCTCTGGAAAACAGGATGCCTCTGCACCAGAACTTCTACCAGCAGATCGCCTCTGGGACCTCCGTTGGTTCCCGGTTCTCCCTTATCGCGGATACGGATGCTCTGTCCTGCATCAATACCCGCAGGAATGGAAACCTGAATCTTCTTCCTGCTGGCAATATACCCTGTTCCATGGCAGTCCTGACATTTCTCTTTGATAATCTTACCGGTTCCGCCGCAATCGGGACAGGTCTGCACATTACGGACAGTTCCAAAAAAAGACTGGCTAGTAAATACAACCTGACCCTTGCCGCCGCACTTGCTGCAGGTTTCCTTGGAAGTTCCCGGCTTTGCGCCTGTGCCTCGGCAGGTCTTACATTCATCCTTTAAGGTAAGCTCAATTTCCTTTTCTACGCCAAAGCATGCCTCTTCAAAGGTAATTGTCACACTGGTACGAATATTTGCCCCCTTCATGGGACCGTTATTGGCTCTCCTGCCGCCGCCAAACATACCGCCGAATAAATCGCCGAAAATATCGCTGAAATCAAAGCCGCTGAAATCAAAACCGCCTGCGCCGCCCATTCCGTCAAAGGCTGCATGACCGTACTGATCATACTGCCTGCGCTTTTCGGGATCACTTAAAACAGCATAAGCCTCCGATGCTTCCTTAAATTTCTTTTCCGCTTCCGCATCTCCCGGATTCATATCGGGATGATACTTTTTAGCCAGAACACGATATGCTTTTTTTATGGCGGCATCATCCGCATTTTTCTCTACTCCAAGGACTTCATAATAGTCTCTTTTTTGTTCTGCCATAATTGTTCCTCTAATCTAACACCCGCGAAAAGCACTGTCATAAAACAATGCTTCCCGGGTTTCTTATCATAAATAATTTTCGCTTACTATCTTACACTTCGCGGTAATCTCCGTCAACCACATCGTCTTCCGGTGCGCCTGCGCCCGCATTCATGTCAGGGCCTGCACCTGCCGCTCCCATGTCGGGACCTGCTGCGCCTGCTGCCTGAGCCTGCTCATAAACCTTGGTAAACAAAGCCTGTGCGGACTGCATCAATTTCTCTTTTGCAGCCTTCATCTCATCAACCTGGCTGTCGGATAATTCCTGCTCATCCTTTGTTTTCTCAAGAAGGTCTTTTAATGCCTTTAAATCAGCCTCCACAGGAGCCTTCTCGCTGTCGGATAATTTGTCTCCCACTTCATTTAAAGCCTTCTCTGTCTGGAATACGAAGGAATCAGCTTCATTTCTTGTGTCGATAGCTTCTTTTCTCTTCTTATCCTGTGCCTCATATTCAGCAGCTTCTTTTACAGCCTTCTCAATATCCGCATCGGACATATTGGAGCCTGCGGTAATGGTAATGTGCTGCTCTTTGCCTGTGCCAAGGTCTTTAGCGGATACATTTACAATACCGTTTGCATCGATATCAAAGGTAACCTC
>CAZDRM010000096.1:0-8552 GCA_964507745.1 uncultured Lachnospiraceae bacterium
ATGCTCTAAAACATCTTTCAAAAATTCATAGTCCTCTTTGCTGCATCCATGATAGCGTATATACAGAATCATGCTGACACAGCTTTTGCTTGCGGGAAGCAGTCCTAATACCGCCACAATGGTAAGGAGATTGGCTTTCGTTTTTGTTGCCACATACCCTGCAATAAACAAGGAAATCGACACCCCGAAATAAATGAGCGTCTTTATAATTTCCTGCTGTCTTTTTTTATTAAAATATTCATAATCGCCCTGTTTTACCTTTTGTCCCATAACAATCTGTTTCCTTTCACATCAGACCATTTTATCATAGATTTCCAGAATCAGGCGGTGTGGAAATACCTTGCCGATAAACTGCATTCCCTTCATGGGAAGCCCGTAAACGGAAGTCTGTCTACGTTCCTTTGCACATTTAAGAGCATAAGCAACAACCTTTTCCGGTTTTACCATAAAGAATTTCTTAATAGACAATGTGTAGCCTTCTTCCTCCGCAATGTCAAAAAACGGCGTTTTCACAGGCCCCGGGCATACTGCGGTCACACTAATCTTTCTGTCCTTAAGCTCATAACCCAAAGCCCTTGAAAATGAAAGCACGAAGGATTTGGATGCGGCATATATGGCAAAACGCATCTGGGGAAGAAAGGCTGCCGCACTTGCCATATTGATGATATAGCCGCCCTTTGCCATATAGGGAATACACAAATGGCACATGGCCATTAAACCGATGGCATTGCATTCCATCATGTCGGTCTGAAGTTCCAATGACAGGGATTCAAATTTTCCCATTTTTCCAAAGCCTGCGCTGTTAACCAGAATTTTAACTTTGGGCATTTCTTTTTTCAGCATTTCTGCCAGTGCACGCTTTGCTTCTTCTTTTGTTAAGTCAAGGGGAATCCTTATGATTTCCGCTTTCGTCTGAGGAAATTCGGTTTCTTTTACCGTTCTGGAAATCGCCCAGATTTGGTCCAAATCATTGCAATTCCTGTCTATCTGACTGACAAATTCCGCTCCCATTCCGCTGGAGGCTCCCGTAACAATTGCTATTTTCATACTTTTTTTCTGCCTTTCTGTTTACTTTTGATAGGTTTATTTATCTTCCTCGGGGGAATCAGACATTTCCCGCCAAAGCCTATTAAATCTTCCCTGTTGGTCAAAATTAACGCTTCCTTGACCAACTGATAGTTTTCCGGATTCCGGTATTGAATCAGCGCTCTCTGCATAGCTTTTTCGTGGGGATTCTTAACCACATATACAGGCTTCATGTCCCTGGGGTCCAAGCCCGTATAATACATAACCGTGGAAATGGTGGACGGTGTAGGATAAAAATCCTGTACCTGCTGGGGCATATAGCCCAAATCTCTTATGTATTCCGCCAAAGCGACAGCTTCCTTTAAGGTGGAACCGGGGTGTGAAGACATTAAATAAGGCACTACATATTGCTTTTTCCCTATTTTTTTGTTATATGCCTCGTATTTTTTAATAAACTGCTCATAAACCGCATTTTCGGGCTTTCCCATTTTGGAAAGGACCTCATTGGAAATATGCTCCGGTGCAACCTTTAACTGTCCGCTCACATGATACTGCAGCAGTTCATGGAAAAAGGTATCGCTTTTGTCACAAAGCAGGTAATCGAACCGGATTCCCGAACGGATAAAAACCTTCTTTACCCCCGGCAGCTTCCTGAGTTTTCGCAAAAGCCTGACGTAGTCCGAATGGTCTGCCTGTAAATTGGAACAGGGCTTTGGAAACAGGCACTGTTTATTGGTGCAGACTCCTTTTTTAATCTGTTTCTTACATGCAGGAGTCCTGAAATTGGCCGTAGGTCCTCCTACATCATGAATATAGCCCTTAAACTGACTATCCTTTGTCATTTCCTCCGCTTCTTTCAGAATGGATTCATGGCTTCTGACCTGAACGATCCGCCCCTGGTGAAAGGTCAGAGCGCAAAAGCTGCAGCCCCCGAAGCATCCTCTGTTGCTGATTAAGGAAAATCTGACTTCCGAAAGCGCGGGAACACCGCCCTGTTTTTCATAGGAAGGATGATAGGTCCGCATATAAGGAAGGTCATAAATATCGTCCATTTCCATTGTGCTTAAAGGCATGGCAGGCGTATTCTGAACTACAAAAACCCCGTGGTCATAAGGTTCAATTAACGGTCTGGCGCTGAAAGAGTCTGTATTTTGGTATTGTACTTTGAAAGAAGCTGCATATTCAGATTTATTCTCCTTCATCTGTTCATAGGAAGGAAGCATGATACCGTCGGTTACCTGTTCTATGTCTCTTGTTTTATAAACAGTTCCTTTGATAAAAGTGATATCCTTTATGTCAATGCCGCTGTTTAAGGCGTCCGCTATTTCCACAATGGATTTTTCGCCCATTCCGTAGGATATCATATCCGCCCCGCTGTCTAAAAGTATGGAGCGCTTAAAGGAATCGGACCAGTAATCATAATGGGCCATTCTCCTAAGGCTGGCTTCAATGCCGCCTAAAATAATGGGTGTACGTTTATATCTCTGACGGATTAAATTGCTGTATACAGCCGCTGCATGGTCCGGTCTTTTTCCCATTACCCCGCCGGGAGTATAGGCATCGGTTGTCCTTGGCTTTTTACTGACATAATAATGATTGACCATGGAATCCATATTGCCGCCGCTTACTAAAAAACCCAGCCGCGGTTCGCCTAAAACGGTAATGCTGTCCGGATTTTTCCAGTCGGGCTGGGAAATGATCCCCACCGAATATCCGAAGGACTCCAGCACACGGCTGATAATGGCATGTCCAAAGGAAGGATGGTCCACATAAGCATCCCCTATGACATATACGAAATCCAGTTGTGTTATTCCTCTGTCTTGACAGTCTTTCTGACTGATGGGTAAAAATGGCATAGTTCTATTTCACGCTTTCTATTCCAAGCATCTGTAATTCTTCTTCTGTCAGCGGACGGTATTCCCCGGGGGATAAAGTCCCGTCCAGATGTATTGCCCCTATGGAAATCCTTTTTAAATAAAATATCTCTCCGCCCAGGGCTTTTATCATTCGTTTTACCTGATGATACCGGCCTTCTTTTATGGTAAGACAACCCGAAAAGGTTTCCGGTCCTATTTCCTGTATATTTTGAAGTTGTCCGGGCTTTGTGGGTAATTCATCTCCAATATCAATTCCTTCAGTTACCCTTTGGACGGCATCCTCCGAAAGCCTGCCCTTTGCTTCAAAGTAATAAGTCTTTTCCACATGCTTTTTGGGAGACATCAGCTGATGGATAAAAGCACCGTTATCGGTTAAAAACAACAGTCCTTCCGTATCTTTATCCAGCCGTCCCGCAATCAAAAGCTTTCCTGCAAGAGACGGCGGAAAATAGTCTAAAACCGTTTTCCCGCTGTTATCTTTTGTTGCACAGATACAGCCGGCAGGCTTATGAAACATAAAATATAAATTTTTCTGAGGGCTTATGGATTTATCTTGAAAGGAAATCTCCTCCGTTCCCAGAACCTGCATAGCGCCGTTCTTTATTACGGCTCCGTCAACTTTGACAAGTCCCTGTCTGATATAAGTTTTACATTGGCTGCGGGTTCCTATGCCGCAGTCGGCCAGATATTTTTCCAAACGCATAATCTATCCTGCATGAAATGATTCATTTTTTAATATGTTTAAGTATACACTATTTTGCTGATATACGGGTGTTTTTATGAAAAATTTAAGAAAAAACCTTATCCCTGTCCTGCTCTTTGCCATCCTTATGGGGTTTATCCTGCGTTTTTCCGCTATGGCAAAGCAATATGCATATTTGGGGCTGAGCATATGGTTTGAACAAATGATTCCTTCCCTGCTTCCCTTTATGATCATCTCCTCCATGCTCATTAAGCTAAATCTGGATGAGATTTTGATAAAGCCTTTTTCGGGCATTATAAAGCTTTTATATAAAATAAGCGATGCCGGAGTCTATGTTCTGGTTATGGGGCTTCTATGCGGCTTTCCCATGGGCGCTAAGGCAGCTGTAATGGAATATAATGAAGGAAAAATTTCAAAAACAGAGGCGCAATTCCTGCTGTCCTTTTCAAACAATATCGGTCCTGCATATTTTCTTTCATTCGTATACGGAAATATTTATATGGGAATTCCTCTTGTACACGGCCTTTTCTTTCTCTATGTCCTGCCGCTGTTATACGGTTTTGTCTTAAGAAGGACCGCATACAGAAATTTATCCGTGATGCCTGATGCTTTATCCCGTAAAAAGAACGCATCCCCTAAAAAGTCCTTCCTCGGGGTTCTGGATGAAAGCATTAACAATGGCCTTACCCAGATTTCCATGCTGGGCGGCTACATGATCATCTGCAATCTGCTGGTCATTATCCCCAAAACCCTGTTTTATGAAAATCCATACCTCTGCGCCTTTTTCCACAATCTGCTTGAAATTTCCGGCGGACTGTTGTCGTTAAAAAGCCTGAACCTGCCTTTTGATAAAGCCTTTGCCCTTGCCCATCTTTCCCTTGGATTTACAGGAATATCCTGTCATCTCCAGACTTTTCACATTATGGGAAACACGGATTTATCCAAGCAAAAATATATGCTGCACAAGCTTATCCTGTGCAGCATCATCGGTATCTTGTTATATGTCTATTGCATGTTTGTTTTGTAATCAGATAATATCCAGTCCGCTTTTTTCAGTAGACTCGACTGTATGCTCCATAGCTTCTTCTTCCGCCATGGCCTCCACGGGATAAAGCTCCGAACGGTTTGCAGTTACAATATTGTAGCAGTCTGTCAGGGAATTGATCAAACCCTCGTATTTTGCCGCAGTAATGTCTATGGAATGGCTTAAAATATTTTCCACATTGGCAAGCATTTCATCCGTATACTGGATAGCGGATGCCTTTACCTGATTGGCTTCCATAGTGGCATTATCCAGGATTTCCTGAGCCTGCCTTGTGGCCAGCTCTACAATCTCCTGAGCCTGTTCATAGGCCTGGCGCATGATTTCCTGCTCGTTGATCAGCTCCGTGGTATGTACTGTAGCCTCATTGATCAGAGCTTCCGCCTTCTCACGGGCATCATTTAAAATAGCTTCTTTATTGCTGATGATCTTCTGGTAACGCTTGATCTCATCCGGCGTCTTCATGCGAAGATCTCTTAAAAGCTCATCAATTTCCTCTTTATTGACAATAATCTTATTGTTATTAAAAGCGTGGGGCTTACAATTGTCAATATAATCTTCGATTTCATCGATTAACTGTTCAATTCTACTGCTCATAACATTCTCCTATACAATCACTTTCCGTGATACTTCCGATACAATTCCCTTGCAACAAAATCCGGTACACAAGGAGAAACATCTCCCTCAAAATAAGCAATCTCCTTTACACTGGAGGAACTGAGATAAGCATACTCAAGAGCAGTCGTCAAAAACATGGTGTCCAGTTCTCCGCCGGATAATTTGTGGTTGGTCTGTGCTATCTGAAGCTCGTATTCAAAATCCGTAATGGCGCGCAAGCCCCTGATAACAACATGTACGTTTTTCTGTTTCGTATAATTAATTAAAAGCCCGCTGAAGGAATCCACCTTGACATTTGGCAAATCTTTTGTGGCCTCTTCTAGCATTTTAACACGTTCTTCCACAGAAAACAATGCAGACTTCCCAACATTATTTAAGACGCTTACTGTTAATTCATCAAAAATGTTGGCAGCTCTGTGGATAACGTCCAGATGTCCGTAGGTAACCGGGTCGAAACTACCGGGATAAATTGCTGATTTCATCCAGTCTTCTCCTTTTTATAAATACATGCATATTTGTTTTATATTGTTTTATTTTGATAATATCATAAGGAAGCTTTTCTAAAAAGTCTAAATCTGTGTCAAGGGCCGCTTCAAAAATAATGGTAGTATTCTCATCCACCAGAGAGGAGGTGGTAAAATATTCCAAAACTCTCTGCTCCAGCTCCTTATGATAAGGCGGGTCCATAAAAACCATCTGAAACTTTTTTTTGTATTCCATGGAAGTCATGGCTACAAAAACATCCTGCTTATATACCCGAGCCGCCTGCATAAGCTTTGTATGCTTCAGATTTGCCGTTATACAATCGCAGGCCGCTTTGGAGTTATCAACAAACACCGCTTCCTTCGCCCCTCTGCTTAAGGCTTCAATACCGATTCCACCGCTTCCTGAAAATAAATCCAGGAAACAGGCTCCCTGAATATCAAACTGTATCATATTGAACAGGGTTTCCTTGATTCTGTCAGTGGTGGGCCTTGTGTCCAGCCCTTCCGGCGTTTCCAATTTTAAACTTCTTGCTGTTCCTGCAATGACTCTCATAAATACTCCCTGACTGTTAAACCCTTACTTTTGTTCCTTTGCTGTCACGCTTTCCGGGTTTGATTTTATTTAATTCCAGCTGCTTCTCTTTGTATTCAATGGTACACTCTACAGCATTTTGCGTATAATAAACATTTTCCACATAATCCCCGTTTGCTAATTTCATTCCCCGAACGCCTACGGCGCCTTTTTTCTTTTCGGGAATCTCCTCAATAGGAAAACGCAGGAAATATCCGTCCTTTGTCTGCATGACTACATTACGTTTATCAATCAGCATGGATACGCTTACCAGTTCATCATCATCCAGCAGCTTGGTAGCGGCCACCGTTCTTTTGGCAACGTCAAATTCTCCGCCGTCTACAATTTTACACATGGACTGCTTTGTGACAAAAATCATTCGGTACAGATTGATATCGCTTTGGGAACATGCAAATACAATGTTTTCATTGTCAGACTGAAAATTGCTGATATTGTCTACCGGAATGCCCTTATCCCTGAATTTCCCGAAGGGAACATCCGCTATCTTAATGGTGTGCATCTGTCCCTGTCCCGTAAAAATACATACCTTTCCGGTATTTTTGCATAAGAAGACATAACGGTTTTCTGCAATGGCTGTTTCCTTATTCCTCTCAAAGGTTGCCCCGTCAATACACCTTGCGTAGCCAAAGCGGTCCATCAGGAAATAAACATCCATCTCTTCCATTTTCTTCTCTACATAAACCGCTTCTTCAGCGTTTGTAATTTCCGTTTTCCGCTTTGTGGAAAAGTCCTTCTTGATCTGATCCAGTTCCTGAATCAGCACCTGGGTCATGGAGGAATGGCTGGCCAGAATATCTTCATAGCGGTAAATATTTGCCATGGTATCCTCATGCTCTTTTATAAGGGCATTGATTTCCAGACCGATTAACTTATATAATCTCATTTCCAGAATGGCATTGGCCTGTTTTTCCGAAAACAAAAGCTGGGTTGCCATAATCTTGGACTCTCTGGATTTGAACTGGATGCCGTCTACCACACCATTTACCAGACATTCCTTTGCCATGTTACGGTCCTTTGAACCCCGTAAGATTTCTATGATCAGGTCAATGAGATTGCAAGCCTTAATCAGGCCTTCCTGAATTTCCCTTCTTTCCAGCTCTTTATTCAGAAGATTCTGATATTTTCTCGTAGCTACCTCAAACTGAAAATCCGCGCAATGTTTGAAAATTTCAGCCAGACTTAAAGTTTCCGGGCGGCCGTTTGCAACCGCCAGCATATTGACCCCAAAGGTGTCCTCCAGCTTGGTTTTCTTGTAGAGCATGTTGATAAACTGCTCCGTATCTGTATCCCGCTTGCATTCAATAACGATGCGAATGCCTTCCTTGCCGGACTGGTTGGTAATATCCACAATGTCATTGGTCTTCTTGCTTTCCGAAAGAGCCGCCACATCCATAAGAAACTTGGAAATATTAGCTCCGACCATGGTATAGGGAATCTGGGAAATGACAATGTTAACATGTCCGTTCTTTCCCTTTTCCACATCCACCTTTCCACGCAGCTTGATTTTGCCTGTACCGGTCTCATAAATATTTAAAAGCTCATCCTTGTTGCAGACAATTCCTCCTGTGGGGAAATCAGGGCCCTTCACATACTTCATTAACTCCCTGGTGGTCAGATTGGGATTCTGCATATATGCCTTTAACCCTTCAATCACTTCCCCTGTGTTATGAGGGGGAATGCTGGTTGCCATACCTACGGCAATACCTTCCGCACCGTTAATTAAAATGTTGGGAATCTTAACTGGAAGAACGCTGGGCTCTTTTTCCGTTTCGTCAAAATTAGGAACAAAATCCACAACATCCTTATCCAGATCGGATAAATAAGCCTCTTGGGTTACTCTTGCAAGCCTTGCCTCCGTATAACGCATTGCAGCCGCACTGTCGCCTTCGATAGAGCCGAAATTGCCGTGGCCGTCTACCAGAACCATTCCTTTTTTGAATTCCTGGGCCATAACCACCAGCGCCTCATAAATGGAGCTGTCGCCGTGGGGATGGTATTTACCCATGGTATCACCGACAATACGGGCGCATTTTCTGTAAGGTCTGTCATAACGGATCCCCAGCTCGTGCATATCATACAAAGTACGTCTTTGAACGGGCTTTAAGCCGTCCCGCACATCAGGAAGCGCCCTGGCAATAATAACGCTCATGGCATAATCGATATAGGACTGTTCCATGACCTCCGAATATTCCGTTCTTATAATCGTCTC
>CAZDRM010000097.1:0-8541 GCA_964507745.1 uncultured Lachnospiraceae bacterium
AGAGAGACCTCGTCGGTCAAATTATCCTTTCAACTACGGCCTCGTCGGCCAAAAAACACTTGTACAAGTGCGAAAGAACAATATTTAGAGACAAAATTTGTCTCTAAATATATTATACACAATTTCTCAATAAAAACTACTTTTTTCAAAAAATTTTTTCAAAACGGCTCTCTATCTGAGAAATCAAAAGGGAAGATGCAGACCGTCTGATATCAAGTACTCTAAAGAGCACAAGTTTGCGGCGGTTCGCATATGATAACAAAAAGGCGTGGAGTAAGTATGTCTTTTGATGAATTGAGCCATAAAGAAGTTATCAGCGTTAAAGACTGCAGGAAATTAGGCCATGTGGTGGATTTGGAATTTGACGAATGCAAGGGCTGCATTTGTAAAATAATAGTGGCTGAAAAAGCGGGAATCATGAATTTCTTCTGCTGTGGGGAAGAATTCTGCATTCCCTTTTGTAATATTAAGCAAATCGGACCGGATATTATCCTGGTGGATTTCTGCTGTTAACATAAAATCGTTACCATAAAATAGTTGACATAATTTTACAGATGGAATATAATGTAACCATATTACGTTTCTTACATAGATATTGTGTTTGCAGACTATATGAGAGAACGAACAAATACCAGGGGGAACAGAGTATGAAATGTCCGTTTTGTGGTCACGAAAATACCAGAGTTATCGATTCGAGACCTGCTGAAGAAAATAATTCCATCAGGCGCCGCCGCGTCTGTGACGAGTGTGATAAGAGGTTCACTACCTATGAGAAGGTAGAAACGATTCCCCTTATCATTATTAAGAAAGATAATAACAGGGAGACCTATGACCGTTCTAAAATTGAAGCAGGAGTATTACGGGCATGCCATAAGAGACCGGTCAGCGCAAACGAGATTTCCCATCTGATAGAAGAAGTGGAGACGCAGATTTTCAACATGGAAGAAAAAGAGATTTCCTCCAGTAAAATCGGCGAACTTGTTATGTCCAAGCTCAAGGATGTTGATGCGGTAGCCTATGTAAGATTCGCGTCGGTGTACCGTGAATTTAAGGACGTCAACACCTTTATGGACGAGCTGAAGAAAATGTTGGATAAGTAGGCGAACGTATTATGGCAATGAGCGAAGAACAGAAGGCTGAACTGGAAAAGGTGGATAAGCGGATAAAGTTCCTTACGAATTTAAGGCTCGGAATTATGTTAATTGCGCTTTTTGATGTGCTGATTATTTTCTACGGGGACAAATTCGCGGAAGGAGCCAAATGGCTTTTGTATTTTAAAGCATATTCTTACAATATTCTGGGAATTGCCATAACCGTGATTTTAGTCACTGTTATTATGAGAATTTTTCTGGTGGCAAAGCACAACAGTATTGTGAAGAAGAGCAGGGACTAAAGAAGAAAACTGAGGAATAAGTACAAACGGGGGATTACTGTCAGTTGGGAAACGTCAGAAAAAATGTCAGAAAAAATTGTGTCACATTTTTTATCCCATATTGCGTAATAACCATGTAATAAGTTGGCATAATACATGGTTGATTTTTTTGTAAAGATAAAGTTGCATAAATAAAGCAGGATAAATGAGCTCCGGGATAAATGAGTCGGGATAAATGAGTCGGGACACATCGAGCAGGACAAAATGAGTAAAGACAAACGAGGCAGAATAAATAAGGCAGAATAAATAAGGCAGGAGAGACAATATGCGGGGGATTGTAGATATACATAATCACATATTGCCGGGAGTGGACGACGGTGCGAGAAACATAAAAGAGGCAGCGGATATGTGCGCTCTTGCCATAGAGGAAGGAATCAAAACCATTGTGGCGACGCCACATTACCATCCGGGAAGGCAGGCGGCAGGAAATGACAGAAGAGACAGCGCCCTGCAGCAGCTGGAGGAAGAAATAGAAATCAGAGGCCTTAAACTGGAGATTTATCGCGGAAACGAGATTTATTACAGCGCACAGGCGGTGGAGGATATACGGACGGGAAAGGCGCGTACCATGGGAAGCAGTCAGTATGTGCTGACGGAGTTTTCGCCGGGAGCGGAGTATTCCTATATCAGGATGGGATTGAACCATTTGATACAGGAAGGATACCGTCCCATTATTGCCCATGTGGAGCGGTATAAAGAAGTTGTCAGTGAGAAAAGCCGTATTTATGAACTGATGGAGCTGGGCTGCTATTTTCAGATCAATGTATCCGGCATTATGGGAATGTCGGGAAGGAAAATAAAAGCATTCTGCAATGAAATGCTGGGGGAAGAGCTGGCGCATTTTGTAGCTACCGACGCCCATGATTTAAACAGCAGGGCGCCCAGAATCGGAAAATGCGCGGACTTTATTATAAAGAAATACGGAGCCGCCTATGCAAAGCGGTTGTTTATAGACAACCCGCAGAAAATGCTTTGGGATGAATACTTATAAGGAGCAGGAACCATGAACAGACAAACAGAAGATGAAATGGAAATAGATTTAAGAGAACTGTTTTTTGCCTTGATGGGAAAGGTTCATTTTCTGATTTTAGCCTTTATTCTGGGAGCACTGGTTCTGTATCTGGTCAGCATTACTTTGCTTCCGAAAAAATACCAGTCTTCCACATCTATTTATGTTTTAAACAGGCAGGACAACAATGTGGTAACCTATTCCGACCTGCAAACCGGAACCCAGCTGACCAAGGACTATGCGGAGCTGGTAAAGAGCCGTTCCGTTACGGAGAAGGTTATCAACCAGCTTAAGTTAAATACCATTTATACGGACATGAGGGATCTGGACAGCAGTGAGCTTGCGGGGATGATTTCGGTGGCTAATACAACGGACACCCGCATTATCAGAATAACCGTTACGGATACCAACCCTGCAAGGGCTCAGGATATTGCCAACGCCATCAGGGAAGCGGCGTCTCTGCATATCGAAGAGGTTATGGATATTGAGGCGGTAAACGTGGTGGATTATGCCGAAATGCCCATGAAGGCGGTAAGCCCCAATATTTTAATGAATACTCTGATAGGGGCTGTGGCGGGAGCGCTGGTTGCGGCGTTTCTGATCATTCTGTTTCATTTGTCGGATGACAGGATCAAGGGTCCTGATGATGTGGAAAAATATCTGGGAGCCAGTATTTTGGGAACCATTCCCCTGGATAACAGCATAAGCAAAATAGAAAAAAAGAGGAAAAAGAAATAACCGAAGGCGGGAGAGAACTATGAACATATATATTGAAAAGCTTCAAAAAATGGATTACGCCAGCAAGGAAGCCTATAAAGCCTTGAGAACCAACATTCAGTTTTTGGGAAACGAGCCCAAGGTCATAGCCTTTACAAGCTGTATGCCGGGCGAAGGCAAGTCCAGCGTGACCTTCAATCTGGCAACCTCCATGGCGGAAGCGGGAAAAAAGACTCTCTTTATCGATGCGGATTTGCGGAAAAGCGTTATAATAGGCAGATATAAGATCAGCCAGGGAGCCAAGGGACTGACCCACTTTTTGTCGGGAATCTCGCCTATTACGGATGTGCTGGGACATACCAATGTGGACAACCTCCATATGATCCTGGCAGGACCGGTTCCCCCAAACCCTTCGGAGCTGTTGGGACAGGATAAGTTTCAGGAACTGATAGATGTTTTGAAGAATATTTATGATTACATTCTGGTGGATACGCCTCCTCTTGGCAGCGTTATTGACAGCGCGGTAGTTGCCAGGGCATGCGACGGCATCTGTATGGTCATTGAGGCAAACGCCGACAGCTACAAATTTGCCCAGAAGGTAAAAGAGCAGATAGAAATGGCTGACTGCAGGCTGTTAGGCGTGATACTCAATAAGGTCAATGTTGCGGACAAGGGATATTACGGAAAATATTACGGCAAGTATTACGGTAAATATTACGGAAAATACTACGGCAATGAAAGCCAGAATAAATAGGGAGATTTGAGATGAAACAGAGACATGTTGTGGTTCTTATGAGCCTGTCCATTGCCGGTTTGCTGGGCCTGTCCGTTTACATGACGATTTCCATGGACAGAACCCCTCCGATCATTACCATACCGGATACGCAAATTACATATACAGAAGGCGCGGATACCGATTCCTTGCTTAAGGACGTTACGGCATGGGATGATGTGGATTCCAATATTACGGATAAGCTTCGGGTTGACACCATCATTCCAGATAAAGACGAACGCACGGCGGTTGTGGTTTATGCGGTATACGACAGCAGCAATAATGTAACAAAAGAGAAAAGAACTGTGAATTATAAAGCGGCAGATGAGGATGAAAGACCATAGCTGCAGGACCTGGAAGGAGTAAACCTATGCGAAACAGAATTCTGGCTGTCGTTTTCGCGGCCGGACTCCTTGGCTGCGGAATATGGCTGGCAATCTATTTTACCGGAAAAAACCGGGCAAATGAAGAGCTAAGCGAATTAAAGGACGCTTATGTGGAAAATGTGGAACCGTCGGAAAACGGGGAAGCAGGAAATCCGGACGACGGGAAAGAGAATGAAGAAGAGAGTGACGGAAGCGTTTCCGAAAATCAAAAGGCGGAAGGCATTCAGGTTACCGATGATCTGAGCGGTTTTTCCGTTCCCGATAAAAAAATTGATTTTTCCGCCCTGCAAGAGGAAAATCCGGATATTTACAGCTGGATAACCATTCCCGGCACTCCCATTGATTATCCGGTGGTGCAGGATGCGGATGAACTGGATTATTATCTGATGCACAATTTAAACGGTTCCTACGGATATCCGGGCTGCATTTATACCCAGTATATTAATTCCAAGGACTGGAATGACAATAACACTGTCATTTACGGGCATAACATGAAGGACGGCAGCATGTTTGCGGCGCTGCATCATTATCAGGACAGGGATTTTTTTGACGAGACTTCTTATGTTTATATTTACAGTCAGGAAGAAATTATGGTGTACAGAATTTTCGCCGCCTATGAAACAAGCGACGTGCATCTGCTTCTGGCTTTTGATACGGAGAATGAGGAAAGCTATGAATGGTATTTAAAAGGCATTTTGGAAAATGAGGAAGGCATGGGCGACCATTTTGATAAAACCCTTGCCCTTTCCCGCAAGGATAAAATCATTTCCCTGGAAACCTGTATCAGCAACAAACCTCATAGGCGTTATATTGTGCAGGCAGTACTGGTGGCAAGGGCTGAAAACTCATGATGGATGAAAGAAGAAAAATGAGAAAACGCCGGCGCATCCGGCAGAGAGTGTGCGCATGGCTTATAGTGACTGCGGCAGTTGTAGTTCTTGTGGCGGCTACGGTGGGAATTATGAGAATCATAGGAAGGGAAAGACTTCTGGCATCGGCGGGAAGCGCTGCGCCCGATATGACAACGGATGAAACCATAGACAGTATAGATGACATTATGAACAGGCAGACGGGAGAAGGTCTGTGGCAGGAAGGCTGGCTTCAGTATGAAGGCAGAATTTATGAATATAATGATGACATTATGACTTTTCTCATTATGGGAATTGATAAAAACGGAGAGGTGGAAAACAGTCAGGACGCCACAGACGGAGGACAGGCTGACGCATTGTTTTTGGTAGTGGCAGACAGAAGAAAAAAGGAAATCAGACTGGTGGGCATTAACCGGGATACCATGGTAAATATTAATGCCTACGGAGCTTACGGAGAAGGAATGGACGGCTCCGCCAAAGCGCAGATTGCCGTACAGCACGGTTTTGGCGACGGAAGGGAATTGAGCTGCGAACTGACAAGAGATGCAGTTTCCGAACTTTTTTTCAATCTTCCCATCCACGGCTACGCCGCCGTCAATATGGACGCCATACCCGTGATCAACGATGCCGTAGGGGGCGTAACCCTTGAGGTTATAGAGGATATCGATACGGATAAGTACGGGAAATCCATCGGCAAGGTATGGCATGAAGGAGAGGAAATCCACCTGCAGGGCATGGAGGCATATTACTATGTCAGGTGGAGAGATAGAGAAAAATTTGAAAGCGCAAGACTGCGCCTTGCCAGACAGAAACAGTATCTGGAAGCTTTTATGGAAAAGGCAAGGTCGGAAACAAAGAAAAACATTATGCTGCCGGTCAGGCTGTACGGGGATCTTTCCAAGTATATGGTAACGGACATTTCCGTAGATGAGACCGCATATCTGGCCGGAGAACTGATTGGCTATACAATGGACCCCCACGGTATTTACACCCTTTTGGGAGAGACCATAAAGGGAGAAACATATGAAGAGTTCTATCCCGATGAAGAGGCCTTAAAGGCTCTTATGATAGCTGTCTTTTACAGAGAAGTAGAGGACGTAAAATAATGATATTAACCGGTCGGACCGGTTGATATAGATAGCCACATGTACTATGAGGGAAAGGAGGAATCCGAAAATATGAAAAAGAGAGTATTTGCACTTGTGAGTGTCCTTGTGCTGACCTTTGGCATGACGGTATCCGTATTTGCATCAGAGACTCAGAGTCCCACAGCACAGAATACCACTACGGTGCCGGCGGCAACATCTGCTGACGGAAACTTTACCGATGAATTATTAAACGCTTATGCAAACAGCACGTCGGTAGACCCAACAGGCACAACAGTAAAAGATGTAAAAATAGGTCAAGTAAGTACATCCGTAGCTGCTTCGGCGGCTGCCAGAGCAAAAGCGGTAGCAGGATCCGGTGCAGTAATTGCAACAATCGTGGATTTGCAAGTTCCCGCAGGAACAGGCTCTGCAAGCTTTACCTTAAAATGCCCTAATGTTCAGGCAGGTATGAAGATCATCATTCTGCATCAGCTGTCGGACGGCACATGGGAGACTATTAATCCCAGCGCAGTAGGTAATGGTTCGGTTAGCTTCACTATGACATCTTATTCTCCGGTTGCAGTTGTTATTCAGAATTCGGCATCAGGTACAGCGCCGAAGACAGGAGATATAGTTATGGCAGTAGCATTCCTTGCAGCTGTCTGCTTAATCGGAACTGTTGTCTTCTCCAAGAAGGCAGTGAATTAATTATTTCCGCAGGCATAAACCGCCGGATGCTCCGGCGTCCGACGGTAAATGCTGCGAGGTTCAAATACCCCGCAGCTTGCAGCGGGGTATTTGACCATGGAGACATGGAATTAATGACAGGCGTGTGGTGTGCCGATTCGGGTAGGAGCAGGTTTGCTCCGCCCCGGAAAAGGCAAAGATAAAAAATATTACGAGGGGGAAGAATATGAGTGTACGCGCATATATGAAAAAATCCATGCAGAGATTTTATTACGATATGGCTCTTCGGTGCATCAAGGCATTGAATGTAGTGCTCATAGCGGCCCCGTTTGTAATTAGCTGGTATGGCTGGTATGCAAGTCATACGGCTTCCCCGTACTATTCCAGGGGAAACGGACTTATTGTCCTGATATTTGTCCTGTTATACGTCATATTCGGTCGTGTTTACGGGGCGTTACAGATTTCTTTTAACCGCATCAGCGAACTGGTATACGGACAGGTTCTTGCATGCGTCGTATCAGACGGAATTCTATATCTGATCATCTTATTGCTTTCCAAACATCTTCCTAATCCGGGACCGCTGCTTTTGGCATTTTTTGCGCAAGCAGTATTGTCGATTATCTGGAGTTTTTTAGCACATAAATGGTATTTCAGTACATTCCCGGCAAAGGAAACCTATGTGGTTTACGACCGTAAGCGGAGCATTGACAGTCTGATTGCGGAGTATGGCATTGATAAAAAATTTAAAATCGGAAAATGCGTGAATGTGGAAATGTGTCTGGCAGGAAAACTGAAAGCGCTGGAAGGCGCAGAGGTGGTTTTTCTGTGCGGTATCCACAGCCACGAGAGAAATATAATCTTAAAGTATTGCGTAGAGCATGAAATCAAAGTATATGTACTGCCGCGAATCGGCGACGTCATTATGAGCGGTGCAGAACAGGCGCATTTGTTCCATTTGCCCTTGTTTGAGGTAAACTTATATAATCCCTCGCCGGAATACCGCATGGGAAAAAGGTTATTTGATATTCTGCTCTCACTGGTGGGGATTATCATTACTTCCCCTGTTATGCTCATTACCGCCCTGGCTATTAAGGCAGAGGACGGCGGAAGCGTATTTTATAAACAATGCCGTCTGACACATGGCGGCAAGAAATTTTATATTATCAAATTCCGCAGCATGCGCGCCGACGCCGAATCTGACGGAATTGCCCGCCTTTCAACAGGCGACAGCGACCCCAGGATTACGAAAGTAGGGCGTTTTATACGCAAGGTGCGTATTGATGAATTGCCCCAGCTTTTCAACATTCTGGAAGGCAGCATGTCCATTGTAGGTCCCAGACCGGAACGTCCGGTCATTGCAAGGCAGTATGAAAAGAAGCTGCCGGAGTTTGCTTTAAGGCTTCAGGCCAAGGCAGGACTGACGGGATATGCACAGGTTTATGGAAAGTATAATACTACCCCTTATGATAAACTTCAGATGGATCTGATGTATCTGGTCAATGCGGGATTTGCATTGGATTTGAGGATTATCTTTAAGACGGTGCAGATATTGTTTTTGAAGGAGAGTACGGAAGGGGTAAA
>CAZDRM010000098.1:0-4201 GCA_964507745.1 uncultured Lachnospiraceae bacterium
CCGAGCAGACCATCATAATACATGCCGCTAATATAATCTCCTCTACGGTCATCTTGGGTCCGAAAATACGGTTTAGGAGGGAGGCAATGCCCATCACAATTCCTATGGCGGAAAACAGGCTGATTGCCAGAAATGCCACTTCCACTATTTCATCCCCTCCGACATAAAACAAAGGGAAAAAGATTGCCCCCATAAACAGGCTGATGCTGATTCCTGCCGCAAACAGATTTAAAACATCCGTGTTCCTGTCAAAAAGAAATCCGTGAATGGAAATGGACAAATAAGTAAATATGCCGGCAAAGATAATACCCACCAAAAGACATAAAAGCAGATTGATAAAATAACTTCCCACAATTTCCTTCCGGCTTACGGGCGCAGTCATCTTGTATTTTCTCCATCTGGAAGCATTTTCCTTTTCCAGGGCAAAAATCCCGTTGGCGGAAAATCCTATAATGACAGAGAGTATATAGCCGATTAAAAGACTTGGAATCACATTATCCATAGCCACTACAAAAAACCCCAACAGAAGCATAATGACAGAAAATACTCTTGTGGAAGATAATGCCGCATAAAAATTGTTCTTCATAAGTCCTTTCATATCCTCTCCCCCTTCACAAGCATAACCATAATCTCATCAATGGAAACCCTGTCTATGACAACATCCCCGTATTTTCTCTGAGCCATTTTGACATCCGCAGTCAGCACATCCGTTTGAAAATCCCTTTTCCGGTAAGCCACAATATCCTCTTTGTCCATCTCTTTAAACTGGCTTTCCCTACAACGCATAATCCCATACTCATAGGCCAGTTCGTTTTTGGAAGCACTTAAAATAATCTTACCCTCATGGATAAAGGTAATATAATCCGCAATCTTTTCCAGATCGCTGGTAATATGGGAGGAAAGGAGGATGGAATGCTCTTCCTCCTGGACAAATTCCAGAAACACCTCCAAAATCTCATCCCTCATAACGGGGTCCAGCCCGCTTGTAGCCTCATCCAAAACAAGAAGCCTCGGATGATGTGCCACAGCCGCCGCAATTGCCAGCTTCATGGTCATTCCCCGGGAGTAGGTTTTAATTTTCTTTTTCTTCGGCAGATTGAACCTTTTCAGATAATCAAGAAATAATTCTTCATCCCATTGTTTATAAAGCCCTCCCATAATATCCGAAAGCCGCATGGGATTTAGATACCCCGGAAAATTATCCCCGTCATAGACAACGCCGATATTTTCTTTCAGGTCCCTATCCTCATCCTTCATCTCTTTGCCAAAGAGCAGAATATTTCCTTCATCCTTTCTGATTGTATTTAAAATACAATCTATAGTGGTAGTCTTACCCGCCCCGTTTTCTCCTACAAATCCCATGATTGCCCCGTAAGGCAGCCTGAAGGACACTTTATCCAGCTTAAAATCCGATTTGCGGTAGGCTTTGGAAACCTCCTGCAATTCTAAAATATGATCCATCGTCATTCATCCTCTTCATAAAACATGGTCAACAGTTCCTTAAGCTTTGCAAGAGAAATATTGCTCGTTCTGGCAATCTCCGCCGCCTGTTGCAGGTGTTCCTCCGCCCTGCGCTGTTGCTCCTCCTGATACAACTCCTTATTGGCTGCCGCAACAAAGCTTCCCCTGCCTACGGTGGTTTCGATAAACCCGTCTCTCTGCAAATCCTCATATGCCTTCTGCACCGTTATGACGCTGACCCGGATGGATTTAGCCAGAGCACGCATGGAAGGAATGGAATCTCCCTCCTTAAGCTCTCCGCTCATGATCATTTCCTTCATCTGGGATGTAATCTGCTCATAAATAGGCTTATTGGCATTGTTACTGATAATAATTTCCATGGCGCACCTCTGTTTTTCAAATTGTACTTAGTGTACTTATTGAACAAGTACATTATTACACTTGCAAGTTTATATGTCAAGGGGTAGAAATAATTTTTAGTAATAAAAAAGCAGGCTCCGAAGAACCTGCCGCTTTTCACTTGCCTAATACATTAAATACTATTGCCGGCTTCAGCAGTATACTGTCTAACAGTATTTTAAATACGGGACTTTATGTCTTATAATCTGATAAAAGAGGCTCTACTATTCAACGCATACCTTTCAGTTGCTGATATTTTATTACCAAAAAATCTTCTTCGGCTGTTATATTTTGACGATATCCCTTCCATTTTGAGACAATACTTATTAATGGAAATACAGCATTTTGATGACTTATGCCCGTCTCTTCCAAACGGCACTTCCCATTTTCAAATACAATCTTTCCCCCCATGTCATTTTTGAAAATCTCCAAATATATTACCGCCATATCAATTAAAAATTCTTTGACTTCCTCAAACTCTCTGTCTTTGTTTTGATATAGTAACCTGCTAACGTTTCTTATCCCTTCTTCCCCAGTCTTATCAAAATCATATTTTTTATCAACTTCTGCTATCAACGACTCATAAGATTCATACAGATATTGGTGCATTTCTGGGGTGGCAAAGATTGGATCGCTTGGAACAAGCATTTTATCCAGCCTTTCCAAGCCATAATCTCTTACTATCCCTGCAAATTCCTGTAAAATATCTATAAATTCTTCTTCTGTTTCATAAGCCCAAAATTCTTTATTCTTATACTGTTCTATAAAATCATGAGCCTCCTGGTCTCCCCAACAATATACTCCGGTATAAAATATCAGTTTGATTTGATATGCAAAAAATCTATGCCTCATTATAATGATTTCCTGTTTGACATTTTCTTTTTGTCTGAAGAAATTCCATGTCCAGGCATCTGCTCCCCCATATTCAAAACCATATTCTTTAATGATATCTCCAAAATACTTCTTTATTAATTTTGTTTTGTTTAATCTTTTTGCCATACATTTTCTCTCCTTTGCTTAAGACGATAGTGCCCATGCCCATACTCATCACTCTCTCCTCTACTCTTTTTATGTATTCAACTGTCCCCTTCATTATAAGAAATGATATTTTCCAACCTCTTTTAACCATTCGTTAAGCAAAGAATAATTTCTATAATACGAATATACTCTAACTTTTTTCCCCGATACATTAAATACTATTGCTGCTCCTTTATTTCTTTCCCTGTCAACATCAATCTCGTCCCATGAATATTTCTTTCGCACATTTAGAAAGTTTTTATATTCAATACCTTGCTCATTTACTTTAATATGTATATTTATATGGCACAAAACAAGATATATCAGATAAATTACTAAAATCAGCAACACCATAAAGAACCCTATATCAATATACTTATTATATAATAAGCCGCTTGTAAGTTATCATTTCCTTAATACCTTCAGATGCATTAAAATATCTAAAAGTTACTTTATTCCTCCTCTGACTTAATGTATTTAATTTCCAATTCGTCAATAACCTGCCCATAAGTAAAATCGCCCCAATCAATTTTTTCTAATCGCTCAAGCCACTGGGGATCTTCAAAATACCAAAAATAGCGGGTATCTTCTTTCGCCGTTATTTCTATAATCTCCGGTTTTTCTCCTGCTACTGTTAAGGACTCTATCTCATCTTTATCTTTCCACATTCCAAAGCATAAAGGGATTTTATCTTTCTTACCCTGTCCAAAAACATTGCTCGCAATGTTCTCTCTTATAAGATAAAAAACAACTGAATCATCGCAGTCATAAATAAAATCCGGTTTCCCTGATTCAGCAGAAACATATCCTGGACTATTCCCATACCTGCCGACCATATAAGGCTGTGAAAATTTATTATTTTCTATGCGGAGTATTACATAAAAAATACGAGTTATATTTCCTTCTTCCGGCGTTCTTGTATAAAGAATAGCTAATTTATCCTTATTTTGAATCCGTACAAGTTCTAAGGAATCACTTTTTTTATAATCGACTGTTTCTCCTACAATATCATTATCTCTAATTAGTTCATCATTTTCCAATGCTTCTTCTACTGTATCATACCAGCAAAGTTCTTTTTCCTTTGAACCGTTTTTAGAATAATCAGAATTAAAAGTGATAGCTCCAGAAATTGATCTTGGAATATCTGTGGCATCTTGTGCTTCAAAAATTACATTTATTCCTGCACATATAAAAGCAATTATAAATATTATCATCGCAATAGTAATTAGACATCCTAATGTTATAATAATTGTTATAATATTTTTTTTACTGTTTTTCAATTTAATCATGTCTCATATCCTCTAAGCATAAATCCAGCATAAAA
>CAZDRM010000098.1:4301-8536 GCA_964507745.1 uncultured Lachnospiraceae bacterium
TTTGCATTGCCCATTGTTAATTCATTTACTATTTCTTCTATGTTTAGGTATTCAGTCGTTCCGGCAGCTATATCATATTTAACCACGTCATATCCTTTGCCTGTCATATTTTTAGAGATTATGCCAGTAATAATGGTTTCTTCCTCATTGATCACACAATCACGATAATATCCCTTTACCACGCCTAATTCAACCACTTCATCTTCTATCTGGTCATATTTGTAAATAATAGTGTCTTCTTTTTCATATTCATTTTCATATTCCAGAAAGAAAATATACTGCTGTGGCTCATAAACATTTCCTTTCTTTACATGTACAGCAAGCGCTCCAAAACCGGCTATTAATACCGTCATCACACCTATAGTCAGTAAACCCCATTTTTTTCCGTTACTCATCCTTATCACAACTCTCCCTGTTTTACACCAGTGCTATTTCTAATTTACATATATAACAAATTATACCATAAAAAGCAGATTTACCCTATGCAAAAAGCACTAAAATCAGCAAAATACTCATCCTCTGTTATAGGATTTCCGTTCTTAAAGTATAAATATCCGCCTTCAACGGCCGAACTTTCAATTGAAAATTCTTTAATAATTGCGGAATTTTCCCAATCTGTAATTTTTTTGTCAATACATACTCTCGCATATTCGTCTATTATTTCCCAGTTGCCGTTTGAATCAAAGCATATTACGGCACTTCTATCACAGTATATCCAGCTTGACCCTATTTTTTCACGATCGTTCCAAACATGTAAAAAACTGCCATCCTCCAAAAGATACAAATCGGAATCATATATCCAGCATTCTATTCCTTCTTTCCCTTTATGAAACACTGCCGATGAATCTAATGCTCCCACTATATATAATTCATTGATTCCATCATGATCCACATCGCATTCATAACTCCTCTGGAATTCATATGGAGTAATATCATCAGCATACCACTCTTCCAAAACTTTAGTCAGATTTCCTTCTCCGCCAACAACTCCTGAAAAATCCCCTGCACATATTTTTAAAAATTTTTTATCTGTGACATCACTTATGCTACCATCATAAAGATAAGTTGTCCTAAGCCAAATTCCAAAACGTAGTGCAATTGTTCCTTCGACTTCTTTCAATTTTACGGGTTCCTCTTCAATACAACCATACAAGATTTCCTTGTGATGTCCGCCGTCAGCGGACCATACCCAAACAAATAACTGCACAAAAGCGGGCCTTTCATCATACTCTCCTAAACTAGGACCCCATGCATCCCACACGCGTTCGTCTCTATCCTCCTGATCTTCGGGCAATCCACTCTCCTGAGTATCAACCAAAGTTATCTCATAATCATCATCTACAAAATATATCTCAAGCTTGTCCGGCTCTTTTTCGTCCGTCCTCTCTATTTCAACGCTAAAAAAAACTTCTTTTTCCCCATCCAGGTCATAATCCGCCTCATGACAGTAACTAATTTCCTTTCCCAGCTGCTCTTCGGCATAAACTGCAAGAGGGCTTTCCTTACCCCTGTCCGTTTCCTCTTCTTCGGGCATGTTATCTTCGGTTTCCATACTGTCTTCACTTATCATGACTTCTTCCGTTATCTCTTCTGTTTCTTCTTCAGCAAAATTTTCATCCGCCGCTTCATCTATTTCTTTTTCAACAAGGTTTTCATCCTGTAGTTCTTTCTTTCCGCATCCTACGACAAGTAACATAAACAAAAAACAAATAAATAATTTATTACAAAAGCTTTTTTTCATTTGTACTATTCTCTCCTCAATCTATTTTATATATTTCATTTCTTCTTGCTTATCTTTTTTGCGTTCAATTTTTTCTCCCAAAACATATCAACATCTTTCGTAGATACGAAAGGGACCGGCTGCAAAAATCCCTCTATAAATTCTACCAATATTCCGGTTTGATTTTCTACATTTTCAAATGTGACTTTAAATGTTGGCTTAGGCGAAGTAGCTAAACTCCGAATACTATTTTTATACTCTTTAAATTATACCATAAAAAGCAGACTTTTTATATATCCTTATTAGTGGAAAGAAAGCATCTATGAATGTACTTGGAAAAATACATAAAATTGTTTTGAAATGACTGGACTAATTTGAATAATCTGATATGATTAAATTATAGTAATAATTACTATTATTGAATTTAAAATTTATTAACACAAACGTATGTAACAGTCTCATTTTTAATCAGGAGGTATTTCATTATGGAAAATCAGGCACAGGTAGACAATCTTGTAAATTTGCTGGACGGCTATGCTACAAAGGGCGGGCATCACTTAAATGTCAACGTATTAAACCGCGACACCTTACTGGATGCCCAGAAAAATCCCGAAAAGTATCCTCAGCTTACCATCCGCGTTTCCGGCTACGCCGTAAACTTCATTAAGCTGACACCGGAACAGCAGGCGGATGTTATCAGCAGAACCTTCCATGAAAGCGTATAATCTATTTTACAACTCTTCTGTTTTTGTAAAAAGATGCCATTAAGAGAAGGCCCGCCAGGGCTGCAAAAAAGATACAGGACTGTATATAAGGCATAAAGTTATAGGACCCTCCCTGCCAGAAGGTAATGAAATCATTACTGATATAGGTCATGGGGAGGGTTTTTGCGACCCTTTGTAAGACGTCCGGCAGTTGGTTTGTCCTCATTCCCATCATTCCCGTCAGTATCATCATTAAAAAGTAAATTGACATACAGATTCCGAATGTAATGCTGAATTTTTTAAAAATTCCCGCCAATGCATAAGCAACAGCCAGCAAGACCGCCCCTATAAAATACAGAGAAACAATCAGGCAAATCAGGGATGTAACGGCCGGCTTCTGAATGTCCATGACTATGATCTGGAACAGGGCAAATATCACAAATGCAACCGTAAGCAAAATCAGATGGGCAATAATCTTTGCGGTTATAAGGCTTTTTTCCCCGAATCCAAAGAGACGCATTCTTAAGGGAACACCCCGCTCCACTTCCTGGGAGTAAACGGCGCCATAGCCAAGCATCATAATGGACATAGGCATAATCAGGGACATGGACAGCATAATGGTTGTCATGACCTCCCGCCTGATATCCGCCGAAAGAGATTCTCCCACCGTTTTAGATAAAACCAGACACATCACATTTGGAAATACAATGCCGAAAAAGTGGGACATCAGATTTCCGTTCATATTTCTTACTTCATATTGAATCATACGCAGGCTGCATTTCTTAACTTTTGTTTTACTTTCCCGCTTTTCCATTTTACTTTCCCTCCATCTGCTTTTTATAATAGCTTTCCTTTGCATTGATAAACATAATTTCAAGATCGCAGTTGCTTCTTTTAAAATTCACATTATTTTCTATGAGAAGGGAAATGATTCTCTCCTCTTCCGCCCTGCTCCTGCCGGACAGAGCAATTAAATGACCCGGTGCAGCCAGATGAATAAATCCCTCTGACAGTCTGCTGTTCCTTTCATCATTTTCCAGAATGAAAATGGCATTTCCGCAATAAGTCTGAAAGAGTTCCTCCTTTTTCCCGTAAGCAATGACCTTTCCTTCATCCAGAATCAGGATTTTATCCGCAAGCTGTTCCAGCTCTTCATAATAATGGGAAACCATGATCAGAGTATCATTTTTATGCCGATACCATTCTACCAGCTTTTCCATGAGCTTCTGCCTTGTTTCAAAATCCAGCCCTGAAGTAACCTCGTCATAAAAAGTCAGCGCCGCATCCTGAAGCATGATCATAATAATGGTAAATCTCTGCTTCTGTCCCCCTGAAAGGGCATTGAATTTCTTGGAAAGGCAGGGTTCAAAGTCAAAAAATTCAATCAGTTCCTCAAGCCTCTTATTATCCTTGATGCGAGTATCCAATATCATTTCCATAATGTACTTTACCGGCATGGTAGTTGCATATTCGTTAAACTGCATATGTGCCGCCATTTCCTCCGGTGCAAGGTTTGTTACAATGCTCCCCTCATAATCCACCATTCCCAAAAGTGCTTTTACAAGGGTGGTCTTCCCCGCCCCGTTAGAGCCGATAATGCCTATGCGCTCTCCCTCCTCAAAGGAAATGGGTGTGTGAATCTGTAATGCCGTATGATTTCCGTACTTTACCTGTAATTGTTTAATTGTTAGAAGCATAATTTTCCTCCTCTTTTTCCCCGTATTTTTTTTCGACCCTTTCAAAAACCAGCCTGGCCTCTACGCCATTTTCCATGTTTTCTATCTGCAGCGCACAGTTTAATATCCTGCAAT
>CAZDRM010000099.1:0-6541 GCA_964507745.1 uncultured Lachnospiraceae bacterium
GAAGCCTGCGCGTCTGCCAATTCCGCCATTCCTGCACGCAAGTGATATTTTATCTGTTTTTTAGACTTCTGTCAATCCCCTTTTTGTATTTTTTCAAGAAATCCCCTTGTGCTTTTTTCCAGTATCTGCTATATTGGAATTAAATTATGGGGCATTTTGTCCCTGTTTCAAATTAGAAAAGGAGGGTAAAGAAGGAAAATGAATATTTTCACAGGAAATTACAGTTATTCCAATTTCTTTAATTCCACATCCCTTTTCTCCCAGAATTCCAACAGGAACTCAGGCTTAGGTATGGAATCCTTATTAACGGACTATAAGTCCATCAAAACCGGCGCCTACGGCAAGCTGATGAAATCCTACTATCAGAAAAATCCTGCCGCAACAACAAGTGTCGGACAAAACAATAATAAGGTCAGCAAAGGCGCCAGCGCCGATACCACAGAACAGATTCAGAAGTTAAAGAGCACTTCTTCCAATCTGTCAAAATCAGCATCGGCTTTATATTCCGCCTCTGCCAATTCACTTTATGAAAAGGGAAATGAGGATAAGCTTTATAAAGCGGTGTCTTCTTTTGTGGACAATTACAACAGCGCAGTCAAGGCTGCGGGAGATTCCGACAACAACAAGGTTCTCCGCAACGCATCCACAATGACAAATGCCGTTTCCGCTTCATCCAAGCTGCTTGCTAAAGCAGGCATTACAATCAATTCCGACAATACTCTGGCAATTGATGAAAAGGCATTTAAGGCTGCCGATACTTCTACCGTAAAGACTCTGTTCAGCGGCAATCGTTCTTTAGCTTACCAGACAGGAACATCCGCTTCCTTCATCAATATGTATGCAGAACAGGACGCTGCAAAATCCAGCGGTATTTACAACGGAAGAGGCACTTACAGTTCTTCTTTAAACACAGGAATGCTTTTTGATTCTATGTTTTAAGCGGAATCAGACAAAATCATAAGCAAAGTAATAGCCTGTCGCTTTTATCTGCGGCAGGCTGTTTATGTATCTACTCATCTTCTTCATCTGTAAATTCCATATAGGAAATGTTGCTGTATGGCACTGCTAATCTGGTTGCCCCGCTGGTTTGACCGGTTACTACATCATTGTAGATGTAGCTGGACTTGCTTTTTCTGGAAAAAACGGCAAACCCCACATCTGTAGCCACCAGTTCTATATTGACCTTGACTTCGCGATTACCGTCATTGATCAGCTCTCTCTTGATTTTTGTCCCGTCCATTAATCCCACGCAGGCTATTTTCATCTCGCTATGCACCTGCATCATTAGTTCAAATACTTCCTGTAACATACCCCTTACCCTTCTCTTCCTTTTTCGTTGTATTCCCGGTTAACATCCCCGAGTCTGTCTTTTTAAACAGTATAACACAATTTTTCAAAAGAATCATCATATACTGAATATAACTTTATAATAAAGGCAATAAAAATGTCAATTCGCTTCATTTTAATCATAGGAAGAGCCGGTTTTACGGAAAATTATAAAAATGCCGTGGCAAGCGCCGGTTACATTCCCGTTGTTACAGATTCCTCCGATTTATTATCGGAATGCAAAAAGAATCCCACAGGAAGCATTCTTTCCCGTATGGACCTGCTCCTTCTCCCCGGAGGCGGAGATATTTCTCCCGACTTGCTCCACGAACAAAATCTGGGCTCCTACAATATAGACCGCGACCTGGACCTGCTGCAGTTCTCTTATCTGAACTATTTTCTTTCAAACCACAAACCTGTACTGGGAGTCTGCAAAGGAATGCAGGTCATCAATGCCGCACTGGGCGGCACCCTCATTCAGGATATGAGCAAAGAACAGTCGACCGTCCATGCTTATCTGGAAAACCAAGACAACCGTCATGGCTGCCACTATGTTCCTGTGGATGAATTTGAAAAATTTCCTATGCTCCCTGTTTTAAAATGTCTTTACAAAAATCCTCTGCTTCCGGTGCAAATCAACAGCGCCCATCACCAATACGTCCACAGTCTTCCCAACGAGCTTCTGCCGTTCCAATATTCTTCTGACAGCATAATAGAAGGCTTTATTCATCGCTCCCTGCCTGTCATAGGTCTGCAATGGCATCCGGAAAGACTCTTCTGCTCCGAAGGAAGCTGCTTAAAACTTTTCCTGGACGCCCTCCTTTTTTTGCCGGCGACAACAGAGTTATTGACTTAGAACGTATGTTCTTGTATAGTATTAATATGGCAATTTGTAATCAGGACTGGCAATATAATTGGGAACAGGTGGATACAATGGCAGATACGATTATTTTTCATGTAGATGTAAATTCCGCTTTTCTGTCATGGGAAGCGGCCTACCGCATTCAGACATTAGGAGAAACGGAAGATATCAGAAGCTTTCCTTCCGTTATCGGCGGAAACGAAAAAGAGAGACACGGCATCGTTTTGGCCAAATCTATTCCTGCAAAGAAATTCGGCGTCACAACCGGCGAATCACTTATGAGCGCCAGAAAAAAATGCCCCTGTTTAAAAACCTACGCTCCCAACTTTTCTCTCTATGTAGAAAAGTCCAACGCTCTGATTGCTCTGTTAAACCGCTATGCCCCTGTGGTGGAGCAATTCAGCATTGACGAGGCCTTTTGTGACTTTACAGGTACTACAAGCCTTTACGGTCCTCCTGTGGAATTTGCCCTGAAGCTAAAGGACATGATACGGGAAGAACTGGGCTTTACCGTCAACATCGGCGTTTCTTCCAATAAGCTGCTGGCAAAGATGGCCTCAGATTTCCAAAAGCCCGATAAGGTACACACCCTGTTTCCCAATGAAATCCGGGAAAAAATGTGGCCCCTTCCGGTTTCTGACCTTCTTTATGTAGGCCGCTCCAGCATCCGCACGCTGCACAATCTGGATATTTTTACAATCGGCGACCTTGCCAATGCAGATGTGACAATTTTAAAACAGCATTTAAAGAAACATGGCGAAGACATGTGGAAATCGGCAAACGGCATGGACAACACTTTAGTACGGGATACACCGCCTGCCAACAAGGGCTATGGCAATTCCATTACTGTGGGAACCGATGTGACAGACCGCGAAACGGCTTTAACCATTTTACTGTCCCTCTGCGAAACCATAGGCGCCAGACTGCGGGCAGACCATGCCTATATCAGCGTGGTAAGCGTCTCTGTTGTGGATACCTCTTTTCGCCGTTCCTCCCACCAGATTACCTTACCCTCCTCCACGGACATTACAGAAAAAATCTACGGAGCCGCCTGTGAGTTATTTACCCAGCTCTGGGACGGAGAACCTCTGCGCCTGTTAGGCGTCCATACCTCCCGGGCAACCTCGGAAAATTTTGTCCAATATGATATGTTCAACCCTTCAGAATCGGACAAGCTCAGCAGGCTGAACCTGGCTATTGACCAGATCCGAAACCGTTACGGCGATGAAGCCGTCAAACGTGCACGCTTTATTGACAACGAGCACAGCCATATGACAGGAGGCCTTGGCAAAGCAAAACGCGATCACTCGACAACGGAATAAATCATAAATTCATAATGAAGCTTTGTTCCTTCTGCAATTTCCTCCGGCAGAAGGGCACGGGCAACCATTTTCTCTTCCTCTTCCGGCACATCCGTCCTTTTCAGATAGGCATAATCCCCATCAATCCGTTCCACAACATAATCAAAAGCGTTCATTGTTTTTCTCCTTTATAACTTTTCTACGATTTCGGCAACAATTTCCCGAATCTGTTTTCCCCTGCAGTCTATAACAAATTCCCCGTACTTTTCATACAGGGCTCTTCTCTCCTCCATCAGTTCCCCCAAGGTCTGTCCCGGCTTTAAAACAACGCCTCTTTTGTTTAAATCTCCAAGCCGGTCCTCTAATTCATCATAGGGAAGGAAAAGATAGATGACTTTTCCCATGGAACAAAAGTGCTCCATGGCCCGCTTACCATAGACCGCACTACCTCCTGTTGCAATCACGGTTCTTTCCGTTTCTATGGAAGCATTGATTTCATCCTCAAGGTTCAAAAAGCCTTCTATGCCTCTTTCCTCAATAATCTCATGTAAAAGCTTCCCTTCCTTTTCCTGAATGACCAGATCGGAATCCAGAAAACTGTATCCCATATGCTTTGCCAGCACAACGCCTATGGTACTTTTGCCCACGCCGGGCATTCCTGTTAAGATTATATTACTCATAGTTCTTCTATAACCTCCACCAGAAACTTCCATACCCGGTTTACGGAAGAAATACTCATGCGTTCCCTTGTAGTATGAATATCCAGAATATCCGGCCCGAATGAAACGCAGTCAAGCCCCGGCTTCTTAGCTGCAAGAATACCGCACTCAAGACCCGCATGAAGGGAAAGAACCACAGGCTTTTTTCCGTACTGTTTCTCGTATACGGCAATCATTTTTTCCCGCAGAGGGGATTCCTTTTTATACTCCCATGCCGGATAATCCCCGGTAGTCGTTACCAGCCCCTTATATTTCTCTATAAGGCCGCAGACCTTCTCCTTCAACGTTTCTTTTTCCTTTGCCACGCTGCTCCTTAAAGAAAAAGCCACCTGCAATTCTTCTGCTTCCAGCTTCATAATGCCAAGATTCAAAGAATTCTGTACCAGTCCCTCCGGCTCTTCACACATAGCCTGCACCCCGTTTGGCGCCTCCGCCAAAAAGGCAAGTATCTTCTTGCAATCCTCAGTTTTCAGACAGGATAAGGGAACCTTTCCCTCCTTATCATGATCAGCCCAATCAGTAACAACGACTCTGCACTCCGGATCAGTAACAGAAAAACGGCTTTGCATTTCCTTCTCAAGTCTGTTGCAACAGTTTATAAGTTTGTTCTCCCAAAGCTTCCCGTTCTCCTCAGAATCTTCCTTTCTATCGGCTTTCTGATTCCCATTCAAATTCTTATCCGACTCTGCGCCCTTTCCTACAACCGCATATGCTTCCACAGGAATGGCATTATCCTTCAGTCCTCCCTGCAGTTCAATTAAAGTTATGTCAACCACTTTGGATAATTCATTTAAAAACCACCCCAACACTATATTGGCATTTCCACCGTTTTTCCCAATTTCTGTGCCTGAATGACCTCCTGTAAATCCGGTTAACATAATCTTTTTCTCAAAAGCTTCTTCGTCCTCCGTTTTTGCAGAAACCATTTCCACAGGAATCCTTCCGTTTACACGGATTCCCCCGGCACATGCAGCCACAAACTGCCCTTCTTCCTCTGAATCTATATTCAGCATCTGCATTCCCTGACAGGGCGAAAGATCTATTCCTGTTGCGCCTTCCATCCCCACCTCTTCCTCTGTGGTAATAACCAGTTCGATTCTGGGATGGGAAATGCTTTCATCGGAAAGCAGGGCCAGACCATAAGCCAGGGCAATGCCGTCATCCCCGCCCAGACTGGTGTCCTTGGCATATAAATAGTCCCCGTCTATTATAAGCCTAAGCCCATCCTTTGTCATATCGATATCCGCATCAGGCTCTTTTACGGCAACCATGTCCATATGCCCCTGTATCATAACAGCCGGTCGGTCCTCTTTCCCTTTGGAAGCCTCCTTTATGATAATCACGTTTTTTAATTCATCCTGCGTCCACCATAAGCCCCGCTTTTTAGCAAAATCCACCAGATAATCACTGATGGCGTCCACATTTCCCGAGCCGTGGGGAATGGAGCATATCTCCTCAAAATATTGAAATACCTTTTTGGGTTCCAGATTTTCTAACATAACACATTCTCCTTATTAAGGTTTCCTGTTTTTATCTATGCTTATTGTACCAAAAATATTTGCTTTTATCTACGACTCCGTTGATTTCATAAGTACACGGAAATCTGAACTTTTGTAAAAACCAGCCATAAGTCTCTTCCTCCACTCACATAAAAAATCGCAGCATCCGAAGATACTGCGATTTTAGAAATCAAACTTATATCATACTCTATTAAGCAATTTTACTCTTAGCCACTTCTGCCAGTGTTGTAAAGCCTTCTGCATCGTTTACTGCCATCTCTGCAAGCATTTTTCTGTTGATGTCAACCTCAGCTAACTTCAGTCCATACATAAATTTGCTGTAGCTTAAGCCGTTTAATCTTGCTGCTGCGTTAATACGTGCAATCCATAACTGTCTCATCTGACGTTTTCTCTGCTTACGTCCTGCATAAGAAGATGTTAATGCTCTCATGACAGACTGTTTTGCTACTCTGTACTGTTTGGATCTTGCTCCTCTGTAACCTTTTGCAAGCTTTAATACTCTGTTATGTTTCTTTTTTGCGTTCATTCCGCCTTTAATTCTTGCCATTTTTCTCTCCTCCTAACCAATCTTATAAATAAGGTAAAATCTTCTTCATATTCTTCTCGTTCGTTGCATCCGTAATTGCGGGCTTTCTAAGATTTCTCTTTGTCTTAGCAGATTTCTTGGTTAAGATATGACGTTTATAAGCTTTATTTCTCTTTAACTTTCCTGTTCCTGTTACTTTGAAACGCTTTGCTGCGGATCTGTTTGTTTTCATTTTTGGCATCTTAAATTCCCTCCTATATTTGTACCTATCTATTTTAACTGCTGAT
>CAZDRM010000099.1:6641-8448 GCA_964507745.1 uncultured Lachnospiraceae bacterium
CAGACGTACCTCTTTGTCCCTAATCTGTTCGTTAATCATTAAATCGCTAATAGTCTTGCACCTCCAAAAAAGAATTCCATAAAAAAAGTGGATACGCACAGTTATCCACTAAACTTCCACATGAAATAAGGTTGTGAAAAATTTCCGACGCCTGTCAGCCCGATTGCCACAGGGTGAGAGTGGATACTCTGCTTGCATTGTGTTTCACACACTTAAATATATTACCATGTAAATATTTCTTTGTCAACTATAAAATTTTATATAAACCTTTATGTAAGGGGACGCTTCCAAAGCATCCCTTTTTTATCATCATTTACATTCAAAGGTTCCACAAAGCGTTTGTCCTCTTTCATTTGCATGTCCCCCCTGAATGGAAACGGTTTGTGCATAGCATTTGTAATTTGAATTATACTTGCATTTTGTTGCCTCACAGTCAATACTGATGGTCTGGCAGGGATGATCCAGTGCACTGGTATAACAATCGCACCCTTCGGGACGGAAAGAATCACAACAGGTATCCTTTTCCTTTTCCGCATGACTTCCTCCAACCATAATATCGCCCTTGCAGCAGCATTTTTCTTTGTTGTAGCCGCAGGTTATAACGCCACAGGTTAATTGTGCCATATAAGAAGCCTCCTTAAATCATACTATGGATGTTACAGTTACTTCTATAGTATTGACCGCTTCTTAGCGGATTATGCTAAAGTCTCTGAGCGTTTTTCTTCTGTTTTCCTCCGATTTCCTCTGTTTTTCTACGGCCTTTTTTCTAAAATTTTACAACAATGAACAGCCTGCCCTCCTGATACTCCGCCCGGATTTTCTTACCCATCCTCTCTGTTAAGAGGGGTCACGCAAATGACTCCTTCATTCTCCGTTTTTGCTCATACATTCGCTCGTCAGCCAAGCGCACAACCTCATCCGCCTGCAGACCCTCTCCTTCTGTGCTGCTGGCAATGCCGTAAGCCATGGCAACCGGAATCGGAAGCTGCTGCTCCTTATTCACACGGACAATTGCATCCTTTAAGCGAGCTTCTATTTGCTTGATTGCAGCTGCGGACGAGTACTCTACTACAGCAACAAATTCGTCGCCGCCATATCTGCCGCAAAAGCCTTTCTCCCCAAAAACTTCCCTGATTACCTGCGCAACTGCAGAAATCAGGCGGTCGCCAATGTCATGACCATACTGGTCATTTGCAATTTTCAAATTATTCACGTCAAAAAAGAAAACTGTATAGTCCTTTTTCTTTTTCAGTTCTTCAAAATAATCCAGGCAGCTGCGCCGATTTGCAATCCCGGTCATGCCGTCTAAGTATGCCATCTGCTCTAACCTCTGTTTCTCCTCTACACTGACCACATACTCTAAAACATGCAGAACATAGCTAATCAGCATAACAACCAAAAAGATATAAAGTCCCAACGAACTATTGGACTCAGAGCCCATGTCTATGTGGAACATCTCGATTTTTTCCACATAAAACAGCAACATGTCAGACATGGCAAAAATTACGTATAAGATAACGCCAAACCGAATGAGCAGCCGTTTATTATCGCCCCTGCAACGCACAAATATAAACTCTAACAAAATGACAACCGCTACTATCGCAATCAGCACATGCACTACTTTTAAAATCCTGCAATAGTGATATTGCTCTGTGGTAAAATTCAGGACTGTAGTTACCCCAAAAATCGTTATCAGCACACTCGCCAAAACCTTCATTGCCTTTTGAAACAGCTTATTGGGCTCCACATAGTATAAAAACATACAAAACGGCGCCGGCGCAAAGAAGATCCCTACATACTCCGCCAG
>CAZDRM010000100.1:0-3058 GCA_964507745.1 uncultured Lachnospiraceae bacterium
GCCGGTAAAAAAGAGGGCGCCGGAAAGGATGCATCCCATAATGGGGCTGATGATGGTGTTGGTTACGTAAATGCTGGATGAAAAATAGCGTTTAAATTCCCGTTTGCATAGTGAGGTCATAAGAGAGTTTTTCTTTAAGGTTTTTATTTTGTAATTGTGTATGGCAGAGGTAACAAAGAGGTTTTGGCAGATGGAATGGAAAAAGATGGAGACAAGGATTTCCATAGCGGCAAAAACCGACAGGAAAAGACAGGTACAGAGAAAGCATTGTCTAAGATTTCCTGTTATCATTGCACTGCCAAACCAGATGGCGGGAGGATATATTTTTTCGAGAATTTCCATGATGATAGTGGATAATTCCTTGAGCATTTCGGGAGTTATGCTGTTTTCCATAGAGGAAAGCATAGAGGATGCACAAATGATGAGGAGAGCAAACAGTATGGTCAATCCTGCAGCCACCAGATTTTTGTGTTTCATGCGGGAGGAAATCCCGGTAATGACGGTGCCTATAAGGATTGCCGCAGTCAGGGGCAGAAGAGGAAGAGAGAGCAGGGTTAAAGCGCCGGGAATATAGAAGGCCGGGGAGGGCTTTAAAAACCAAATATAGACCAAAAGACCCGGCAACAGAATCAGCAATGAAAGAACCAGATTTTCAATATACAGACGGAGAAAGCGGCTGATAACTAAAGCAGAGCGGGTTACAGGCAGAGAGCATAGAATGTCATAGCCTCCTTTCCGGAAAATGATGCTTCCGGCTTTAAAAATGCCGAAGAAAAAAATGAGCAGGCTGGCAAGGGTAATTAAATAAGCAGGAATCAATTCCGCTAATTCCAGTTTAAGCAGACTGTAGGAAAGGCCTCCCACATAGAAAACCAATCCGGCAATTAAGAAGCACCAGAGAATCATAATGCCCAGAGCTTTCTTCTGCTTCCGGCTGTCTTTGGAGAAACGAAAAACATTCAGGTTATACATGTTGCAAAGCTCCAGCTTGGTAAGAAGTTTAATCTGTTTAAGCATTTTTGATTACCTCCATAAAAATAGATTCCAGGGACTGCCCCTGCTTTACGATTTCTTCCATGGTGCCGGAAGCAATGAGGTTTCCGTCTTTGATGATTGCTACTTTGTTACACAGCTTTTCCGCCACATCCAGTACGTGGGTGGAAAAGAAAATGGCGCCGCCGTCTGCACAGATGTCCTTCATGATATTTTTCAGGATAACGGATGCCGCAGGGTCTAACCCCACAAAAGGCTCGTCTAAAATCAGCAGCCTGGGGCTGTGTACCAGTGCGGAAATAATTGCCAGCTTCTGCTTCATGCCATGTGAATAAGTGGAAATCAAATCGCCTAAGGATGATGTGATTTCAAATTCATTTCCGTAACGTTCTATAAGCTCCCGGCGCTCTGTGGCAGGGACATTAAAAACGTCGGCAATAAAATTCAGGTACTGGATGCCGGTCAGATATTCGTATAAGTCGGGATTGTCGGGGATATAGGCAAACCGGCTTTTGCATAGAAGGGGATTTTCCCGGATGTTTGTTCCGTCTATGAGGATTTCTCCCTCATCAAAATCGTGAATGCCGGCAACGCATTTTAAGGTCGTTGTTTTGCCTGCGCCGTTGTGGCCGATAAATGCGTAAATATCTCCGGGCTCTATTTCCAGACAGATATCGCTGACTCCTTTATTACTGCCTTTGTAGTGTTTGGTTAAATGACTTATTGTGAGCATGATGTTCTCCTTTCCGCAGGGCCTTGTATTCTTTTTTGCCTCCGTAAATGCATTTTATACGATAACCTTAGGGAAAAGTCTATAGCTGCCCTAGGGGGATGGTATAAAAAACTTCCGTCGGTTGGACTTGCAACAAGGGAAAGGATAAGTTAAGATAGGAAAAGAGTGAAAGCTTATGATTGGTTAGCGGCGGATCATGAAGAAACGGAGAAAACCTGTGAATTGAAATTGATATAAACGGGAAATGATTTTTAGGAGGATTAAAAAATGGCAGATTTAAAAGGACGACATTTTCTGAAGCTGTTGGATTATACGCCGGAGGAGATTACCTATCTTTTGGATTTGGCAGCTGAATATAAGGATAAAAAGAAAAAAGGAATTCCCATGGATACTTTAAGAGGGAAAAACGTGGCTTTGATTTTTGAAAAGACCAGCACGCGTACAAGGTGCTCCTTTGAGGTGGCGGCACATGACCTTGGTATGGGAACAACTTATCTGGATCCCTCCGGTTCCCAGATTGGGAAAAAGGAGAGTATTGCTGATACGGCAAGGGTGCTTGGAAGAATGTTTGAAGGTATTGAATACAGAGGCTTTGAGCAGGAAATTGTGGAGGAACTGGCCAAGTATGCAGGGGTTCCTGTCTGGAACGGGCTGACTAATGAGTTTCATCCCACACAGATGTTAGCGGATCTTTTGACGATCAGGGAGCATTTGGGAACCTTAAAAGGGAAAAAGGTGGCTTATATGGGAGACGCCCGTTATAATATGGGTAATTCCTGGATGGTAACCTGTGCCAAGATGGGCATGGATTTTGTAGCATGTGCGCCAAAGAAATATTTCCCTGATCAGAATCTGGTAAAAACCTGCGAGCAGATTGCACAGGAAAACGGAGGAACCATTACCCTTACAGAGGACGCCATGGAAGGAACCAAGGATGCGGATGTGATTTACACCGATGTATGGGTTTCCATGGGCGAACCGGATGAGGTATGGGAGGAGAGAATCAAAGAACTTTCTCCTTATCAGGTCAACAGTAAGATTATGGCCAATGCAAAGGATACGGCGATTTTTATGCACTGTCTGCCTGCATTCCATGATTTAAAGACGAAAATCGGCGCACAGATGGGAGCGAAGTTCGGCATTACAGAAATGGAAGTAACCGATGATGTATTTGAATCTTCTCAGTCGGTAGTCTTTGACGAGGCGGAAAACCGTATGCACACAATCAAAGCTGTTATGGCGGCAACTTTGGGAGCATAGGCTTTGGCAGAGCATGGAATGATTTAGGAGAGATGCTTACATGAAAGCAGAAATATTGACCCTGCTTCGGGA
>CAZDRM010000100.1:3158-8429 GCA_964507745.1 uncultured Lachnospiraceae bacterium
GGCAGGAGAGGCAGGAGCTGGCAGTCTCCGCCGGATACCAATATTTATATGACCCTGGGGCTTCGTCCGGATTTCAGTCCGGATCTGGCGCCTATGATTACCTTGATTGACGCCATGGCTGTGGCGGAAGCGGTGGAAGAAACCTGTGGGCTGAAAACACAGATTAAGTGGCCCAATGATGTAGTAATCGACGGGAAGAAAATCTGTGGCATTCTTACGGAGATGAGCACGGAGGCAGCCGGCTATATCCAATATGTGGTCATCGGCACCGGCATCAATGTAAACGTTACGGAGTTCCCTGAGGAAATCAGGGACAAGGCAACTTCCTTATGCATAGAAAAGGGAGAAAAGATTTTGCGGGCGCCCATTGTGGCGAAATGCATGGAGTGCTTTGAAAAATACTATGAGAGATTTTTGAAGACCATGGATTTATCCCTTCTCATGGAAGACTATGGAAAGCGGCTGATTAATAAAGATGAAAAGGTCAAAGTGTTAGACCCTCAGAATGAATTTGAAGGAATCGCAAGGGGCATTGACAAAAAGGGCGAGCTTTTAGTGGAAAAGGAAGACGGCAGCATAGAAGCCGTTTATGCGGGCGAAGTCAGTGTCAGGGGCGTTTACGGATATGTATGATATGTGTTCCCGATATACGTGAAAAACAGGACGGCATGAAATGTATCCACAACAATGTCGCAGATGAATCGGAGAGACGATAATAGTAAAATGATAGAGGTTTAAGCAATGAGTGGTAACCTGAAAAATGTAAAAAGTGACGAGGGCAGGACTCCTGACGGACGCATGGTTTTATGTGCGGCAAATAAATATGAAATGAAATATTTTTTCAATAAGACTTTTGACTCCCTGCCGGAATCCATTCAGAATGAACTTCATATTATCAGCGTTCTCTTTGCCCAGGAAGTGGGAGGAATCTTCAAAATTGTCTTTGAAGAGGACGGGGATATTATCATGGAGACAGAGGCGGCTGAGGATGATATCCTCTATGATGATATTTCCGCAGGCCTTCTGGTGGCGGAAATCAAAAGGACGAGGCAGGAAATGTTTGAGTCCTTAAGTCTGTATTATAAGGTTTTCATTTTGAAGGAAAATCCGGGGGATTTGCTGGAAGAAGAGACATAATTTGACTCATGGAGACAAAAATACAATAAGCGGAGTATAGGATGAAAGCATTGAAAATAGGCGGAGTGGCCTTGGACAGTCCGGTAATTTTAGCTCCCATGGCAGGTGTTACGGACCTGCCATTTCGTTTGCTTTGCAAAAGAAAAGGGGCGGGGCTGTTGTGCATGGAAATGGTCAGCGCCAAAGCAATTTATTATCATAACCGCAATACGGAGGAGCTTTTGAAAATCCATCCGGAGGAAACGCCGGTTTCCCTGCAGCTTTTCGGCTCCCAGTCGGAATTAATGGCGGAAATGGCAAAAAGAATAGAAGAAAGACCTTTTTCCATACTGGATATCAATATGGGCTGTCCGGTTCCCAAGGTGGTAAATAACGGGGAAGGCTCTGCCCTTATGAAAAATCCCCGACTGGCGGGAGAGATTATGGCGGCAGTGGTAAAGGCGGTAAAGAAGCCCGTTACGGTTAAAATCCGGAAGGGCTTTGACGATGAGCATATCAATGCGGTGGAGCTGGCAAAAATTGCCGAGGACTGCGGCGTGGCTGCTGTTGCGGTCCACGGGCGCACAAGAGAGCAGTATTACAGCGGCAGTGCGGACTGGGATATTATCAGGCAGGTAAAAGAGGCGGTTTCCATTCCCGTTATCGGAAACGGGGATGTGAAAGACCCTGAAAGCGCAAAGGCATTGCTGGAAGAAACAGGCTGTGACGGCATTATGATAGGCAGGGCGGCAAGAGGGAATCCGTGGATTTTTAAGCAGGTAGATGATTATCTTTCCGAAGGAATTGTGCCTGAACCTGTTCCGAAAGAGGAAATCCGGCAGACCATTCTGGAGCATGCAGAACTTATGACGGAATATAAGGGCGAATACATTGCGGTCAGGGAAATGAGAAAGCATGTGTCCTGGTATACCGCAGGGATGCATGATTCGGCAAGGTTTCGGGGAAAAATTAATGAGATGGAGACTATGGAGGAATTGAAAGAAGGCGTGAATGCATTATTTAGCAATTAATAGATAATGTTGTGGGATTGTTCGTGATATGGCTAAGAAAAATAATGGAATCATAAATTTGCAGGCAAGACATAAAATAAAGATATGAAGAAAAAATTATTTTTAAATCATCATGACGCCTCAAAGGTCGAAGAGGACTTTATTGAAATCCCTGTAAAAACAAAATATATTTTATGTTTCCCGCCCAGAGAAATGCTGGCGGGAAATTTTTTCAGCCAGGCAAAAAGGGTTATTTTGTGGAAGCCCTTTGCAAGGAACCGGTATGAGTATGAACCGGCTTCCGTAGGAGAAAAGGAAGAGGAGAGGGCACCGGAGGGGCGGATTCGAATCGGAGATACGGTATGTGTTTTTATGGAGAATGCGCCGGAAACCGGGAAAGGAGATTTTTTTACAAAAAAGTGGATAGACTGGAAGGTAAAAAAATATGCAAGGAAGATAGAGGAGGGGCGAGAAGAGTGTGAAAGCGGAAATTCTGCAGTCAGTCAGGCGGACAAAGGCAGAAATTATGGCAAGGAAGACGGTAGGGAAGAAAGAGGAACGGAGAAAGTCTGCGACATCTATCAGATGAAACACAGGCAGGATTATCCCTACAGCCTGCGATTGCGTTTGGCGGAAGATTTTCTGGAAAAACTGGATTTTGGAAAAAGAACCAAGATTGGAATTGTGGAAGGAGATACACTAAAAAGACAGGATTTAATTGCCCTGCTCAGAGGATGCTATGACAAAATGAATTTCCTGACCATTTTTTCAAAGGAAGGCATCCAATACAGGGAACTGGTAGAGGATGCATGGGAGCAGTACGGCCTTGCCATTACGGTTACGGCGTCTTTTGGGGAACTGGCGTTTTGCGATTATGTGCTGGATTGTACAAGGATGCCTTTTGAGGGCAATATCCGGTGCCGCAAGGGCTGTTTCTTCTTTTCCCTTTTTGGAGATCAGAAAAAAATCAGGAGTCTTAGAAAGGCGGGAGGCGAAATAACTTTTGATTCCTGTGCCAACATTCTTGACAGGGCTTTTCATAATAAGGTATAATACCTTAGTTAATCGGGGCGGCATGTGTCCTCTTTTGCAAAGATATATGCCCGGAACCTATAGAAAGAAGGATATCTCATGGAAGCAAAGAAGAATATTTTAACCTATGAAGGGTTAAAAAAGTACGAAGATGAATTACATGATCTGAAGGTAGTCAAAAGAAAAGAAGTTGCTCAGAAAATCAAAGAGGCAAGAGAGCAGGGCGACTTATCTGAAAATGCCGAATACGATGCGGCAAAAGACGAGCAGCGCGATATTGAGGCGCGTATTGAAGAATTGGAAAAAATCTTAAAGAATGCAGAAGTCGTTGTAGAGGACGAAGTGGATCTGGATAAAATCAACATCGGCTGCGTTGTTAAGATTAAAGATATGGAAATGAAACAGGATTTAACATACAAAATTGTAGGTTCAACCGAGGCAAACAGCTTAAAGGGCAAGATTTCCAACGAGTCTCCCGTAGGAAAAGCGCTGATGGGCGCTAAGGTGGGAGAGACTGTCAAGGTTGAAGTGCCTGCAGGCGTATTAAAATATAAGGTTTTGGAAATCCAGAGAGCATCCGAGGTATAAGAACGGAGTTCGCGGATTTAAAGTACCGTGATAGTAATAGGAGAAAAGAAATGGCAGAACAGAATAAGCAGAATCAGCAGCCTAAGGAACAGGATATCAACCAGCTTTTAAAAGTGCGCCGGGAAAAACTGGCAGCCCTTCAGGAAGCGGGAAAGGACCCTTTTCAGATTACCAAATTTGATGTGACACATCACAGTATGGATATTAAGGACAATTTTGAAGAACTGGAAGGAAAAAAAGTAACCGTTGCAGGACGTATTATGTCCAAACGTGTTATGGGAAAGGCTTCCTTTTGTAATGTTCAGGATTTAAAGGGAAATATTCAGTCCTATGTGGCAAGGGACAGCATCGGGGAAGAATCCTATGCTGATTTCAAAAAATATGATGTGGGCGATATTGTAGGAATTTCCGGAGAAGTATTCAAGACAAAGACCGAGGAAATTTCCATTCATGTAGAAAATGTGACCCTGCTTTCCAAGAGCCTTCAGATACTGCCGGAAAAATACCACGGACTGACCAATACAGATATCCGCTACCGCCAGCGGTATACGGATCTGATTATGAATGAAGAAGTAAAGGAGACCTTTGTAAAGCGTTCCAAAATTATTTCTTCTATCAGAAGATTTCTGGATGAACAGGGCTTTATGGAAGTAGAAACGCCCATGCTTGTATCCAATGCAGGCGGCGCTGCGGCAAGACCCTTCGAAAGCCATTACAACGCTTTAGATGAGGATGTGAAACTGCGTATTTCCTTAGAGCTTTATTTGAAGAGACTGATTGTAGGCGGTCTGGAAAGAGTTTATGAAATCGGCCGTGTATTCCGTAATGAAGGTCTGGACACCAGACACAATCCGGAGTTTACCCTGATGGAGTTATACCAGGCTTACACCGACTATAACGGCATGATGGATTTAACGGAAAACATGTTCCGCCATGTGGCACAGGAGGTGTGCGGCACAACAACAGTTCCTTACGGGGAACATATGATTGATCTGGGCAAGCCTTTTGAGCGCATGACCATGATTGAAGCGGTTAAGAAATATACAGGCATTGATTTTGATGAAGTTGCCGATACGGAAGCGGCTAAGAAGCTGGCGGATGAAAAAGATGTTCACTATGAAGACAGACATACAAAGGGCGATATTTTAAACCTGTTCTTTGAAGAGTTTGTGGAAGAAAACCTGATTCAGCCCACGTTCATTATGGATCATCCGGTGGAAATCAGTCCTTTAACCAAGAGGAAACCGGACAAGCCCGATTATGTAGAGCGTTTTGAGCTGTTCATTACCGCAAGGGAAATGTGCAACGCATATTCCGAGTTAAATGACCCCATCGACCAGAGGGAGCGTTTTAAAGCCCAGGAAGCAGCCTTGGCAGCAGGCGATGAAGAAGCCAACACCACGGATGAGGACTTCCTCAATGCCCTGGAAATCGGTATGCCTCCTACAGGCGGTATCGGTTATGGTATCGACAGGCTGGTAATGCTGTTGACCAATGCACCGGCGATTAGGGATGTTTTGCTGTT
>CAZDRM010000101.1:0-8344 GCA_964507745.1 uncultured Lachnospiraceae bacterium
GGAATACCGTATCCTTATACTCTCTCTGCTCCTTGACTTCCTTCTCCTGCACAAACATTTGCGGGCCTGCTTCAGACTTTCGAAGGCTTGCTTCATACTTTTGCAAATCTTCTTCAAACATTTGCCGGCTTTCTTCAAACGCTTGCGAACCTGTTTTACACATCTTTTTTTCTTCGTTCATGAATACCTCCTTACAGCAGGAGTTATCCGGCTTAATAGGCGTTCATGTCCATATTTTTACTCATATCTGAAACCCCTGCTTTTTAAAATTAATTTGTTGGATTTTAAAAGCATTGATTTCAAGACGCCTTACGGCAAGAAATTAGAATGTACAAGACTGTACAAAAGAATGTCAGAAATATATGCTTTTAACTGATTTTAACATTTGGTATGATGTGTGTCAATAGACGGTTTTACATTTGTACGTTTTACACATTTTATGGGCACCGCCTTGGCAAACTGCTCTTACTAATTACAACACATTACAACCTAAGTTAAACATCAAAGAAAAAGGCTTAGCCTTACGATCATAAAAGACTAAGCCTTTCTCTTTTTCAGTTATTATTCAATTTATCACTTGACGCTCTTACGGAAGATTATATTCCTTTTTCAAATTTGCAAACTCCCTTGAGTTAGTAAATCCATACACCAGACTGTCTCTTGTCTCTTCGCCCCGTTTCAATCTTCCGACCCAATCCTGTAAACCGGCTTCCTCCGCTTCACGATTTAAAAATGTCCGGTACATTCTCTTGACGAATTCTTCGTCGGAAAGATTTAAATTCTGTAATTCCTGTGAATGTAAAAATCCCACCGTTGCAATTTCTTCTATGGTGTTTTCCTGTGTGTGGTATTTTTTGCACCAATACTCCAGCCCGTTTTCATCATATCCACGCCCCAGCATCTTCGTATAGAGCCTTGCAATGAAGCCTGTTGCCCCTGCATTCCGGTCACGATAAGCGGCAAGAGAGACGCTGCCCCTTTCCACACCGTACTGGCTACACAGATTACTGAACTCCGCCGATTCCGCAAAACCACGATAGACATACTCACGGCTCATGCCGTTTTCAAGATCCGATACCCAGCCGTTTAAACCGCCTTCATCCGCCTCACGGCCAAACATGGTACGGTAAAGTATTTTGACATACTGCACATCATTATATTGGAAGTTTTTAAATTCCTCGCTGAATATAAAACCTCTTGCAACCTCCGCCGCCGTTTTCTGTCTGGCTTTTAACTGAGAATTCCAGTCGTTGAAGCCTGTTTCATCCGCTTCGCGACCCATGGCAACGTTATAGAGGCGGTAAACAAAGCCTTCTGTTCCGGTCTGATTTTCTCCAGTGGACTGCCCATTAAAAAAATCATCACTATTGTAGATTTCCGGTAATTTAGCGTTATCCATTATTTTAATCGGTAAATTACAACAAGCTTTCTCTTCTTCTAGACTACTATATATATTCCCCCATATGTAAAGACTTCCATCCTTAGTTATTGCTGCACTATTACCCTGACCCATCATAATATCTACAACATTAGTCATTATTTTTATTGGAACGTCACTATAATCTTCTGCTCCGTTTTTGCCATTTCCTAATTGGCCACCATCATTTGCTCCCCATATATATAAATCTCCATTTTCCGTCAGTGCTGCTGTATGATCTTCACCACAACTAACTTTTATTACTTTCTCCATTACTTTTACCGGAGTATTTTGAAATTGAGTTGTCCTGCTTATTCCTAATTCCCCACAAGAATTATCTCCCCACATATAAAGATTTCCATCCTTGGTTATTGCTGCTGTATGGGAAGCTCCGCACGATACAGCAGATACATTTTCCATTAGCTTAATCGGATATGAACTATCATCCCATGTTCCATTTCCCAATTGACCACACCAATTAATTCCCCATATATATAGATTTCCTTCCTTGGTTATTACAGCCATATGTCGATCTCCACACTCAACCGCAGCTACATTATCCATTAATTTAACAGGCATTAAAACATCTTGATAATGATTACTATTCCCTAATTGTCCATACAAGTTCGAGCCCCATACATAAAGGCTGCCTTCTTTTGTTATTGCTCCCCCATGAGAGCCACCTAAGCTTACCGATAGCACATTACTCAATATTTTAACAGGAATTGAACTATAATTATCAATTCCCTCTTTTCCATTTCCTAATTTACCACTATCATTTGCGCCCCATGTATATAAATCTCCATTTTCAGTTATCGCCGCACTGAAATTGTATCCTAAGCTTACTGATACAACATTATCCATTATTTTGGTCAAATTCTGATAATTATTAACAGTTGTTCCATCTCCTAATTGTCCATAACTATTATATCCCCATAAATACAAATGACCTTTATTATCAATAATTGCCTTGTGATATCCCCATAGTCCTATTGTCTCATGCAAAAATACAGGAATTGATTCCATTTCCATTGCCTGGTCGTTTTCTTGATTTAATTTGTTGGTCATTTCTGTTAACGGTGTTATATCATTCTCAGAAACTCCTCCTAGTTCCTCTGCAGCGGCAAAAATTTTCTGACCGTTCCCCATACATAATACAACAAAAAAATAACTTATCAAAAATTTCCTTATTAAATATTTTTTCTTTTTTATTGCTGTCTCCACAATCTTGTCCTCCAAAGATTATTTTTTATTTATTATATCTTTATTTCTTTCTCTTACAACTCTTCTGGCACAACTGGCTGTCCTTTTGCCATAATTGGTCAAAAAAAGAAAGGCATTTCTGCCCCTCTTTCTCTTTTCTGCCTTTTCATCATATTCTCTTATGAAATACCATATTCCTCGCACAATTCCTCCAGATATGCTTCGTCATCTACCGCTCTTTTCAAATCGTCAAAACGATTATCGGATAAAAGAATTTTATTCAGCATTAGTATACGCTGTTCTCCAGATACTCTCCCAATCTCTATTCCTTCTTCTCTGCCAATCTGGCGTTCATCCTCTCTTATCAGTCTCATTTCACGTTCTTCATCAAATTCATAAATGCTCACCTTGACCACCTCCGCCTTCTGTTTCATCAGAAAGTCTTTTAAGATGCCTTCCTGAATACACTCATCCACTGCTCTTATAACTGCGTCACGCAATGGCATTTCCTCACTGTATCTTCTCACTCTGTCCACATACTGCATATATTCCTTTAAGTCAGGGCATCTCTCTTTTAACTGCTCATTCATTCCCTCATTGATATTCAGAACCGTTACCTTCAATTCCAGTTCCGGCTTATCCGTCGGAATCAGAAAGCTGTCCGACAGCTTCAGTTCCAGCCGCTCCGGCATTTTCTCCCGCCCATTGTAAAACACGATAAAATTAGGATTGGGAATCATCAGCCGTCTGCTGCTGTAAATCGTTTTATCCACAATCGTCTTTTGCAGAATATCCGCTATGTACAGCAAGTCCCGCAATGGTAAATTGACCGGCAAAGTGGACTGATGCTCATAAAGATGAATCTGGTTGACGATTATAAAAGAAATATCATTGTGCAGATTCATATAAATGGCATTTTTCAGCGTGTTGAACTCCAACAGGGATTCATCCTGATAATCCGTACCATTGATTCCATTGTATAGCGCCAATGCCCTCTTTTTGTCACTGAACAGCATTCGGAATACCGTGTCCTTATACTCTCTCTGCTCCTTGACTTCCTTCTCCTGCACAAACATTTGTGGGTTTTCTTCAAACATTTGCGGGTTTTCTTCAAACATTTGCGAACTTGTTTCACGCATTTCTTTTCTTTCGTTCATGAATAACCTCCTTACAACAGGAGTTATCCGGCTTAATAGGCATTCATGTCCATATCTTTATTCCGCACCCGAAACCCCTGCTTTAAAATTAATTTGTTGGATTTTAAAAGCATTGATTTCAAGACGCCTTACGGCAAGAAATTAGAATGCACCAAGATTGTGCAAAAGAATGTCAGAAATATATGCTTTTGTCTGATTCTAGCATTTGGTATGCTGTATGTCAATAGACGATTTTACATAATGTCTGGCCTTTCAAACAGCAAAATCGGTCAACTTTCCCTGTTCCAATAATCAAACAACGCCTCCTTGACCATCCTCATCTTTCTCCTGCTGACAGGCAGTCTGGTTTCCGTGCTCAAAACAACACTATCATCTTTAATAGTAACCACATAACGAGGATTCACGCAAAAGCTCTGATGAATGGTAATGTAATCCTTCTCTCCCAGACGATTTACACAATCACTCATTTTCATGCGGATTGTTTCCACTCCGTTGACACAGTGGATGTGAATATAATGCTGGTAGCTTTCAATATAAATAACCTCACTGGGATTAATTAAAAAGGTGCGTCCTTTTTTCTCAAAAGAAACCTGTAACGGCCGACTGCTTTTTAATTCTGTCATGACTCTGTTGACCGCCTCTATTAACTTATCGTTATTGATTGGCTTTAAAACCAGGGAACTTGGCTTTACTTCAAATATGTCTGACACAAATTCAATATTTCCCGTCAGGAAAATCACTTTTAAAGAAGGATATCTTCTTTGCAGTTCTCCGGAAACCTCTATTCCTCTTTTATCCTTCATCTGAAAACAGATGTCCATAATTAAAATGTCCGGAACATTCTTTTCATTTTCATAGCATGCCTTTTCCAGATCCTGGGGATTTAAATACTCCCTTACCTCCATCATATTTCCGTATACCTTTTTAATGACTTTTTTGACATGAGTCAAAACCTTCTGATTATCATCACAGATTGACAGTTTCATCCTAGACCCTCTCCTCATAAACCGGATATATTAAAAATATCACATTTTGTCGTTTTTACAAATATTCTGGCACAATAGGTATACATTGCGTCATAAGTGGTTCAGGTTTGCAGCATAATATGCACTTCATAGGCATTTTCACTTTCATCAGAAGAAAACATTCCATCATATTTAAGCACGGTGTCATTCACAATTCCAAGCCCTAATCCCCGCTTATCCTTATATTTCATTTTTTCAGACAAACGGCTCTTTTTCTTCTCTATAGAATCCTGTGCTGTCTTGCTGTTCTTTAATTCCATACAAAAAAAATCCGCATGATAAAACAGCTTCATCTTAATAAACCGCTCCGTCTCCACCTGTTCACAGGCTTCTATGGCATTGTCCAGTATATTGCCGAATATACTGACCCAGTCATATAATTCAACCCTTTCTCCCTTCAGCCTGCATCTGTTGCACTCAAAATGAATATCTTTTTCCTCACAAATTTTCTTTTTGTATTCCAATAATGTATCTACAACAGCGATTCCCGTAATCGGTATCACATCATCTATACGTCTTACAATTTCCTCTTTATATTCGCTTCCTTCTTCATATCCTGCCGCCACCAGATGATTGGAAATATCATGCCGTATTCTGGACATTTCCTCCACCTTCTTACTGCGCTCATCCCGGATGCGGTTCATCTGCTCAAGCTCCTCTATCATTTTCTTGTAATGGTTGGACTGATACAGAATACAGACAAATAGAACGGTAATAAAAAGAGTCAGCTTCATATAAATAATTTCATAATTTCCGAAGCAACAGCAAAAAGCATATAGAATTATAACCACAAGCTTAAAATAGTTCATTCCCTTTTCATGAATACTCCAAATAATTTTTCCGATATATCCCGCTATCAGAACTGCCACAAATATACACAGTAGAAAAATCATATGGCTTTCCGTCGTTTCTGATTCAACCAAAAGGATAGCCTTATTGAGATCCAACCCTTCCATAAGATATCCTATGCATAATCTGCCCGCCGAAGCAGCCGTTTCCAAAGTAAACCCGATGACAAAAATATTCAGAATACAAACAATTATTTTTTCCGTTTTATTTCTTTTTTTCATTTTCGAAAACCTCATCAAACCGTTCCATTATTTCTTTTTTATAATTTGAACCGCCCGTCTCATTGCCTTTGTCAAAATATCTTAAAGCATCCCGTTTGATGGCATAAAGTTCCGCCGTCTTATCATCAAATTTCTTTTTCTGATTTTCTAACGTTTCATAATCCCTTCTGGCCTTCTCATAGCTGCGGGATTGATAGTATGCATTCAGAAGCAGCATAACGATAACTGCCGGTATACCAAAAAGGGCAATGCCGCAATTAGCCTTGCTTTTGGTATAAGCCCCCATAAACGCCAAAATGATTTTGAACGCTTTCATCCATTTTGCCTGAACACGTTCAATAACTTCTACCAGCATTCTAATAAAATATGCACCCGTAATACAGGAAACCAAGAAAAGGACAAGACTCTTTTTATCCCCAAAGTCCATGATATAGACTACTTTTTCAAAATTTCCTCCTTCTAATATCAAAAGTCCGCCTACCATAAAGATTGTCCCATACAAATCAAACAAAAATGCCGGACCCCAGACATTGATCAGATGTTTTACCGGATTTCCCTTTAAAAACAATATAAAGGCTGCCAATATGCCAATATAATAAAGCAGATATTCTCCCATCCACACCTGCTCAGACACGCGCAGATAGCACCATGCCCTGAACACCCTGTGAATAAATTCCAGTAAAAGAAAAGAAACCATAAATTTCTTCCCCTTTTCATACTGATGAATATACGGTCTGACAATCCAGTATACTGCCGCTCCTGTGGCTATAGACTCTATCAGCATAATATATATGCGCAGCGGTGTTTCGTACTCCACTTTCTCATCCCCTCCATATAACTATTTCTTAAACACAATCTCTACCGAAAAAATCTTTTCCCCGTTTTCTATTCTGACCTCTCCACGATTGCGTTCTGCCGTTTCTCTGACAATTTTAAGCCCCAGTCCTCTCTTATCCTTATAAACGTCCGAAAATGCTTTCTCCTCCGCCGTCCGTTCCTCTAACGTCGGGATTTTACTGTTTACAATTCTGACAACTACCTGCTCCTCTTTTTCATGCATCTCCACTCTGATAAATCTTTCCTGCCTGCGTTCTACATTTCGGCAGGCTTCTATGGCATTATCCAGAAGATTGGAGAAAATACTGACCCAATCATATACTGTTACCGGATAAGTTGATAATTCACATCCCTTTATAGATATTTTGATTTTCTCATTTTTACAGATTTGAAATTTGTATTCTAAAAGGCAGTCCAAAGTTTTTATTCCTGTATAATTTTCCACATAAGCAATATTTTCAATAATTTCATTCCTATAATGCTCTGTCATATCCACCGCCGTCAGATGGTTGGAAATATCGTGCCGCACCTTGGACATTTCCTCAAGCTTTCCGCTATATTCCCGGTCCATCCTGTTTAGCTGTGCAAATTCTTCTGACAGCTGCCTGTATTTCTGCCTCTGGTCGGCTATACAGATAATGACCAATATGACAAAAACAACAATTCCTATAAACACCATTTCAAAGCTTGTAAAAAAGCCCATCATAATCCATACAAACGCCTGAATTATTTTAAACCGCTCTACCCGTTTATGTTTGATTTTTAGAAAAATATCACATATTTTCTTGCTTATATAAGTACAAATCATGACTGATATGAGGAACCATCCCATATAGTCTAATTTTCCGTAATTCATAGCATGTACTGCCGTTTCAAAGTCAAATCCAGATAATAAATACAGCACTCCCAATAATCCCACTGTACCTACCAGATTAAAAATAGAATATCCGCAAAACATATTCCCCAAATGATACCACAAATTTCCCTTTAACAGACAAATAATCAGAAGAAAAAAGCAAGCATTATAAATGAAATATTCAACGGCCCAGATTTCTGTGGGAACCCAGTAAAAAGCTGCCGCCCGAAACATTTTATGTATAATTTCCATGCTAATAAATAAAATGGAAAACCAATGTGACTTCTGATATTTGCAAATATAGGATTTCAAAATCAGATAAATAGACGTTCCCTGAAGAACTGCACTGAAAATGACTAAAAAAATATGCTCCGGAGTTTCCTGTATCATAATTTTATTCCGCCTGATTACATGATTTTTGCGACGGTATAAACACACATGTCAAAAACACCTTACTTTACCCGTCTGAGATGCAGGTATATCTAATTTATTATAGCATAAAGCACGACATTTTTCGCCATATTACTTATTGTAAATTTTTACAGTAGATTTTCTTTCTTCCTTTCCCTTGAGCTTTTCCCTCCACTCTAGTAAAATAAACCTATAAGCCGTGTGGGGACAAGGTTTCTGTAATTATTCCGGCGCGAGGGGCAGGGGGCATAACTTATTTGTTTTCTTTGCACATTGGTGGCGGACATTAGATTTTCTTAATGTTCCGTTCCACACACAGCAATTCTCCGACAGGATGTCGGAGAAAGGCATATCCGCGGCATGGATGC
>CAZDRM010000102.1:0-8263 GCA_964507745.1 uncultured Lachnospiraceae bacterium
GAATGCTGGAACGGCTTGCAAATTCTAATACCGATTATGAATATCTTATCCACCAACGAAAAGTTTATGGCAATGTTCCTTTATGGGTATTGGTAAATACCTTGACTTTTGGTCAATTGTCAAAATTCTACTCTTTTCTTCCGTTTCAACTTCAAAGCAATATCAGCCGCAATTTTATTCATGTAAATGAAAAAGCCTTGGAACAATTTCTACGTTCACTTGTTCTTTATCGAAATGTCTGCGCACACAACGAACGCCTCTTTTCCCACAAAGTTTATTCTGACATTCCTGATACACTGCTACATAAAAAATTAAAAATTCCGCAGGCGGGAACACAATTTATTATGGGAAAAAGAGATTTATTCAGCATTGTAATCGCATTTCGCTATCTGCTTCCCAAAAATGATTTCCTGATATTTAAGCACAAACTCTCAAAACTGATTGATAAATATTTAAAAAGCAGTTCCTGCATCCAGAAACAACAATTACTTCATCTCATGGGATTTCCCCTAAACTGGAGAGATATTACCAAATACAAATTGTAGTTACCAGTCCGATTTCAGTAGATTTAACCGCCCTCCTGGGGTATAATAACCAATATGGAGAGAATAAATAAACTGTTGAAATCAAAGGATAAAATTCATATAGGACTTTTTACAGGGGCTGTCCTGCTCTTTTGCATAACCTTTTTTACAGACAGAAAAACCTTTACAGACGACCCTTTAAATATGAACTGTCTGCCCATTGATTCAGGGGCGGTTTCTTTCATGCACATTTTTTCCAAAATCCTTGTTTTTCTCGTTATATGGGGAATGCTGGAATTCTTCTATTATGGTCTGCGGCACAAAAAGCTTCTATTTGCCTTTTTGGGATTTTTTATACTCTATATAGTTTTATTACTGTGTAGCTATCCCGGATATTATATGAGTGACGATACCATTATTTTCGGCTATGCCACCAGATACTATCCTGTATACTGGCATAATTACCTGACCTCCCTGTATTTCATGACGGGAATGTCTTTGTTTCCCGCTTCCACAGGGCCCATTATCTTAAATGATTTATGCCTTGCATTGGTATTTTCTTATATCTTTTATAAGACGGACAAACTGTTTTCCACAAGAATAAAATATGTGATTTTATTGTGCGGGCTCATGCCTTTCGTGCTGTTATCCGCCTTAATGTGTTTCCGTCCGGCATTATATGCACCCTTCTTTTTATTCTTTTTTGCTTTTCTTTATTTTGAAAAAAAGGAACAAAAAGAGCTGACTGCCGGAAAACTTCTGATGCTGTCCGCTCTTGCCTCCCTGCTCTGCTTCTGGCGCAGTGAAGGCATCGTCCTGATTGTCTTTTGCTTGATTCTTATTCCCCTCTGTTACAAAACAGGAATCAAAAAAACCCTTATGTTTCTGCTCATTTTTGCGGTTTTCTTTACAGCCATGAAGCTTCCCCAGTCAAAAGGAGAGGCCAAATATTACGGCAGTGATTATCTGATCATTTCGACCGTCAGACCTCTTTCCCTGATTATCCACAGGGAACAGACCTATGCCGGGGCTGAGGAAGACCTTGAAAATATCAATGCCGTTATAGACCTGGATTATATCAGCTATGAGACCTTGTCCTGCAGCTCCTATAACCGTTACAATTCGGATTTTAATGAAGGCCGCTTTACTCAGACAGGCGCTGATGAGGCTGCACAAAAGGCATATTTGAAGAGCGCACTCCGTCTGATAGCCCACAATCCGGATTTGTACTTTGCCGAAAGACTGCAGCTGTTTCTCGTAACCAACGGCATATATAACTATAATGATTCTCTTGTTCTGGGATTAGAGCCGGTAAACACCTCAGAATTTCATTTGTATCAGAGCGATAAAAATTACGGATTTGAACTGATTGAAGGCAACAAGCGGATTCACGTTACCGGAACTGATGCCATAGCCGCCTTTTTATTCGAATACGGCGGGGAAGCTTATCTTCCCGTTCTGACATTACTGATACTCTCTCTCCTGATTTCGCTTATCAGAAGAAACTGGTTTCTGTTTTTCTCTTTTGCATCTCTTCTTGCCAGAGAAGCGGTTATCTTTTTAACAGCTCCGGCATCTTTTATACAATACAGCTATCCGGTCATGTTTGTGACCCTGTTTTTCGTGTTGGTTTCTGTAATTGAGTTTGTCCAACGCAGAAAAACAACAGCTTCCGATTAAGCTTTTCAAACCATACTGCTAAACAAACCTGTTCTTTCCAAACAAAAGCAGATCCAGTACCCGCACTTTCTTAATCAGAAAAATACAGGCTGCCGTCAACAGACTCATAACCGCGAAGGCAGCAACGACCCACCCTATTGCTTCCGGACTGTATAACTGTAGACCTTTATCTCCAAAACCTAACAATCTGGCAAACCTGAAATGAAGTACATATATTTCCAACGTATACTGTCCTATAAAAGAGAGAAGTTTTTTCAGCCTCCCGGCAGCAAATCGGTAAATCCCGTAAAAACAGATATAGACTCCTAAAAAGGAAGCCGCCATCTGCACAAGCAAATCTCCCGCTCCCGTTACCGCAATCATATCAAATGCAGCAATCAGATATACAAAAGCGCAAAATGCAGCAATCCAAAGCAGATTGCACACAGTCTTATAACGACTTATAAGCGGCATCACATACAGCGCCCACAAATACCCTGCCACATAAAAGGGCAGATATTTTACAGTCAGGCTGGGACTTAGGAAAGCATTTCCGCTCCTGCCCTGTACAACAAAGCCTATATAGCAGACACCGACAATCAATCCATAAACTGCAAACCGCAAAATACTTCTCCACACAGTGCTTTTTTCAAGCTTCCATGCGGCATAGTCCGCCGTAAAAGCGGCAGTCATGGTTACCAGCGTTACAATCCAGAGAGTCATTAAAAACCAAAGCCCTCTGTCTAATGCAAACAACTGTAGTTTCAGTTCTTCCAGAGGATTAGTCAAATGGGTCAGCCACAGCCAGACAAAAAAAGGAACCAGATATGCGATTGTCCTCCTTGAAAATGTAGAGAGCCTCTTTTTCAAATCCGGCTTTTCACAAAGATTCAAAGGTTTTCTTCCCACGGTAAAACCGCTGACGGCCATAAATAAAGGCATCTGCACTGCTGCGATGGCATCATAAAAGTAAGGGTCAGCCAGATTGTTTAACACAATGCAGTGCCCCAGCATAACAATCCATATTGCAAATCCCTTTACCGCATCAAGTGCGTCATCCCTTTTTTTCAATCCTTCCAAGGATGCTTCCTCCCGTCAACTTACTTATCATCCAAACTTTCCGTATCTTCCCGCCAATATACTTCAAAAATCAAATCCGCCATATCTCCCTTTGTAATGCCCGTCATTTTTCCTTCCGGATACACATCATAGTGCCCCGTATCATAATACAAAAATACCAGTTCGTTTTCTCCGGATAATTTTCTGATTCGGATTTCATAATTGCTTACACCGGCTTTGTTTGTAAAATCAAGGGGATAAAACGTGTAATCTTTTATAAGAGCCCCTTCCAGTATCTCCTCTTTTATCAGATTTCCTTCCCCGTCACAGAGACGGACACTGTAAAAGCTGTCATTAAATTCCCCCTCCGGATTATGTACCTGCAGGGCAATTCGGGAAAATTCCTTATCCGTCACAAAGGTCTGAACAATCTCCATGCCGTCAGACAACGCTATATACTCATTTGCCTGAAACAAAAACTGATCCACGCTCATGGATACTTCCACATATTCCGTGGCAAAAAAACTGCGAACCAGCAGACCACACATAATGAAGCAAAAAACGGACGATCCACAGATAAGGGCTTTCATCCCCTTACTTGCCCGCCATGCGCCGAGCATCTCTTTCTTTTTGTCTATAGTTTGTCCATCTCCTATGCCGTCTTCATTTTCTATCACTTTGACGTCTTCCGCAGTCCTCATGAAAATCATTCCGGCAAAAACCGCTGTAACGCATCCGTTTAAATACATGGTTCCGATACTGTAAATGGTGCCCGCTTCCCAAATCATTTGAAACAAATAACTGCCAAGCAAAAACAGCGGCAGGAAAAACAATGCCCCGTGTAACTTTCTTTTCCATAGCAAAACTGCCGTCCCTGCTCCCGACACCAGGGAAAGGAGATAAAAAATCTGCGTTACGGAAAGCAACTGGTCTCTGTGGACTCCATAGACAATCTGCCAGAGCATACCATAGTCCCGGCTGATGTTTAATTCCGAATGATAGCCGCCGGCTCCGTCTCCAAAGGTCATTGCCAGTTTCTTAAAATACAGTTTTGCCACTCCTGCCGGTCCTAATGCAGCCGCCCGCTCCTTTATCAGAGAGACCGTTGCTTCTTTCTTTTCTTCCCGGTCCGCAAAACCCATAGTATAAGCTTCATCCGCCGGGCTGAAAGTTCCCGTATCCGAAAGCCCCATGGCAATCCAGTGAGTCATGGGAAACTCGCTGTCCCTTTCATCAAAATCCAGATAATGGTCTTCTATCCTCCCATATATTCCTTCGGCGATTCCCATGGACAGAAACAATATCATCACATAAACCGCCAGTTTTGAAATCCTTTGCTTAAAGGCTTCCTCTCCCGTTTCTCCAAAGCAGAAGATTGTAATTACCGCTGCGATCAATGCAATACCCACCGTTGCCCGGATTTCAATTCCTGCTGCGAACAAAATGCCCGCCAGAGCACATTTACAGAGATTACGCCAAAAAATATTCCTATCCGTTAATAAAGTTTCTCCCTTATCCGTCTGTTCCCTGTCAATCCCCTTTAGGAAAACGGAAAGCAGGAGATAAGCGCCCCAAACGGCAAATGCCATAGAGCAGGTATTTGTATAATAAAAGGGCATCCACACATAACTTAAAGGATTTAACGCCATATAGATGATAAAAACCGCCCCTGCCTTCTCTCCCGCAAATCTTTTCAACAAGACATAGGCTCCTACAAATGCCGTATCCACAAAAATGATATTGATAAATTGCAGTACCGGTACGGCATTTGAAAAATCCGGACGGATAATGCCCGCCAGACGAAATACCTTAATAAACCAATGAGTCATAATAGTCATGGCATAGTTATTGGAATATCTGGCAAAATACCCCTCTAAATCCGCTGCCTGTATTCCCTTCTGGCTGAACAGCGCTAAAGCTTCATCTAAAACCTTAAGCGCATCATAGCGGATTCCTGATTTTGCCGCCGCTACAAACAAAAACTGAAATACCACCATGAGAATTCCCACAACAACGGTAACTATCCTGATTTTTTCTTTATTCATTCTGCCCAGCATTTTTACTGCCAGTCCAAGCAGGCAAAACAGCAGGACGGTCCCACTAAGCAGTTCCATTCCTCTCAATACCGTATTGGTATTCAGATAAGCAGTACTTCCTCCGTCCCAGTAAAAGCTTCCTGTAAACAGCAGAAAAATGGTAAATAAGGAAAATAATGCCAATGAAAAACAAAAAACTATTTCCCTGATCGAATCTAAGACCTTTTTTCTCATTTGTTACCTCAAAATATATTCATCTTCATAATTTTTCTGCAAATCAAACTGCCTGCTATAGAGACTGCCATGGACACAAGCATTCCGCCAAGCTGCACCATGGACTGTATACTTTTGCCGCTTTCCCATATGCCGGGCAGCACAGCGCTTACAGCCGCAAAAAACATCTGCATCACAAAATAATGCCAGCACAAGATAGAAAGGGTGTACGTGCCCAGCCTTCCTGTAAACGTCGTTATCTGTGGTATTTTCTTTTCAAGCCCCCTGAAAGCCAGCATTAACAGAGAGGTGGAACCTACGGCTGAAATCATACAGACTGTCACAGTTTTTCCGAAATAACTCAGAGACAGATTATAAGAACCGTTAAATAATCCTGCCGCAACGGTTAAAGCCAGAATTCCGCAAACAATGCCGCATTTTTTTGCAAATGTCATTCTATCCGTCCTTTCAAAAAGCCTCTCCTCTTTTATCCCATAACCCATCAAAAAAAGAACCAGCAGGAAGGGAAGAATATCTATACACCAGGGAAGCAGAAGGGGCGACAGATAATGATAGAACAGCATAATGAAAACAAAGACCGCCATAAAAAGGCTGACTCTTATTTTGCTTCCTTTCATCAGCCTGAACAAAGCGTCTGCACAAATCAACACCAGAAACAGAGCCGGCAAAAACCATGTGGGCGCATTGAGATTCGGCATCAGTCCTACTCCGCCCTTTATAAGCTGATTTCTTCCGTATAATATACCTAGAAAGGAAATCAGGGTTTTGGAGGGCTGAAAACCGCCTCCTATGAAATCTTTTCCCAGAAAGAACAGAAATAGCAGTCCGTTTGCCACAAAATAGGGAACCAACAGTCTTTTTGCCTTTCTTTTCACAAAACTCTTATAGCTTTCTTCTTTGGGGGCATATGTATATCCCGCTAACAGGAAAAAGGCCGGCACATAAAACATGCCGCCCCAGAAATTAACGCCCGGAATTACAAGTCCGCTGTGATTCAAAACCACAATCAGAATCGCAATGCTCTTCGCCGCATCTATCCAGTTTTCTCTCCGGCTTCCTTTCTGTTCCATCCTTTTCCTCCGCCCGTTTCTTTCATTCGCTCAGGAAAATCAACATCAATGGGTATCAAAATAAGCTCCTATTTTTCCTGCAAGCCTGATTCCCGGCTTTTCCACAAATTTATTCATCAAATAAGATAAAAACGTCGTCAGCACAAAGCTTATGACAAAATTGAGGAGTGCGAGCACATGATAATTCATCTTATCCTGAAGCGCTAAATAAAAACTGCAGGAAAAAGTACACAATATGGTAAAGTGAATTAAATAAAAACCATAGGTAAACTGATTAAACCATACAAAGGGTTTAAAGGACAACAGCTTTGCAGGTCCCTTTAAATGCAGCAGGGCATAAATAACCATGGATGCCCCCACATTATAAAACAGAATAATTTTTAAGGGAAAAAACTGATAAATCGTGCCCTCCATTCTCTCGCCGATAGGTGGGAAAGACCCTAGAGCCAATCCTCCCAAAAGAAGCAGCGCCATCAGCCATTTTTGCTTGGAAAGCTTGTCCAGCCATTCCGGTGTCTGATAAGTCAGGTCGCAGACCACCGTCCCCAGAACAAAGGGTAAGAAGTCAGACCTGACAAAAATAACCGCCGCCACGGCATACACAATATATCTCGCCCGGCTTTCCCCTAAAAGGGATAAAATTGCCGCAATCAGCAATGTCCCGAAAAATTCATAATAAATAAACCACAGGGGCCCGTTATAGTGATTCTCCCCGGTTACAAAACATCCCCATAAGGCTTCCTTTAAAGCCGCAAAAAGATTGGGGGCAAAGGTATTGTAATTGCCCACAAAAATCTCAGAGCCTGCCAGAAGGGACGCTTCATGGTTTTTATATGCTCCAAGGCTCATCAGTATGAAAATCAAAACATTTGTTAGCACAATGGGCAGAATCAGCCTGAAGTATTTCTTGACCACACCGCTTTTTAAAGATTTCTTTTCTCCTGTCAGGAAAAACCTGTATCCCACAAAAAATCCGCTTAGGGTCATAAAAATCCTAACGCCGAATTTTCCCCCTGCAAGAATATTAAGGGGTGTAGAACCGAAAATATATTCCAGAGACCGGGTATGAAAGTGCCCCGGCAGAAGGCTGTATTCCCCCGGATAAAAGAAATTTATAAAATGAAAGTTGTAAATCATCAGGCAGGACAATACCTTAAGTCCGTCCAGATAATCCAGTTTTACCGCCTGTTTCATCAATGACTCCTAATTATCATCCCGAAAGCCCCTTAGGCTAACAGGTTCTTCATATATTCGTTAAACGCATCATGCCAGTCCGCAAACATAAAGTCCGTGGTCAGTTTAAACATATAGTTTTCCAGAATGGAATAAGCAGGTCTTGGAGCAGGGGCACCGAATTCTTCTGTGGTAATTGCCTTTACTCTTGTATTCTTACCTGCTGTGCGGAAAATCTCCTCCGCAAACTGCGCCCAGCTGCAGCTGCCCTCACAGGTAGCATGGAACAACCCGTAATTCTCCGTAGGAAGTAATACGCCGATTGCCTTAGCCAGCTCTTTTGCGCTGGTAGGGGTTCCCACCTGGTCTCCTACAACCGCTACCTCTTCCTTTGTTTCAGAAAGTTTCAACATAGTTTTAATAAAATTTTTGCCATCTCCGTAAAGCCATGCCGTACGCAGGATAAAGTAATCCTTTGCAAAATCCTTTACAAAGTTTTCTCCTGCTA
>CAZDRM010000103.1:0-8249 GCA_964507745.1 uncultured Lachnospiraceae bacterium
AGACTCGAAATGCTATGCGTTTTATGCCCTTAGAATGAGGAGTGCCCAGGCACCTCTCGGCACCCGGGCTATTATGAAAAAATTTATCTATGTCTGTAATGATGAACATTACGTCGTTCGTTATTTATAAATTTATACTAATCCACAAATATGAATAAACTATGAACAAGGAGTGAAAAAATAGTTAATTTTAACAATGAAACCCCAAAAACCCATATTTTACTGTGCAATTTCAACAAAAAAACACAGAGAATGTGTAAAAAGCCGGAGGTTGTAAAAGAAAAAAATACATGATAAAATAGAAACGATACATATACACCGTATGAAAAGAACACGGAGGGTATTATTTTGGATAATTTTATGGATAAACTGGCAAAAAGATTTAATGCCGGGGAAATAATAAAGGCAAACAGTCAGGCGGAAGCGAGAGATATGAAAAGAATGCAGGAGCGCACGGCTGAATATGAACGTATGATGCAGGAAATGCGCCGCCTGAATTTAAAAAATGTGGAATTGACGGAGCAGGTACAGCAGTTGATCCAGTGCGGCATCGAGCAGTTGGAAAGCTATGGAAGCGGAGAAGAACTGCTGGGTAATAAAATTAACGAGACCGGGATAAGCTTAAAAACAGATGTGGCTGTTATACAGGAAGCTCTTAAGGAAAATACAGATTCTGTTAACGGAAAAATAGAGTCCCTAAAAACAGACATGGCATCTGTAAAGGAAGAAATGGATTCCATAATAGACAATACGGATTCCGTAAAGGATCACGTGGATTCTATGAAGGAAAATGTGGACTCCGTGAAGGGCCACGTAGACTCCATGAAGGAGAATGTGGACTCTGTAAAAGACAATGTAGACTCCATGAAGGAGAATGTGGACTCCGTAAAAGGCAATGTGGATTCCATGAAGGAAAATGTGGACTCCGTAAAAGGCAACGTGGATTCCATGAAGTATAATATAGATTCCGTAAAAGACAATGTTGATATCATGAAGGATGATATGGGTACCATAAAAGACAGTGTGGACTTCATGAAGGATAACATGGATTTTCTTAAAAGCAATGTGGATTCCGTCAAGTACAATACAGATTCCGTAAAGGACAGTATGGATGCTGTAAAGGATACTGTGGAAATTCTCAAAGGCAGCGTTTCCGATGCAGCTTATAAAACCGATGACGGTTTTTACCGCGTATCCGGCAGGCTGGATGAAATGGAACGCGCCATTAATGAGGAATTACAGCAGAACCATCAGGCTGTTTTTGTAGCTCTCAGAGATTTAGAGGATAAAGCGGGCGGTAATAATGAGATGATGGAGTCCATAAAAACCATGAGAGAACTTCTGGTAGGATTCCGCTTAAGTTCAGAGGAAGGACAGAAGCATCTGGAGGAACATGTACACAAGGAAAATGTCCGCGTCTACCGCAACGTACAGGCGGCGTTGTCAGAAGAGGCAACAAGAAAGGCAAGAGAGCTGGGCGAAAGAATGGACCGGCTGGAATACGGCATGAAGAAAAACAGCGGAATGAAAACACTTGTGCTTATTACGCTGCTTCTGGCGCTGGCAAGCTTCGGTATGCAGGTTGCGCAGCTTTTGCAGCTGTTTTGATTTAGGAGAGCTGATATGGCAAAAATATCATTTAAGCCGGGGAATATGCTTTATCCCCTTCCGGCGGTCTTAGTTACGGTAACGGATAAGGCGGGCAATGACAATGTGCTTACCATCGGGTGGACAGGCACTGTCTGCTCAGATCCTGCTATGGTTTCCATTTCTGTGAGGCCGGAAAGGCATTCCTACCATATGATAAAAGAAACAGGAGAATTTGTAATTAATCTGACAACCAGCAAGTTAGCATTCGCTACTGATTACTGTGGAGTGAAAAGTGGCAGGGATGTGGACAAATTTAAAGAAATGCATTTAACAAAGCTCCCGGCCCAAAAGGTAGGAGCGCCGTTAATCGGGGAAAGCCCGGTAAATATAGAATGTCGTGTTACCCAGACCATAGAATTGGGAACCCATGTCATGTTTTTAGCCACAGTGGAAGCGGTAACGGTGGATGATGCCTATATGGATGAAAATAATACTTTTCATTTAAGGAAAGCAGATCCCATTGTTTATTCCCATGGCGAATACTATACCTTGGATAAAATGATTGGGAAATTTGGCTATAGCGTCAGAAAAAAAGTCGGAAAGAAAAATAACCGATAAATTCCGGCATGAAAAAATTGGGAAAACCTATGAAAAATATTACGAAATATTATCTCGAAATAAGAATTGCGCATTTAAGAGCGGTTGCGTTGGTATCTTTAGCATGTCTGTTTTTATTCCCCGGCTTTCATAAAATTGAAAGTACGGGAAATAATATGTATACCGTTTATTTAAATGGAAAGGAAGCCGGACTGGTAGACAGTGAAGAAACGGCTGATGAATATTTAAGGCAGGCGCGTACCGATTTGGCACGGGAAGCGGGCAGCCTTGTTTTTGTGGACGCAGATTTAAAAACAGAGGGCAAAGAACTGCTTGTAGGAAAAGTTGACAGCAGAGAAACGGTAGTTGAAAATATGTGCCGGATTCTTAAGGAGGACAAAATTACCGACAGGAGTCTTGCCTATACGATCAAAATCAACGAATTTACCGTCAACATCCGAAATGCGGAAGGCGTTATAGAAATTTTACAGGCGGCTCTCAGCAAATATGACCCGGACAATGAATTTCAGATAGAACTTGTATTGGACCCTGAGCGGGAAATCAATGTGCTGACAACCAGAATTACCACCTCGGATGTAAGGGCGAAGGAAGCTTATGAACTGCCCAAGGCGGGAGCGGAAAAGGCATTCTATGAAATGGACGAGCTTTCCCAGGCTAATCTGCAGATGAGCTTTGAGGATTTTGATTACGGGCTTGTGGATTTATATTATGAGGATGAAATTGAAGTTATTGAAACCTATCTGGGTGCAGAAGAACTGACGGATGTGAATACGGCAAAGGAAATTCTCACAAAGGACCAGGAGAAGAATACGGTTTATGAGGTACAGCCGGGAGATACTCTTTCTGAAATTTCTCTGGAAACGGAAATTCCTCTTGACCGCATTATTGAAATGAATGAGACGCTGGAAAATGAGAATTCCACAATCCGTGCCGGAGATGAACTGATTATTACCATTCCCGAGCCTGAGCTTTCTGTGGGCAGGCAGGAGGAAATTTATTACGAAGAGGATTACGATGCGCCCGTTGAGTATATATACAATGACGCATGGTATACAACCGATTCGGTGGTGCGCCAGCAGCCGTCGGCAGGACATAGAAATGTTGCGGCGGTTGTGACCTATCGAAATACTGCCGTGGCTGAAACGGAGATATTAAAGGAAGAGGTTACCATTTCGCCGGTTCCCAAAATTGTGGAAATTGGCACCAGGATACCCCCTACCTATATTAAGCCCATCTCCGGCGGCAGGCTTTCTTCCAGATTCGGACGCAGAAGCGCGCCTACAAGGGGAGCATCCACCTATCATAAAGGAATTGACTGGGCGACGCCGGTGGGAACGGCAGTTGTCGCATCCTGTTCGGGCACTGTTACAAGGGCCGGCTGGGGAAGCGGATACGGATATGTTGTCTATATCAATCACGAGGATGGAAGACAGACCCGGTACGGGCATCTAAGCAAGGTGCTTGTTAAAGTCGGACAGAGGGTAAATCAGGGAGATAAGATTGCTCTCAGCGGAAACACCGGAAGGAGTACGGGTCCCCACCTTCATTTTGAAATTTTAATCGGAGGTTCTCAGGTCAATCCATTAGAATATCTGAATTAATTGTAAAAAAACGGGTAAGATTGTACAATTTTAACGATTTTTAAATTGAAAGTTTACAATGAAGCCTTTGGTGGTATATAATAAAAAACGAAGTTGTAAAATATTATGTTCGAGGTGCATTATGGAGCAATATGCAATTAAGGGGGGCAATCCCCTGGTGGGCGAAGTCGAAATAGGCGGAGCTAAAAATGCAGCGCTTGCGATTCTGGCTGCTTCCATTATGACAGATGAAACAGTTATTATAGAGAATTTACCTGATGTAAGGGACACTAATGTATTGTTGCAGGCAATCAAAAGCGTAGGAGCAACAATTGAGAGAATTGACAGACATAGTATCAGGGTTAATGGTTCTACCATTCATGATGTTGTGATTGAAGATGATTATATAAAGAAAATCCGGGCATCCTATTATTTGTTGGGAGCATTGCTCGGGAAGTATAAGAGAGCGGAAGTGGCGCTTCCGGGCGGCTGCAATATCGGAAGCCGTCCCATAGACCAGCATATTAAGGGATTCAAGGCCCTTGGTGCAGAGGTTAAGATTTCCCATGGACTGATTGTTGCGGAAGCGGAACATTTAAAAGGGAGCCATATTTATCTGGATGTGGTTTCCGTAGGGGCGACGATCAATATAATGATGGCTGCGTCTCTGGCGGAAGGACAAACCATTATCGAAAATGCGGCGAAGGAACCTCATGTGGTAGATTTGGCCAACTTTTTAAACAGCATGGGAGCCAATATTAAAGGCGCCGGTACGGATGTCATCCGTATCAAAGGCGTGGAAAAGCTGCATAAAACGGAATATTCCGTTATTCCCGATCAGATTGAGGCCGGTACGTTTATGCTGGCTGCTGCTGCCACAAAAGGCGATGTCACAATCAAAAACGTAATTCCCAAGCACTTGGAGTCAATCAGTGCCAAGTTAATAGAAATCGGATGTGAGATAGAGGAGTCTGATGATGCGGTAAGAGTCGTATCTTCCAAGCCCTTATCCCATACACAGGTAAAGACCCTTCCTTATCCCGGTTTTCCCACGGATATGCAGCCGCAGATTACAGTTACGCTGGCTCTTTCCAACGGAAGCAGTATTGTAACGGAAAGCATATTCGAAAACAGATTTAAGTATGTGGATGAGCTTACCAGAATGGGCGCCTCCATTAAGGTGGAAGGCAATACGGCGATTATCAGTGGAGTGCCCAAATATACCGGTGCACATATCAGCGCGCCGGATTTGCGTGCAGGCGCGGCTCTTGTGATTGCGGCTCTTGCGGCGGAAGGCTTTTCCGTGGTAGATGATATTTTCTATATTGAAAGAGGCTATGAGGACTTTGATGTGAAATTAAAAGGTCTGGGAGCCCAGATAGAAAAAGTTACGGAAGAAAAAGAAGTGCTTAAGTTTAAAATGCAGGTATCCTGAGACAGCGGAAAGCTCCGTATAACATATTTACAAAAATAAAAGCTTCTTACAGATATGAGAATAATATTTTTTTCATATTCGTAAGGAGCTTATTTGATTTCTATAGTCAGGGGATGCAATAAAGCCGTTTCCCCATCGTTTGGATTATATAATCTGCTCAATATATATATTAGGAGTTTTGGTCAGGTCAATAAATTTGCTGCCGGATTTAATCATGGGACGGGACAGGCGGGCATGATTAATAAAAACAATATTGCCTTCGGTACCGTCTGATAAGCGCACACGGTTGTGCATATAGGTCATAACCACATTTTCCAGAAATTTCAGGATATAAGCAGCCTCATATTTTTGCAGGCCTTCTCTTTCAAAGATGTCAATAACCTGGAAAGGACAAAGGGGACCGCGGTAGACCCTTGCCGCTGTCATGGCTTCATATACATCGGCAATGCCTACGATTTTGGCAAAGGGGTCTATTTTGCTGCCGTCAATGCCCAATGGATAGCCGCTGCCGTCGCATTTTTCGTGATGCATCAGGGCCGCATTTTTAATGTGTACACTGATATCCTTGTCTTTTAAAAGGTCATAGCCTGCCACTGTATGAGTTTTTACAATTTCATATTCCTCGTTTGTGAGCTGTGCGGGTTTTTTAATAATATGATCGGGAATGGAAAGCTTTCCGATATCGTGAAGCAGTCCGCACAAGGTAGCGGTTTCGATGTCCTCTTTGGACATGCCAAGCCATCCTGCAAGAATATTGCTGATCAGGGCAACATTCATACAATGGGCAAAGGTAAGGTCATCATACTGCCGCATGTTGTGAAGCATATGGAAGAAACCGGAAGTGGTGGATGTATCCTTAATTAAAGCGGTGGCCTGATTCAACAGGTCATCGGTATTGATATCCGCTCCCTTTTGCACAATGTCATTAATATTGTCTTTAAATTCATCTATGGTTTCATCGAAATCCTGTTTGTATTTTTTAAATTCGGGACTGGACTGAATCAAAGCGGAATAGGAAAAATTTTCTCTGTCAGTATTAACAGACGGAGTATCATTAACAGCGCCGTTTTCAGGTTCCACTATTTTTACATAAGGGACAGAATAAAGTTCCAGACGTGTAATCATGGTATCTGTCAGAATAACGCCCTTGGAAATAACTAACTGATTGGAATAACTGTATACATCCTCGCCCACAATCATACCGGGGCGAAGCTGTCCGGCATAGACACGCTTCAATAGACTGCTCTCCTTTTCTGCTTTTTTCTATTTTACTATATTATCGGAGTTTATACATACCATTTTTATAAAAAAATTATTTTTTACGGGAATTTTAGATATCGTAACATAGATATCGTAACATGAAAAAACATCTTGCATTTATACGATTATACGGTATAATGATTAGACGGCTGTAAATGTACAGCGGCGGATAACTACAGGTCACTTCACAATTATCTTATGATAATCATTAACAAGAGGAAGTCGTATGTTAAGCAGAGCAAGGAAAAAATTTATCGGTGACAGAGCGTTTTATAAGATGGTTTTGGCAGTGGCGGTTCCTATCATGATCCAGAACGGCATCACGAATTTTGTAAGTATGCTGGACAATATTATGGTAGGGCAGATCGGAACAGAACAGATGTCGGGCGTAGCGATCGTCAACCAGCTGCTGTTTGTTTATTATCTGTGCATTTTCGGCGGACTTGCCGGTGCGGGAATTTTTACGGCACAGTATTTCGGGCAGAAGGATGATGAAGGAATACGGCATACTTTTCGTTATAAGTTCTGGATGGCATTGATCCTGACGACAGGCGCTGTTCTGCTTTTATTTTTTGCCGGTGGAAATCTGATACAGATGTATCTAAACGGCAGCAATGATGGCGGAGATCTGGCAGCGGCCTTTCAATATGGAGAACGCTATATGCGGGTAATGTTCCTTGGTCTTCCTGCTTTCATGATGGTGCAGATTTATGTCAGTACGCTGCGCGAGTGCGGAGAAACGGTCGTTCCGATGAAAGCGGGGATCACGGCTGTTTTCGTGAATCTGTGTTTAAATTATCTGCTTATTTACGGAAAGTTAGGACTGCCCGCGCTTGGCGTCATAGGAGCCGCAATCGCGACGGTCGTATCCAGATATGTAGAAGCAGCAATAGTCATTGCTTGGACGCATATGCACAAAGAAAAGAATCCTTTTGTTATAAATATTTATAAAACTTTGAAGGTGCCGAGGCATCTGGCGCAGAAATTTTTTATCAAAGGCGCGCCGCTGCTTATCAATGAAACCCTCTGGTCGTCGGGCATGGCGATACTTACCCAGTGCTATTCGGTAAGAGGATTGAGCGTTATTGCAGGGCTCAATATAGCAAATACGATCAACAATGTATTTAACATTGTATTTATTGCAATGGGAGATGCGGTAGCGATCATTATCGGACAGCTTTTGGGTGCAGGCAAAATGGAGGAGGCACGGGATACAGACAACAAGATCATTGCATTTTCTGTCTGCTGTTGTATCGGTGTAGCGGCATTGATGATCTGCGTAGCACCCCTGTTCCCGCAGATTTATAATACGACTGATGATGTTAAGGCACTGGCGGTTCAGTTCATTATCGCACAGGCAATCTTTATGCCCCAGGCGGCGTTTATGCACGCAGCTTATTTCACTCTGCGTTCAGGCGGAAAAACAATTGTTACCTTTTTGTTTGACAGTGTATTTGTCTGGTGCGTCAGTGTTCCGGTCGCATACTGTTTAAGCCGTTTTACCGCGGTTCCTGTTATTGCAATTTTTGCCCTGGTGCAGATATCGGACTGGATCAAATGCATTATCGGTTTCATTTTGGTAAAAAAAGGTGTGTGGCTGCAGAATATTGTGTCGCAGTAAGAATGAATTCCTGAAATTGGGGATTGACGGATGTTTTCCTGTTATATATAAAATAGTATATTACCTGTCTTTCGGAGTTTATACATACCATTTTTATAAAAAAATTATTTTTTACGGGAATTTTTGAAAATCATAGGTAAGAATA
>CAZDRM010000104.1:0-1871 GCA_964507745.1 uncultured Lachnospiraceae bacterium
ATCCCCACACCGGGAGCCGCAATTTCCGGTTTTACCACACTGATGTAACCTTCCGAAAGCCTCGTCACATATCCCCTGCCGGAAAAATCGGCATAAGCCTCATAAACACTGTTGTACGCTCCCACTGTAATAACCCGTTCCGCTGTGGACGGTATGGTAAGGGTCTGCTCCGGGACAGGACGCAGGAATCTGGTATCTCCACCCTTAACCTGAGATGACGGCATATAAAGGCTGTAGTTTCCCGACACCAGTCTTGTAGGCCGCAGACGCAGTCTCCACACGCCTTGGTTTACATAAGTCCCAACGGGTATAAAGTCCAAAAACACCTCCTGATTCACACTGTAAGGCTGGGGCGCCCCCACAAAAATCAGCAGGGACGTATCTGCAAGCCTTCTCCTGATGGTCAGCCCCATATCATTTTCCGTGCTGAAAGTAAAAGAATCTCCCGAAGGAGATTGCAAAGTAATTTCATAGCTGTCCACATAATTCAGCCACATCTGCAGATTAAATTCTCTTTCATAAGCGCCCATGGTAAATTCTACAACACGCTCTCTTTCATAGGCCTCAATAACGCCCGCCGCATGTCCGCCTGCTGCGCCTTCATTCCCGCTTCCCACACAAAATGCGGTTCGTCCCACCTCTGCCATATTGTTGATGTATCTCTCAATCAGAGCCGTTCCGTCATGTGCCCCGTAGGTATTCCCAAAGCTTAGGTTTATGGCCAGAGGCGTTTGTATCTGAACCCCTTTATTAACCACATAATCCACTGCCCGCATTAAGGATGTGGTAAGGGGAAAGCTGCTGTTGGCTCCGGTATTCAGCTTTACAATCATCAAAGATGCCAGAGGCGCCATACCCACCAGGTTAACATCCACGCTTCCGTCAGCTCTTCTCCCGTTTCCTGCCGCTATGGCAGTTACAGCCGTTCCATGTCCGGAATTGTCAGGAGTAGGACGGTTTTCCCGATCGTTCACACCATTCAGCAAAATAGCATCCAGTTCTTCTTTGGTATATTCCCTATCCTGGGTCTGATCCAGATAATAAAGAACCCTGCTGGTTCCGTCCGGATTGCGGAAGGCAGGCATTTCAAAGGATAAGCCACTGTCTATGACCGCAATGCAGATTCCTGCTCCTCTATATCGGTTTCCCAGGACACTGTTACTGTAAAGACAGCTTGCAAAGTTTCCTGCACCGTCATTTGCATAAAGCCGCTTAGGCTTTTCCACAAATTCTATTTCTTCCAATGCCGCCAATGCCTCTATATACCGCTTTGGCAGGGTAATGATCCCATATCCCGCGGACAAAATCTCCACTTTGATGTCATCGCCTGCAATCCGGGATATATCCCCGTGATATTTTACAATAACCTCCCAGCGTTCATTGTCCGCATCCGTTCCCGCGCTGAGAACGGGAGACGCCATTCTTTCCGCCTCCGTGGCGTCCAGAGACAGGTTTAACAGATTTTCCGCTTTTTGATTTTCAGGCATGCTTTACTCCACTGCCTTTTCTATCATTTTATTGAAACACACTTTAATGGGTGCCTGTCTACTATATTTACATTTTCCTGCGCACAATGCAAAATAAAAGGTGCAGAGCCTTGATAATTCAATAGCCTCTACACCATATTTTCATAATATACTGTTATAATAATTTTTATTATGCCGTATGTACGGTTTTATCTTCTTTATGTTTATCTAATATTCTGTGTACTCTTTCAACTTCGTCAAGTATTGCATCATCCATAGCCTGCAATCTTATTGCTCCTTTTTTCAAATGCTTGACATCTTTCTGTACTATCATTAATTCTTCTTTCATTGATTGTACATCATTCTGCACCGTACCTAATTCAGCTTTCATTGATTGTACATCAT
>CAZDRM010000104.1:1971-8198 GCA_964507745.1 uncultured Lachnospiraceae bacterium
GATTGTACATCATTCTGCACCGTACCTAATTCAGCTTTCATTGATTGTACATCATTCTGCACCGTACCTAATTCAGCTTTCATTGATTGTACATCATCATATATAGCAAGTAATAATTCCTGTTCTGTCATGTTATCGCCCCTTTTGCACTGCTTGTTAACTGATAACTCTTTTTTACTGGTTGGTTACAGTATATCACAATCGTAGCACAAAGTCTATTTAATTAATCTCCCTTTTTCGAAACCTCTGATAATAAATCCAGTTAATCAAAATACCAAACACCGTTGCCGCCGGAGCCGCCCAGCCTATCTGCATCAGGTTTGCATCGGGCCGTATGCTCATAATATAAGACACGGGCAGCCTGACCACAAAGGTCTGGGCAAGTCCCTGCCCCATGACAAAAACCGTCTTTCCATTCCCGTTAAAAAATCCCATAAAGCTGAATAAAATACTGGTCACCACCGCTTCGGGGGCAAAGCCCTTAAGATATAACGCCGCCTGGGCAATAACCGCTTCATCATTGGTAAACAGAGCCGCCAGCAAATCTCCTTTTAAGAATGCAAACGTTCCGATAAAAATACCAACACCTGCACCCATTGCCATGCCGTAAAGCATTGCCTGCCTTGCCCGCTTCTCCTGTCCCGCTCCCACATTCTGGCCTACAAAGGAAGCCATGGACTGCATCAAACTGGAGGGCACCAGCATCACAAAGCTTACAATTTTATTAGCCACCCCGTATCCCGAGGACTGGTCCAGCCCCAGTCTGTTAATAAAGGCGCAGAGAGCCAGAAATGACAGATTTGTCAGAATCTCCTGTAATGCAATGGGCGCACCCAGCACCAGAAATTTCTTGACCTCTCCGTTAAAGCAAATATCCGATTTTTTCACGGAAAAAGGCAGTTTCTGCTTTCTGATGATCAATAAAGACAAAACCACGCTGACCGCCTGGGCAAAGATGGTTGCAAGGGCTGCCCCTGCCACATTCATTTTAAAGCCGGCCACCAGCACCAGGTCCCCAATAATATTGGTTACACAGGCTATGGCAACAAAAATCAGAGGAAGCCTGGAATTTCCCAACCCCCTGAAAATACTGCTGATTACATTATATCCGATTACAAAAACGATTCCGCCACCGCAGATTTTTACATAAAGAGATGTCAGTTCCACCGCTTCCTCGGGCGCCTGCATCAAAACCGCCAAAGGTCTGGAGAAAATCAGCAGTAAAACCATCATGACTACCGACAATGCCAGGAAGAAACAGATAACGCCTCCTAAGACCTTCCCGATTCGTTCTTCCTTTTTCTCTCCCAGATAACGGCTGATCAATACCGTAACACCCATGGTCAGGCCTGCTACAGAAAAAACCACCAAATTAACAATGTTGCTGCCTGTGGAGACAGCGGAAATCCCCGCCGTGGTTCCAAACCAGCCTACGATCAGCAAATCCACCGCTCCGTACATTGCCTGCAAAATCAAAGCTCCCAGTATGGGAACCATAAATTTTGCCAGCTTTGCCGGAATATTGCCCGTCGTAAAATCACTGTTTTTATTTTCCATTTCTAATACACCTATTTCTTTTCCATTCGTATCTCAAAACCCGCCGCAAACATCAGATTCCCAACCATATTGGTTTCACAGGTTACGGCATAAATATTATTCTTCTTCCAAAACCAGCCTCTTAAAGCATTCTCCCCGCTTTTCAAAATCCTTGAAAATCCCGTAGCTGGCCGCCGCCGGGGAAAGAATACAGCTTCCGCCTTTTTTCGTAATTTCCTTTGCCAGAGCTACCGCTTCCTGCAAATGCTCCACCACGTATAAACGCTCTTTTCCTTCAAAGTCCGGCATGTTTTCCATGATTTCCCGGTAAATCCGCTTTCCTGTTGCTTCCATCAAAATAATGTGCGCCACCTTGGAAGAGGCAAGATATTCCTCTAGGTTTACATAACTTATATCCCTGTCCATACCGCCGATTAAAACCGTATCCGCATTTCCGATGGTATTCAACGCCTGAATGGTAGTCTCATCTATGGTGGATATGGAATCATCATAATAGGCCACGCCGTCCACCGTTCCGATATACTGCAGCCTGTGGGGCAGAGGAACATAGGATATAAGCCCTTTTTCAAACTGCTCGTCACTGATTCCCAAATCACAGCAGATACCGTACACAAAAGCGATATCCAAATAATTGTGTGCTCCTAACAGACTGATTTTTTCCGTGGAAATCTCAAAGCTTCTTTCTCCGTAAAAAATCTTCGTTCCTTTCAAAACAACATCTGCTGTATACGTGCTGTTCTCTACATTCTCATTGTCTCCGGCATCAGATATTATGTCAACCACTCTGTCTGCTGCTTCCTCTTTACCTTCTATATTCTCTTCACTCTCTGCTTCCACAAAAATACATGTCCCCCTATGACTGCCCTCTTTGGGTGCAACGGAAGGGTGCACATATAGCAAATCTCCCGCCAACTGGTTTACATAAATTTTCTCCTTGGAAGCTACATACTTTTCCATAGTCCCGTAATGGTCAAGATGTTCTTCATAAATGTTTAACAGAACTCCCCGTTTGGGGGAAACCGTCATATATTCCAGCTGATGGCAGGACAATTCCAGTATCAGCAGGGAATCCTTTTCTATTTTATGGACAATGTCAAATACAGGAATGCCGATATTTCCGGCAAGCACGGCAGGAACCCGGGCTTCTTCCAGAATATGATATAAAAGGGTGGTGGTGGTGCTCTTTCCCTTGGTTCCGGTAATGCCTATGATTCTGTCCCGATAGACCTCAAAAATCAGCTGCATCTGGGACAAAATTTCTGACTTATATTCTCCTACCGGCTTTTCCAGAACAATTCCCGGACTTTTCATAACCAGGTCGTAGTTATCCATTGCCTTCTGATAATCCGGCCCGCAGACAAAATTAATTTCTTCAAAGCCTGCCGCCTGTACCCCGGCTTCATCCTCCTGAAGATATTCCAGATCCTTTAAAGAAAATTCCTTTAAGTCCCCTATGGCAAGCTCTCTTGCGCCTCCTGCTTCCAGAAACAGCTTCAGAGTGGATTTCCCTTCCCTGCCAAAGCCCAGAATCAACACCTTTTTATCTTTTATTCTTTTCCTGATATAGTCAATCACGATATACGCCCCTCTTTTTTAATTCCGCCATAAATTTTTCTTCAAACGCTTCCGGCAGCAGATTTTCATGGTCATAATAGCCGAAATAGCTTTCACATACCGGCAGATTTTCCTCGTAGCATCCAAGCTCTTTGTAGCGTCTAAACAGATAAGGAAGCTCTTTGCCTTCCGGATAATCCCTGATGGTAAGGGTTATGGCCGCATTGATTTCATCACGGCTTCCAACACATTCAAAGGGTTTTTCCTTTGACAGACCGATGAGCTGTTTAAAATATTCTTCCATCTGCGGATTCTCCGCCATATTGGTTCCAAAGATTTCCGTCAACCGCTTCTGTGTAAGAAAGGGCGATAAAATCAGCCATACAAAAAGACATTTGGAGCACTTGCCGCACCAGATATTCTCCTTGCTGCCCGCATTACAGCTTTTGAATACATCATGATAAGCCGGTATTCCTGCAAAAAAGGCGGCTATCTGAAATTCGCTTAAAGGACGGAGCAGGCTGAAATAATAGGTGCCGCTCCCCAGATATTCCTTTTCATATTCATGAAAATCCTTTTCAAACTGAAAGCTTTTGGAATACTGGTGGTTTACATAACTATCTTTCACCGTGCTTTCATTGGCACTGGATTCATTGGACAATACAATATAGGTCAGTCCATGGAGATATGCCGTAATGGTGGCGGAAAATGCCACAATTGCCGAAAAAGGCGTATGGCCGTTCAAATAACCCTCTTTATTAAGCCGCAGCATATTGGCATCCAGCGTCCTCTTTACCGCTATGACCTGATCCTCTCCATATCCTGCCGCTTTTGCAGAATCCAGGGTGGCGCCTCTGGGATTGATGATATAGCAGTAATTGCTGTCCTTTTGCTCTTTTAAAATCTCCAGAGAAACAGAGGAGTCCTTGCCCCCTCCCACGGGCACAAGGCAGCCGCCCTCTTTTTTATGAGACGTATTCCCTTCTGAAAGCTTCCAAGACTGTGCACTTCCCTGACTCTGCCCGGAACATGTCGCATCCTTCTCTGCCGTTTCAGGAAGCCATACCTCTCCCAAAGCCTTTATTTCCATAAAATCTTCTTCGTTTTCTTCAATGCCGTTGGTATAATAAAATTCCCCGAGGCCGTTAAAATACAGCCGTTTCCACCATTGTATCTGTTCCTCTGACAATCCCCATGGCTCCACAATTACTTCCTTGGGACAGGTAATTTTCCAATAGCTGATCAATTCCACCATTCCTAAAGAAAAGACCATGTTTAAAAAGGTTTCATCCTCCCCCATATTTTCCCTGTCACAGGGTATTTCCCACCGGGGAGCAAAGGAGGACAGCCCCGGAATCTCAAAATCATAGGTAAGGCATACCTTTCCCGGTTCTTCCGATATTTCAAATCCGTGATAAATAAACTGTTTATAGGTTTCCCGAAGTCCTTGATATGTTTTCATGCTGTTCCTTTCTCATGAAAGACCGGCTTTTCCACAGCCCGCCGGGCGCCGTTCTTTTCTTACTTGCTTTATTATAAATCAATTTTCCGGTCATGACAACGCAATCTCTCTGTCGAATTTTCATGATAATATCAAATTTACTTTGAGCTGATATAATGGTATAATATGCAATATTGCATTGCTATAACAGTACGAATCGTGATGAAGGAGAATGAACATGACAGATAAAACACCCGCTACTTCCACAGACTCCATTCATGTTGCGGAAAATTTAAAGGAGTTAAAAGAGCATGGCGATTTCGAATATCCCGTTGGAGTATATGAGATCAACATGAAAAATATGTACATGGAAACGGTCAGATGGCACTGGCACGATGAATTAGAAATGATTTATATTCATGACGGATGTGGGGAATTCCACGTCAGTGATGATTCCTATATTTTGTCAAAAGGACAGGGATTGCTGATCAACCAGGGAATGCTCCATTCCTTCAGCATTGCAGAGGGCAGTGAAAACTGTATTTATTCTTCCATTGTTTTTCATCCCTCGTTCCTGTTTTCCTACAGCCAGACCAAGCTGTGTTCCATCTATCTCCATCCTGTTATCAGCAATCATTCCATGACAGGACTTCCTTTATCTGAGGAAATCCCTTATGAGAAAGAAATTCTGCAGCTGCTGCAACAAATTATCAAGGCCAACAAGGAGCGACAGTACTGCTATGAGCTGTATACCAAAGACTATCTGATGCGGCTTTGGATCCTTGTATTGGAGCAACACATCAAGGAGCTCCGGATTCCGGCAGATTCCAAAGATGCCCGCATCAGTATGGATGAAGCCCGGGCAAAGGAGGCAATTCGTTTTATCGAGGAACACTATGCGGATTCCATCTCTTTAGATGACATAGCAGCTTCTATTCACGTAAGCAAAAGCGAATGTTGCCGCTGTATCAGACGCTGCATGAAGATGACTCCCTTTGAATATCTGATGAAATACCGCATTTTTATTGCCGCCGGCCTGCTCTGTGACGAGGATTCCAATGATTCCGTGGCAACTCTCGCCTCCAAGGTTGGTTTTAATAATAGCAGCTATTTTAATAAGCTTTTTAAAAAATATATGAATTGTACGCCTACCCAGTATAAGGCCAGACACCTTGCACAAACAGAAAAACCGTAGTCCCTTTCCGACTGCGGTTTTCTTCTCTTTTATCTTACATCTATTTTATCGTAACAACTCCTTTTTCCTGCAAAAACACAGGATAATAAGACAACTTAGCCTTTCTTAAACCCTCGGCTCCCGTATCTTCTTCCCTGTTTATATAACGGTAATCCGCCGCTTCATGAAGCACAAACTGTTGGTTGATAATGGGATAGGCTCCCTGGACATCAGCATATGCCTTTTCAATATGCACCACAAAGGTATCGTCGCAAAGCTTTTCCCCCATACTGAAGGCAACCACTCTGCCATCCGCCCGGATCAGACCGCCTGTAAGGTTCAAATCTTCCATTTCCTTTAAGGCTCTTAAGGTTACACAAAATTCCTCGTTTTTTTCCGGGTCGCTGTCACATCCGTTCTCTTCCCGCCAGTTATTTGCCAGTTCTATACATTCTTCCCTGTTTCCCGCATCAATCCTTTCATATTGATAATCGGGATAAG
>CAZDRM010000105.1:0-1769 GCA_964507745.1 uncultured Lachnospiraceae bacterium
GTGGAAACTTCTGTGGAAGTTTCTGTCTCTGCCGCAGCATTTTCTTCCGTATGGGCCTTTAATAAAGCTTTTCCCTCTTCACTGATTTCCACCGTGTCCGTTCTATTCTGAAGCTCTTCTACTCTCTTTTCCGCCTCTTCTCTCTGTTCTTTTCTCTTTTGGATGGCTTTTTCGCGTTCCGCCTTTTCTTTTTCTCTGGCTTCTTTGGCGTCTTCCTTCATGCCTTCCTCAGCTTTCTTACGGTAACTCTCAGCTTTCTGTGTATATTCCCCCGCATACCCCATGGCACGTTCCATGGTTCCGGTATCTCCCTTTCTCTCGGCTTCCCGGTATACGCGCATGGGAGTATTTACCATATTCATATTTGTTTTTGCTCCTACAATCCCTTCCATGGTTTTTGTGTTCATAAAATGACCTCCTTTTCATATTCACAATTTATTTTTCATATTTATAGTTCAATTCGTCATAATGGAAGGCATATGTTAGCATACGGTCGTAAAAGGCCTTTTTACCGTCATGTATGGACATCGCAAAACGGGTTGTAGCTTTGCCGTTTTAAACACGACTTTATTATGTCATGTTTATATGCTATACTATAGACAAATAACATCTTAGGCCGTCGACAAAAGACGATTATGGATATCCGGTCTGTAATACGGCGGACAAAAGAAAAGTGAGGAATGAGATATGAAAATTGACCGCCTGATTGGCATTATCACAATTTTGCTGCAAAAGGATAAAGTAACGGCTCCCGAGCTGGCCAAACGTTTTGAAGTGTCAAGACGAACCATCAACAGGGATATTGAGGATATCTGTAAGGCAGGGATTCCTATCGTTACCACACAGGGCAGCGGCGGAGGCATTTCCATCGCCGACAACTACAAAATAGATAAAGCCTTTTTTACCGCTGATGAGCTTCAGGCTGTTTTTACCGGCCTGAAGGGAATTGACAGCGTATCGGAGACTTCCTACCTTACCAAGATGATTGAAAAACTATCGGTCAAAACCAACGCCATAGAAGTCAATGACACGATTATGATTGACCTGGCGTCTCATTATCAGAAGCCTTTAACACAAAAAATCGAACTGATTAAAACTGCCATTGAAAACAAACGGCATATTTCATTTATGTACTATTACCAGAAAGGCGAAACCATGAGACATATAGAGCCATACCGTTTAATATTTAAATGGTCCTCCTGGTATGTATTCGGATATTGTCATGACCGGAAAGACTTTCGCCTTTTTAAATTAAACCGTTTATGGAATGTCAAACTTTCTGATTATGACTTCATCCCCATGGAAATTCCCGAACAGGCTCTGCAATTTGACGATTATTTCTCAAGTGACACAATTCATCTGAAGGCGCTGTTTTCGGAAAGTGAAAAATTTCGTCTGATCGAGGAATACGGCGTTGACTGTTATAACATGACAGATGATGGCATGCTTCTTTTTGAACAGGACTTCGCAAGTTATCGCAATATGCAGGAATGGATATTCAGCTTCGGGGATAAAGTCACAATATTAGAGCCCCTCTTGCTTTTGAAGGATAGAAAAAAGCAGGCGGAAAATATTCTAAAAAACAAAATTCCTCAAAATACGGAAAAAGAAAAATAAACATGACATACAGTTGTCATGTTATATGTGCTATGCTATATCAAAATACTCAGGAGGTATCATATCATGATTGAATCAAGATGCGGATTGCTGTGCAGCCAGTGCAGCTATCGCGAAACAATGGGCTGTAAAGGCTGTGTGGATATAGAAAA
>CAZDRM010000105.1:1869-3541 GCA_964507745.1 uncultured Lachnospiraceae bacterium
ACAAAAATCCCGTCCTCAATATCTGCGCTCATAATTCCGTTATACTTTGCCACCGTTTCTTTTATGTTTAAAAGACCGATTCCATGAATCCTGCCCTCTTCCCTCTTTCTATCCGAATCAGAATTTTGCGCTTTTTCTTTATCATCCATATAGGTACTGTTCTTAATTTCAAGAAGAAACCAGTTTTTTACCCGGCCTGTCTGTATGTGTATGAATTTGTGTGTTCCATCCTTCATTCTTTCACATGCCTCAATGGCATTATCCAGTCCGTTGCCCGCCACTACGCAGAAATCAAATTCATCCGGGAAACACTTTTCCCAGGGCTGCATATCACATTGCCAGAGGATGTTTTTCTCCTCTGCCCGTTTCCGCTTTTCATAAAGAAGGGCATCCACGGCTTTATTGCCCGTGACTTCTTCTATCCCTGTAATCCCTCCTGTTTCGGCAATTCTGTCCAGATATTCCCTAAGCTTTTCTAAGTTACCGTCTGCTAACAGTCCCTGAAGGCTGATAATATGGTTTTTCATATCATGCCTGATTTTATCCATCCGCTCATTCTGATTCTTAAGCCCCTCCAGATATACGGCCTGCAAACGGTACTGCTCTTTTTTCTGCCATTCCCTGTGAATCCTTTGCATCCCATATACATAAAACCCTGCTGCAAACATACACACAGCCGTCAGTAAACATACCGCCCCGTGGCTGAAAAGCTGGTTTTCATAGATTCCCATATTTTCCCCGCCCCAGAAGATGGCTCCCCTGCCGACACTCCAATCATAAACGTCCACCACCAATATCATGAAAAGTATGGGCGCTGCGCTTGTCAAATACCATCTTCCTGTCTTTTCTTCAAAGAGACCACGGCTTTTTTTCGACAGGAAACACAGAACTCCCACTGTAACCGCATAAGACAGAAAGATTATCAATAAGTCATGCCATGGTTCCAGCATATCGGACCGTTTTAAAATTCCATGCCGGATTACCAACGCCAGAGCAATCAGCAAAGAACCGCAAAAATTACCCACCAGTTTTTCCACCGCTATGAGAATTGCCGCCGCTAACAGCTTCTTTTCCCATGCTCCGGAAAATGTCAATATTATCAGCCCGGAAAACAGCAGATATCCTAAAAGTCTGGACAGACTCCCAAACCGGATTCCCCATTCAAAAAGGATTCTCATTACAAAAAGCCAGAAAAAAACAAAAAATATGAATAGTCCCTGATTTACTTTCGTGCTTTTAAAATTTGCTTTTAAAAAGCGGAAAAATCCTCCGGTCAGCATACCATAACAAACGCTGGAAACCGCCAGCTCATACAGCCCAAATATCTCCTGATTCATAATATGCCTCCGCTTTTTTTCATATAGTCTAACAGCGCCTTGCAAAATGCTTCATATCTTCTTTTGGAAACAGGAATTTTCTCTCCGTTTTCCAGAATTACTTCCTGCCTGTTATATCCTTTTACGTATTTCAGATGAATCAGATATCCTTTATGGCACCTGAAAAATCCTTTTTCCCTAAGCTCCTCTTCCAGAACGCCGATTTTCCCATAATAATCGGAAACGCCTCCGGTCTTGTGAATATCAATGAGCCTTCCCCTGATTTCAAAATAAAGAATGTCCTGCAAAAATATTTTCTGCTTCTGCCTCTCCCTGTTGACGAGGATAAAATCGGA
>CAZDRM010000105.1:3641-8138 GCA_964507745.1 uncultured Lachnospiraceae bacterium
CCGCTGTTAAACTGGTGCAAAAAACAGGGGACCTTCATTTCTTCCAAAGTTCCCCTGATTTTTTCCGCCATACGGGCACATTCTACTATTTCATCATCACAAACCGCTATCGAAAGCATCCTGTCAAACACCTAACCTTATCAATCTGTCTGCTTATTATTTCCTGTCATTTGTTTTTCGTCAATTCTTTCTGAAAAAAGTATCTGCAGATTCTCTTTTTATATCGGCATAAAATTCCAAAATCGTTTGTTTCATGTCTTGAAGGGACGGTTTGACGTCATAAGCGTCATTGTGGTAGAGAAAGTATAGAATAAATGTTATAATTTGAAAAGTTCCGATATGAATTAAACTGAAGTATAGAAAAAGCGCGCATTTTCCCTTAATGTTACCATATTGAGCGCGAATGTAAAAACATGTTGATAGAAAAAACTGCCTAAACTATTTAGAATCATGGTTAAAGGAGGATAAAAAAATGGAAATTGGAAACAAACTCAACCAATTGAGAAAACTTTCCGGAATGACACAGGAGCAATTAGCAGAAAAACTTAACGTGTCAAGGCAGACAATTTCAAAGTGGGAATCGGGCAGCACTTCTCCCGATTTAGAAAGCATAGTTAAAGTAAGCAAACTGTTTCATGTGTCATTGGATGATTTATTAATGGAAGGAGACACAGGCGTGGGAAACGAAAATAACGAACAGGTAACCCTGGAAGATTTAATGAAAATAAATCTTCATAACCGAAAAATGATGCTGCTATTAATCTGCGGACTGATTTTTATTATGGTCAGTATTTTAAATTTCACTTATGTAATAGCACTGGAAAGCACTACTATCAGCACCCAATATATGCTATACAGGTACATCGCTACCGGACGGTATGAAAGCGTCCCTGTTGATTATATGAGATTGATGATTCCCTCTATGATTACGGGTGGGATAGGATTGATATTATTCTTGTGCTATGTCTTTAAGAACAGAAAAAAAGGAGGCTGATACCCTATGTATAAGATAAATAAAATTGTTTCATGTATTGCTATTTGTATGTCTGTCATTTTGCTATGTTCATGCGGAACCAAAAACAAAAGCGACGAGTACGCAGCAATTTATCAAATGACTATTGCCGGTCTGGAAGATAACGAGCTTTTTGCAGTTATCGAAACCAATGCTTCTTCTCCGATTTTACTTGTGTCTTCCGAAGTATATGATGATGGCTGGGGAAATCAGGCAGCAATTTGGTGCGATGTGTATTATCCCATAAACGGAGAGGTTAAAAACATAGGCCAACTGGAGAGTTTTGGAACTGCGTACCCTATTTCCTACGATAATACGGGTATTTATACGGCATCAGGACATAATTTGCAGCGTTTTGAAATTGATGAGAAAAACGGGACGCTCAATTTAGCAGAGGGCATATATGCGGAATTTGATGAAAACGGAGACGCTACCTATACTATGGAAAAAGATGGAAAAACAGAAGCAATTACAGAGGAAGAATATAACAAAGCCTTTGAAAAATACAGTGAAGTTATAGTGGTAAACTTTTCTTATGGTGCGACGGGGACATGACCAAATAGTAATCAGCCATGCAACAGGCACTGATATCTCTGCTGCTGACCCATGCCACGGTCAGCAGCTTTTTATTGCACTACTCCCGGTTCTTTAATATTTCTGCCGGAAGAATTTTGTTGACTCTCCTCATTAATAACGGGGTCACAACCAGATACAGCACCATAATCGCACCAAACAACCCTGCATACATCCACCACTCAAAGCTCAGATTTACCCCTACCGCCACATTTGACACCATATAAGGATATGCGGCATCCATCAGGACCTTTGCTATAGGGATTCCAATGAGGGCGCTGACCGCCACAACCAGCAGCTGTCCGTTAAGATAAAGCTTCCTGATTTCCTTTTTCCGGTATCCGAAAATTTTCATCATGGAAATAGATGAGGCGGAGCGGTCAATCATAACCTTTAACATCAAATACATGACCACAATGAAAATCAGGGCGGAAGCTGTGGAAAGCGTTGTGATCATAGGCGCCATCAACTCCACAAATATGGATGTCCCCCTTTCCATCTCCCCTTTTGAAACGGAAGCATACAGCCTGCCGGATTCTATATCCAGGGCATGGTCCGAAAAGACAATGTTATAATAATCCTCATCTTCTCCCATAAGCTCCCTCATACTTTCAATATCCATAAAAACAAAGAAGTTTGCTGCATAGGGGGCAATGCCGTCCACTGTAAAGGCATAATTTTTATCATTTTCCTCATCCTTTAAAACCAGTTCATCTCCCACTCCTATGTGATATTTCCTTGCCACCGCAGATGAAATAACCACCCGGTTTTGTCCCTTTTCCAAATCTGCATCAAAATACGGATTATCCTCTTCTATTCCCAACAGGGTAATGTCAAGATTATAACCCAGCACCTCTTTTTTCAAGGTAACGCCATAGGCCTGGGTTCCTCCCTCCGGCACAGTTTCCTCGGGATATTTGTAAGTATACATATATTCATATTTTATATCTGCCGATGTTTCCTCTTTGATATGCTGACAAAGCACATAGCAGTTTAAGCACATCATGCAAATCAGCAAAGCAAAGAACATGCCGAGAAACACCGTGAGAGCAGTACGCTTTTCCCGTAAAAACTGCCGGATTTGAAAGGTCCGGACAAAGTCGCCGCCCTTCAGCCGGATATTTTTTGTATCAGTTACCTTCTGTTCATTGCGAATCAGTACAAGAGCAGGCTTTCTCAGCTTGTTGCGAATGACGCAAAAATTCGTGACAGCCGCCACAACAGGAGGCATCACAATCCCGTAAACAAACAGATAGGTTTCATAACAGATTTTTAAATCAGGAACAGAAAAATAAGAATATGTTTCCGACATCTGGCTCCTTACCCCAAAATTGCTGTAGCCAATGAACGTGCCGATGATACCGGCTATAAAAGTTACCGCCGCCGGCAGTATCAGATAGTGCAGCAAAAGTTCCCTTCTTTTCACACCCAGAGCATAGAGTGTTCCGATAACCCCTGATTCCTTTTCAATCGTATGCACCACAAAAACCGAAATAACATAGGCAATGAGAACAATCAGAAGCACGCCTGCAAAAAGCCCCACGGATTTGTTGATGGCAACATCATCCCCGGCAGCGCCTATACGCATATTGTCCTCCGCCTTTAAAAACTGAGTCAGTTTAGAAAGCTCCACATCAAAGTTATCATCAATAAAGGTTTCCGTCTCATCCGAAAATTCGGAAATACCGTCTGCTAACTCTTCTACGCCTTTGGCAGCTTCCGAAACGCCGCCGGCATAGTCATCCAGACTGTTTCCGTAGAAACCGGATTCCTGCATCCTGCCCATTGTAGATTCCAGCTCTGAAAGACCGTCTGAAAGCTCCTCCGCTCCCTTGGAAAGGTCTGAGAGCGCTTCCTTGAAATCTTCCGTTTTCCCGACGGTTTTATCCCAATATTCCTGAAAATAGCTGTCCTCAACATCATCTGCAGACATGGTAAAATCCTGCAGCATTTCTTTTAGCTCCTTATCTGTTAAGTTATCATTCAAACGGTAAGCATACACGAACTCCTCGGATTGAAGGCTGGCATGCTTCCCCTTTAACATCTCATAATCCGATTCTGTTAAAAAAACGACTCCGAACTGACTGATGTCAGTTGCAGGATCCGACAGATTCCGATAAGGCGCTTCGTAATCCGGGGCTGTTCCAATGCCGCACACTTCAAAGGCATGCTCCCCGATTCTTATGGTATCCCCTATTGTAATTCCCGCTTCCTCACTGTAGCGTTTTTCTAAAAAGGCTTCTCCCTCTTTCAGAGAAAGGCTTCCTTCATCTGTACGGAAACGGTCAATATCCTGCCGTATTTTAAAGGTACGCAGCACCGTATCGTTATCAGCTGCATAGTCCAGATAAAAGTGTTCCTCTATGGTAACCCCTTTATCATTAATCATTCTTACTTCTTCCTCCGTCAGGGGGGCGAATACGCTAAACTGTCCGTCCTCTGCCGCCTGTTCACGAGCCACAGCCTTTGTTCCTGACACAATGGTTTCCGCAGCGGCAACCAGACTGATTACAATATACATGCCAAGAACGATCATCAGCCCCAGGGCGATATAACGGAACAGATTTTCCTTCAAATCCCGGAGGATTCGTTTTCTCAAAACTTTCTGCATATTACAAATCCTCCAATTCTGCCGCAGGCACTTTCTGCTCATTGCAGTAATTTTCCTTTATCTGCCCGTCCTTTAAAAAGATTACCTGGTCCACCATATTCTTAATGGAATTGTTGTGGGTAACAATCAGCATGGTTGTACCGTACTTCCTGTTTACTTCTTCAAGAAGCACCAGAATATCCCGGGAGGTTTTGGAATCCAGCGCGCCGGTAGGTTCATCACATAAAAGCAGCTTGGGATTTTTAATCAACGCCCTTGCAATGGCGCAACGCTGCTGCTGTCCGCCGGAAAGCTGGGAGGG
>CAZDRM010000106.1:0-1629 GCA_964507745.1 uncultured Lachnospiraceae bacterium
ATATCCTGCCAAAAACTCAGGTGCGTTTTCAATACAGAAATATCTCCAGTCCTCACAAAGCATTGTGTAAGGAATTACCGGTGTACCATCTTCCATGGTAGGGTTAGCGTCTGCGTATCTCTCAAGAAGGTCGAAATACTGCTCTAATGTTGTGATTTCAGGATATCCATCCCACTCAAGGACGCGGCACTGAATCCAGAAAGCCTCATCATTATGGCTGGTTGCCTGAGATTCGCCATATGTATTGGTAAAGATATTTGCCCAATAGATGTGGCCGTCTTCCTGACGGAAGCTTTCCCACTCTGCGTCGGAATATAATTCTTTGATATTGGGATATTTGTCAATATAATCATCCCATGCAACAAGCACGTCTGCATCGTAAAGCTGCATCATGCCGTCGCCGCCGTCAATAAAGTCAGGCAGCTCGCCGGAAGCAAGAATGGAACCTACAGCCTCAGCTGCAGTCTGGCCTGTAAGCCATGTTTCCTTAACTTTTACGCCTGTTTTCTCAGCAATTATCTGCTGAATCTCGTTGTCGTCGTTGATCTCAGAGCCGGGCATTGCGATAAACATTGTCCAATTGATAATATCATCATCAGAAAATGACTCGCCTGTTTCAAGGCCCATTGCTTCGCCTTCTGCAGCGCCTTCGTCTGTGGCACCTCCGTCTGAGCTTGCGGGTGTATCGCCACCGCAGCCTACGAGAGTCGCCATACTAAGCACGCATGCCATCGAAAGCGCTAAAACTCTTTTAAGTTTCATAGATTAACCTCCCTATTTTGTCGTTATACGACTTATTTTAATAAAAGTATAATTTTATATTATAAATATAACAACCTGACAAACTATAATAAAATCCCCGATAAAATCCAGCTAATGATGTTCCTCCGGATTTTATCGGGGTCATGATTATTGTATACTGCTATTTCGTCTGTATTTTGAGGGCGTACATCCCTTTAGTTCAATAAATTTTCGGATAAAATAATCGCAGTCCTTGTATCCCACATCCTCCGCTATTTTAATGACTTTTTTGTCCGTATTCAGAAGCTGGGACGCAGCATGATCGATCCTTATCTGTGTCAGGTAGTCCTTAAAGGATATATTGTTATGGGTCTTCTTAAAAATCTGCCCCAGATAGGAGCTGTTGATATAATACTTATCGCCAAGACTTTTTAAAGTAATATTCTCATAAAAATGTTCCTGAATATCCTTTTCTATATTGAAGATCAATCCTCTTGATACATTCTTCCGCAGGCTTAACAGATATTCCGAATATTCATAGGCAAATCTCTTCATATGCCGGCTTCCTCCACGAGTAATGGATTCGTCAAATGAATTTTCGGCTATATAGTGAAGCACCTCTTCCTGATTCACATTATCATCCTGTTCCGACGCTATGTGTATCAGTTGAAACAGCAGATAGTTGATATTCAGATTTTTGGCATTCTCTTTTTCATTGATTCCCCGCAGTTCTTCAAACAAATTGTCAATAGCGGTATCCATGGCGGCTTTATCGGCGCTGTTAATGGCCAAAACCACATTATCAATGGCGGACTTACAAAGAAACACCGCATTCTGCTCTCCCTCAACCTGCGCCTCTTCTTCATATATATAGAGCTTCTTTTTGTT
>CAZDRM010000106.1:1729-5754 GCA_964507745.1 uncultured Lachnospiraceae bacterium
GCGTTTGATATCTTTTCCGCCCGAATCCGTTCCAAGAGTTCCAGTCCTGTCATCAGAGGCATCTGAATATCGGAAATGATCAAATCAACCTCATTTTCTTTCAGATAATCATAGGCTTCCTTCCCGTTGGACATAAGAGCGGCGATTTCATAGCCCTCGCCTTCCCAGTCAATCAGCATCTGCAGTCCCTGCAATATAAACGGTTCGTCATCCACAAGCAATACCTTTAACACGATTCATCCCTCTCAATCCTGTCTAATTTATCAAGCGGTATTTTTATCTCAACAATCACGCCAACCCCCGCTTCACTGTCGATCCGGATCTCCGCCTCATCGGAAGAAATCATTTTCAGCCTCAGACATGCATTTAATATACCGATATGTTTTTTCCCTTTTATCGCCTCTATGGAAACATGATTGATATTTTCCATCATCTTTGCGACTTCATCCTCGTTCATGCCGCCGCCGGTATCCTCTACTTCAATGAAAAGGAACACATCTTTGCGATAGACCCTGACAAAGATCCAGCCCGGCCCCTGTTTTGGCTCAATGCCGTGAACACAGGCATTTTCCACAAATGTCACAACCGTAAGCTTCGGAATCAGATAATCCGCGCAATCCTCATTCATGTCAATTTCATATTTCAGCCTTTCGCTGAAGCGATAGCTTTGAAGGCCAAGGTATGCCTCTATGGATTCCATCTCTTTCTTTATGGTAACAAAGTCCTGTCCCCATTCTACATTCTGTCTCTGCATAAGCGCCAGCTTTCCCACCATAACCGAGGTCTCCGTCTCGCCCTTCAGCAGGGAATGCATACGTATGCTTTCCAAAGCGTTGAAAAGAAAATGCGGGTTGATCTGGCTTTGCAGCGCCAAAAGCTCGGCATTCTTTCTCGCAATATCATTTTCCTGTTCCTTCAGCCTATTTTTGTAGACCATATTGATAAGATTATTGTTGGCGTCCACCATCTCGTTATATTTTCGCATCATTTCGGCGATTTCGTCTGTTCCGTCAATATCTTCAATACGGTTAAAGGTTTTGCCGGAGCTCTTGGCAAAAGCTTTTTCAAGCTCTAAAATTCTCATGATAATACTCTGATTGACCAGTTTAATGGCTAAATAAGGAAATAAAACCGAAAAGATGATCATTGCAAAAAGAATTTTCTGTTGATCCTTTAAAATCAGGGAAATTATATCGCTGTTGTCCAATATCACTATCTCAAAAGTAGTGTTTTTAAGGTTTACATAAGTTGTATGGGCATCTCTGTTCTGCGTATCGATCTCATCTACATATATAATGTCATCTCCCATATTGGTAAATAAAACATAATTTTCATATCGGATGTACATCGGATATCTATTGCTGAGGTCCTTCATCTTTCTCTGAAAACCCGCAGGATCATTTTCAACAACCGCTATCTTTTCGCAGCCGTTTCTGTAATATGTCAGTTTTTTTATATAATAGAGCTTTCTCTTTTGAATCGGGGAATTGCTGACAATGTCTTCATCATAATATACATATAATCCTTCTGTCTCTCCGGAGTCTATAAACATTTTATACCAGACAGCATCCCTGCTCCTGGACAGCTTTTTAAAATAACTGCTGTCTAATATACTGTCATTATCAGCATATACACAAATATTGTCACTGTTTAATCCTGAAAGTGAAGAAAGAAAGGAATCGTTTATCAGTTCAAAATATTGATCATAATATTCATAGGAAGATTCATACTTCGTGTTTAAAAAGGAATCAATCTTTCCGTTCATATTAAGGGAATTAACATACGTCTGGTTCGACGCCATGAGATTATAAAGGCTGTTCGTATACAGCGAAGCTGCAAAATCTATATCATACTGATTCTCACTGACTTCTTTTTGGTATACGAAGTTAAGTATCAAAGCATCCGTAACAACCAGTGGAATAAAAACACAGAAAAAATACAAAACCGCAAACTTTTTATTCAGCTTTAACTTATTTAATTCTTTATATATCCTGCCAGAAATCAGTTTGATACATTTTTTCATCAACTATCCACCATAATGTCTGTTTTACTACCATTTTTTATATGGACAATGCATTTTTCTGATTGCCGCCCGTATCTCGACATAACACCCGCAGGCTAGACATGTCCCTGCATTCAGCTTATTACATTCCCTGCAGGATGAGAGCCTGTTTCCCGTCAGTTCGTCGGATGCCCGTTCTGATTTATCAAATACTTCGATATATCGTCCTATCATTTCATGATATTTTTCTTCGCCCAGTTCCCGGATCAGACATCTTTTACATATCTTCTGTTCCATAAGATCAGACTTTTACTTCCATATGCAATACGCTGCAGGCAGGAATCACATAAACCAGCTTGTCCCGTTCCGCCCTGACCGCGTCAAAGGGAACCGTCTTAACATTTTCTTTGCTCTCAAAAGTATTATAATCATCCATTTTGCCTGTTACGATTTCAGCTTTAACTTCCTTGACCTCCCTGCCAAGAAGATTGCTTTCTATCTCATAATCTTCAGATATGGAAAGATTCGTAATTGTAATATGTATCCTGCCATCGGCATCAATTGATGCTGACTCTGAAAGATTGGGCACCATATACTGTTCCTCGAGACCAATGGACTTGGTATCTATGCTGCTTTCAAGCAGCTCGTTATCCTGATGAGCGCTGTACATCTTAAATACATGATAGGTGGGCGTCTTCAGCATCTGTTCGCCTTCTGTAAGGATGACTGCCTGAAGAACGTTAACAACCTGTGCGATATTGGCCATATGAACTCTTCTGCAGTGTTTATTGAAGAGATTCAGGTTAATGCCTGCAACAAGGGCGTCCCGCATTGTATTCTGCTGATACAAAAAGCCGGGATTCGTACCCTCTTCCACGTCGTACCAGGTCCCCCATTCATCTACGATCAGTCCTATCTTTTCCTCCGGGTCGTAACGGTCCATGATTGCGGAATGTTTGGTAAGAAGCTCATCCATAAACAGAGTCTTGCTGAGCGTCATATACCACTCTTTTTCGTTAAAGCCGGTAGCGGCGCCTTTTTTGTCCCAATCATAGGGGAGCGTATAGTAATGGAGAGAAAGTCCGTTCATATATCCATAGTTCTGGGGAAACAGTCCCTGATCTCTAAAACACTTGTCCAAAAGAACTTCCGTCCAGTTATAATCCTTGTCAGAGGGACCCACAGCAATCTTCTTAATCTTTTTTTCCGGGTCATAATTTCTTACAAAGGTCTGGTAATGCCTGAATAAATCTGCATAGTATTCGGGCAGCATATTTCCGCCGCAGCCCCAGCTTTCATTGCCAACGCAAAAATAATCTACCGTCCACGGCTCTTCGCGTCCGTTCTTTTTTCTGAGATCCGCCATGGGAGATACACCGGGAAAGGTCATATACTCTACCCACTCGCTCATCTCCCGGACGGTTCCGCTTCCCACGTTTCCGTTAACATATGTTTTACAACCCAGCTGTTCGCAGAGTTCCATAAACTCATGAGTGCCGAAGCTGTTATCCTCAACGACGCCGCCCCAGTTTGTATTGACCATCTTTTTTCTGGAAGCCTTGTCGCCGATGCCGTCCATCCAATGATACTCATCCGCAAAGCAGCCGCCGGGCCATCTGAGTACGGGAAGCTTCATTTCCTTCAGCGCCTCAACAACATCTGTTCTCATACCATTCTTATTAGGGATATCCGAATTTTCCCCAACATATATTCCTTCATAAATGCATCTTCCGAGATGTTCGGAAAAATGCCCCTGTATTTCCGGATTAATATGTCCCATTTTCTTATCCGTGTTAACGATATGCTTGTACTTACTCATTCTGTAATCTCCTGTTTTGTCCTGTTTTATTTTCTTTATTTTTGCACTATTTTAATCGGCTCATACATAGATATAATTACATTGCCTTAGGTCAAAATCAACCGATATCAATTATCTTCTATAATTTGTACTGTGTTTTACTATAATTTGTCGGTTTAATTTGCGTTTAAAAGATGAAATGATAAAATGATAAAGAAAATTAAG
>CAZDRM010000106.1:5854-8087 GCA_964507745.1 uncultured Lachnospiraceae bacterium
TAAGGAGATAATATCGATATGCTTAAAACAGTTATGACAGAAAACGGTCTTGTCCGCGGACTTTCCGGCAACAACACCAGAATTACGGCGTTCAAGGGAATCCCCTTCGCCGCCCCGCCGGTTGGGAAAAACAGATGGAAAGCGCCGCAGCCATGTAAGAATTGGAGCGGCATAAGGAATGCCTATTCTTTTGGACCGATTTCCGTTCAGGATACTCCCGGTCTCGGCACAGATATTTACAGCCGCGAATGGCATGTGGACCCTGACATCGAAATGAACGAGGACTGCCTTTATCTGAATGTGTGGACAGGCGCAGACAGCGATAAAGACAAACTGCCGGTGCTTGTATGGATCTTTGGCGGCGGATTCCAATGGGGATATACCGCCGAAATGGAATTCAACGGCGAAAATATTGCCAAGAGAGGCGTGGTCGTTGTCAGCATCAACTATCGTCTTGCAGTTCTGGGCTTTCTTGCACACCCTGAGATAACAAAGGAGAACCCTGACGCCCCTGCCAACTTTGGCCTTCTTGACCAGCTTGCGGGACTTGAGTGGGTCAAAAGAAATATCAGCGCATTTGGCGGGGATCCCGACAATATTACCCTTGCAGGTCAGTCTGCAGGCGGCGCCAGCGTCCTTTCCCATATCACAAGCAATAAATCAAAGGATCTTATACATAAAGCGGTTATTATGAGTGGCATGATCCGTTCGCCATATGAACCCGACACCTTTATCATTCCCCAGCCCCTTTCCTACGGCGAGGAACTGGGCAGTCAGTTTTTTGCTTCTCTGGGAGTCTCTTCCCTGGAAGAAGCAAGACAAATCGACGCGCTTACATTAAGAGATTCCTATCAGAGATTTGTTCGTAATCATCCCAGATTTTCTCCGGTTTTAGACGGATATCTTATTGAAGAGGATCCCTTTACCCGACTCCTTAAGGGAAAACATAATCACATTCCTTTAATGTCCGGCAATACAGGGGATGAATTTAAGGCTTACATTAACGTGGACAGTGAAGAGCAGCTAGCTGAGAAGGCGAAAGAATATTTTGGCGGGGATTCGGAATTTTTCCTTTCCTCAAAGGAGGCAAAGATCAAAGACGCTTACGGATATGCTCCCTGCAATTCCATTGAATATTCCGTAAAAAGCGGTTTTTCCGGTTCAAGCGCCGATACATACTACTACTGTTTTGAACCGGACATTCCGGGAGAAGATAATCCCGGCACATTCCACTCCGTTGATCTATGGTTCTTTTTTGAAACGCTTGCCGGATCATACAGACCATTTACCGGAAGACACTATGACCTTGCCCGGCAAATGTGCAATTATCTGACAAATTTTGTGAAAAACGGAAACCCCAACGGAAATGACACGGACGGCTCGCCCATGGAGAAATGGCTTCCTTATACAGAGGATGCTAAGAATGAAATGCGTTTTACGTCAACGGGATCCAAGGCTTCCGTACAAAACGACGCCTTTGGCGATTTTATGATCAGCCATATCACAAAGAAAAACCTGTGCGGAAAGAAACAGGCTTTCAATCCCTATCTCCCTTCATGGGAATATATTCCCGACGGAGAACCCTATGTATTCGGAGACCGCGTATATGTTTACGGCTCCCATGATCAATTCCGCGGCCACGCATTCTGCCTGAATGATTATGTCTGCTGGTCCGCTCCTGTTGACGATTTAGGGAACTGGAGATACGAGGGCGTTATCTATACAAGGCAGGACGATCCGGAAAACAGGCAAAACAATATGTGCCTTTACGCGCCGGATGTAGTAAAGGGACCTGACGGCAGGTATTATCTGTACTATGTACTTGACAGGATTTCCATCGTATCTGTTGCGGTATGCGATACTCCCGCCGGAAAATATGAATTTCTCGGATATGTTCATTACGAAGACGGAACCAGACTGGGAGAAAAGGAAACCGATGAACCACAGTTTGATCCCGGCGTAATCCTTGTAGATAATAAAGTTTACCTTTATACAGGTTTCTGTGGAATCGGCGATAAATCAAGAAGCGGAGCAATGCTTACCGTACTGGATGGGGATATGCTCACTGTTTTGGAAGCGCCGAGAATCGTTGTTCCCGGAAGCTCCTACAGCCAGGGAACAGAATATGAAAATCACGCATTCTTTGAAGCCCCTTCCATTCGATGCTTTGATGGGAAGTATTATTTCATTTATTCGTCGGAGGTCATGCATGAATTATGCTATGCCGTTTCCG
>CAZDRM010000107.1:0-2705 GCA_964507745.1 uncultured Lachnospiraceae bacterium
ACATCCCCTAAAAATCAACTAGAACCCAATCAACCCCATCAAAGGCCAACCAAAAACCAATTAGAAATAAATTAATAATCAATCAAAAATAAAATCAATATCAAATAAAATCAAATTAAAATCAATCAAAATTCAAATAAAATTCAATAAAAATCAAACCAAATGTCAACCAAATGTTAATCCCCTGAAAAACGCCGGAACGGTCGGGCTGTATAAACCTTGCGGCATTGGGGAAAAACGTTTTCTTTCCTTGTGCATTATAAAGAACATTAGATTTTCTTAATGTTCCGTTCTATCCCAGCAATTCCCCAACAGGACGTTGGGGAAAGGCATATTGCGGCACGGATGCCGCTATATGCCGTTTGCGTCCGTAACCAACACCTAAGCCGGAACATTTAGAAAACCTTATGTTCGAAATACGCCACAAGGAAAGGAAATGATTTTTCCCCAATGCCGCAAGGTTTATACAGCCCGACCGTTCCGTCCCTTTTTCAACCCCTCTCCTCAAAACAAATCCCCGTCCCGAATCTGGCCGCCCCGCACCCTTGACAAGCCGCCTTACAATTCGGCGTCACTTCCTCCCGAAGCGCCCGTTCCCATTCTCTCTTCAAGAATTCCTTCGTCACACCACAATCAATAAAATCCCACGGAAGCATCTCCTCCAGACTTCTTTCCCGTGTAGTATAAAAATCCACAGACAGCCCGCAGGCATCAAAGCACTCCATCCAGACATCATGCTTATAATACTCTCCCCACGCATCATAAATACATCCCCTTTGATACGCCATATAAATCACATCCGCTACTTTTCTATCCCCTCTTGCCAGAATCCCTTCCAACACCGAAACATCCGCTTCATGCCAGTTATACTTAATACTCTTTTTATTTAACTGCTCCAAAACCGCAGTTTTAACAGTATGAGCCTTGTCCAGAAACTGCTCCTTAGTACACATAGGCACCCACTGAAAAGGCGTAAAAGGCTTAGGAATAAAGAAAGAGGTACTTGCCGTAATCTGCACCTTACCGTTTCTTTTTTCCTTAGGCACGGTCTCATAATATAGCTTTGCAATTTCATTGGCAAGATGCGCAATCCCTCTGGCATCCTCATCTGTTTCCGTAGGAAGCCCCAGCATGAAATACAGCTTCACCTTATTCCAGCCGCCTTCAAAGGCAAGCTTTGCACCGTTTAAAATAACTTCTTCCGTCAATCCCTTATTGATCACATTACGCATTCTCTGAGTACCGGCTTCCGGCGCAAAGGTCAGGCTGCTCTTTTTCACATCCTGCACCTTGCTCATAACATCCAGAGAAAAAGCGTCAATTCTTAAAGAAGGCAGGGAAATATTCACATGCCGCTTCCTGCATTCCTCTATCAGATAATCTATAAACTCCGGCAGCTTTGAAAAATCACTGGAGCTTAGAGAACTTAAAGAAATTTCCTCATGTCCCGTGGCTTTTAGCATGGCAACGGCATATTCCTTCAAAAATTCTAAAGAACGCTCCCTTACAGGCCTGTATAACTGCCCCGCCTGACAAAAACGGCAGCCTCTGATACACCCTCTCTGGATTTCCAGAACCACCCTGTCCTGAGTAACCCTGATAAACGGAACCACCGGCTTTTCGGGATAATAGGTACTGCTTAAATCCTTTACCATTTCCTTCATAATCTTCTTTGGAAGCTCCGGTATAACAGGAGAAAAATCCGCAATTGTGCCGTCCTCATGATAGGTTGTCTCATAAAATTCCGGCGCATAGATACCGGGCAGCTTTCCCGCCTCTATGAGAAACTCTCTACGGCTTTTCCCGGCCCTCTTAAATGCCTTATACAGGTCAAAAAGCTGTCTGTACATGGTTTCCCCTTCTCCGATATAAAACAGGTCAAAAAAGGGAGCCACAGGCTCTGGATTATAAACACAGGGACCGCCGCCGATGACAATGGCGTCCTCCCATGTGCGTTCCTTTGCAAAAACGGGAATTCCCGACAGATCCAGCACCTGCAGAATATTGGTATAACACATCTCATACTGAAGGGTAATCCCCAGAAAATCAAATTCTTTTACCGAGTCCTGGGACTCCAAGGCAAATAAGGGAATCTGCTCCTTCCGCATAATCTCGTCTAAATCCATCCATGGGGAATAAACCCGTTCACACCAGACATCTTCAAATTTATTTAACATATCATAAATAATCTGAATGCCCAGATGTGACATACCGATCTCATAAACGTCAGGAAAGCACATGGCAAAACGGATATCCACGCGCTCTCTGTCTTTCATAATAGAATTAACTTCCCCGCCGATATAACGTGCGGGCTTATCAATTTTTAATAAAATTTCATCAGTTAAGGCTAGTTTTCTCATAATCTAAAGTATAAGTGAAATTCTTCATAAAATCAATGACCTTGTCAGAATAATCAATTCTGACTGCGGCCTGCAGCTCTTTGGTAAAGGTTCCGTCCTCGGGCTCCATCTTAAAATGATACATACATAGAAAGCCAAATAAAAGAAAGCACAGCACCAAGCGCAGCTTTAAATAGAAACCGTTATAGGCTTCGGGCTGATCCGCACCATCCTGAGAAGCTTCATCGTAGCCTTCATCAGGAGATATAATGCCTGCCATAGTATTTACGTGAGTGGAATTGTTTTGCTGATATTCCCGAAGACGCATGATTTGTTCCAGTTTTTCGTCCCGGCTGATTGTTTTGC
>CAZDRM010000107.1:2805-8070 GCA_964507745.1 uncultured Lachnospiraceae bacterium
CCTGTAATTCCGCCTACCTTGCTGTTTTCCAAAAGGGAAAGCATCTTATCAAGGGAAATTTCGGGCAGCATCACAAGCATGGGAAGGGGACACAAAGGCACTGCATATTTGAATTCATGCTCATCTAAGCAAATCAGCTCACTGGCATACTTCTCCAGCCCATCAGGATTGATCATCATGCGTTCCGCTTCTTTAAAGGACGCGCCAATTTTGTCCCTGCCAAATTTCTTGGAAACCTCTTCTAAAATCTCATAAGAAGAATCTTTGCCCAGATTCAGAATTGCTTTTTTACAGCCGGCATAAAGGATTTTTTTCACATCCTCCATGCGTTTAATATTGCCTGCGCCATATACGGGTACGGCAACGCTTTCTGCGATCTGTTTCATTGAAAGAATACTTGCTTCATGGGTAGCGTCATTATAGGACAAATCGAAAACGATAATAGCGTCTGTCTCCGCGTCCCCGTAAGCCATGGCAAGGGAAACCGGATCCGTAGAAAGGATGGAATGATCCGAAAATCCTTTTACCGCTTTATTTTCATATAGATAAATACATGCTGCAAATTTTTTTGTCATAATAAAATAAACCTTTCTGTAACTTCATTGGTGCTTTTATGATTCCGGCTTTTTGGTAAATTCCGATTCCTAAGCGAGGGAACCCTTGGTGCTTGGCACATCCGCGCATCTGGGTTCTATGGCCGTAGCCATATCCAGAGCCTTTCCGAAGGCCTTGAACATTGCTTCGATCACATGATGATCGTTATCTCCTGCTAACACCTTGATATGAAGATTCATGGCCCCGCTGTAGGAAACCGCATAGAAAAATTCCTTAACAAGCTGGGTTTCCATATCCCCCACAAATTCTCCTTTAAAAGAGGCGTCCATGGAAAAATAAGGTCTGCCGCATAAATCAATGGAACAAAGCACCAAAGCTTCATCCATGGGAAGAATGAAATAACCGTAACGGCTGATTCCTTTTTTGTCTCCCAGAGCCTTGGCAATGGCATTTCCCAAAACGATGCCGCAGTCCTCCACTGTATGATGAGCGTCTACCTCCAAATCTCCCGAAGCCTTTAATTCCAGATCAAAATATCCATGTTTGGCAAAGCCGGTAAACATGTGATCCAAAAATCCCACGCCGGTTTTGACTGCGGATTTTCCCGTACCGTCAAGATTCAAATTCATGGCAATTTCCGTTTCCGCCGTTTTCCTCTCAATCATTGCTTTTCTTTCCATTTTTTATACCATTCCTTTCGCTCGGTTTGTCCTTTTGCTCGATTTGTCCTGTTTTATTTAGAAACATACTCTTTAAGCCTTTTGATCAAATCCTTAATTCTGTCAGCTTCCATTTTCATGCTGACCTGATTGACGATCATTCTTGCAGAGAGGGGGCAAATCTCTTCCAGTACCACAAGACCGTTTTCCTTTAAGGTGGAGCCTGTCTCCACAATATCCACGATCACATCGGAAAGTCCTACCATAGGCCCTAATTCCACGGAACCGTTTAACTTGATGATATCCACTGTCTGATGTTTTTTGTTGTAGAAATAGTCCTTTGCAATTCGCGGATACTTACTGGCCACGCGAATCATTTCATGATGCTTTAAAAGCTCTCCTGCGCTCTCGGGTCCACATACGCACATACGGCATTTTCCAAATCCCAGATCCAGCACTTCATAGGCCCGCCTGCCTTCTTCAAGCAGGGTATCCTTTCCTACAACGCCGATATCCGCCGCCCCGTATTCCACATAGGTGGGAACATCCGGCCCTTTTGCCAGGAAAAACTTCAGTTTTAATTCTTCATTGACAAAAATAAGCTTTCTCGTGTCTTTATCCTTCATTTCCTCACAGGTAATGCCGACTTTTTCCAAAAGCTCCAGAGTTTTTTTTGCAAGTCTGCCCTTTCCGAGGGCAAAGGTAATATATCTCATGTCTTTACTCATTGTATCATTTCTCCTAAACTTCGTACAGTTTCTTCATTCCTTTTGAAGTGATTTTCATAACCGCTTTTTTATTGCCCGCTTTTGCAAGCTCCACATAAGCTTTTTCATCATGCTCATCAGGTAACTTCAACAGCTCGCAGCATTCTCCCAGTTTTCTGAATTCGCAGGCATATCTGATGGCCTCCTTTATGGCATCCTCTTCATAAAGCAGCATCGTAGTACGGGGCGTCACTTCCTGCTCAAGCTTTTTAGAAGCAAGGGCCTGCATCAGACTGCCGATATTAACCGCAAAACCGATGGCAGCCGCATCCTTGCCGAAATAGGAAAGAAGCCTGTCATAACGTCCTCCGGTTACCACCGCATCTCCCACGCCATAGGTATAACCTTTAAAAATAATTCCCGTATAGTAATGATATTTACTCACAAGGCCCAGATCAAAAGAAACATAATCTTCATCCCCGTACATTTTCAACAGCTGATAAAGCTGCTGCAGACGAATAATAGCTTCACTGCTGCGTTTATTATTTACCAGCTCCAAAGCATCCTCTAAAACTTCAAAGGAACCGAAAAGCTCGGTAATCTTCAAAAATGTTTCAATTTTGGAAGGTTTTAAATGGCACCGTTCCGATAAAAGTTCTTCTGCCCCAAAATAATTTTTGGCTGAGATGAATTCCCTTAAGTTCATCTCCGTATCTTCATCCAGCGCTGCTTCTTCGCAGATACCTTTGAAAAATCCGATTTCCCCGATGCTGACCTGGAATTCCTTTAAGCCTGATGCTTTTAAGGAGGAAACTGCCAGATGTATCATTTCCGCATCCGCCATAACGGAAGAATCGCCTATCATTTCCACGCCCATCTGGGTTACTTCCTTTAATTTCCCCTGTAAATTGGAGGTATTGGTATAGGTATTTCCCATATAAGCCAGTCTGACAGGAATGGACTGTTCCATAAAATATTTAGCGGCGCATCTGCCGATGGAAGGGGTAAAATCCGGCCGGAGCGCCAGCGTGTTTCCTTCTTTGTCAAAAAATTTGTATAACTCTTTGCTGGGGGTTGTCCCGATTTCCCTTCCGAACACATCAAAAAACTCAAAAGCAGGCGTTTCAATATCCTCATAGCCGAAACGCATAAAATTTTCATGGATCGTTGCCTGAAGCCTCTGCTTTCTGGCACATTCCATTCCGTAAATATCTCTGACGCCTTCAGGCGTATGTACAAATCTCTGCATAATCTCCTCCATTAATATATCAATATTACGCTCTCTTCTTTTGATTGTTTCAATACATTTTCATTCTATATGTATTGGATAAAACAGTTCCTATAAATGCTGTGATATACTTTTGTTTTATCGCCGCTTTAGCAATTTAAAGTGATAACACGATAGCATATTAGCATATGAAACTATCGACAGTATACAAAAAAACCAATTATTTGTCAACCGGCAGTTCTCTGTCATATAAATCCTTCTGCACCATATCCAGATAGGGAACAAACAGTCCGGAACGGGGTTTAAAGGTATAAGAGGCATCCAGCTCTTCAAAACGAAAGCTCTTTCTTCCCCCATCTTGTGCCCGTTTCCAAAAGGTAAACATCTGACGGAAGGAAAGATAATAGAAAATATCCCTGTGGGTATAGTTAATAATAAAGAAGGCTATCCCATCCTGTTTTTCAAAATCCTCCATAAAAGCCACCTGATGCTCATGGATATTCTGCAGGGCAAAGGTATCTACTGCACATTCCTTTGCGTCAAAGCAGACGGGAATTCCCTGTACTGCCCCAATATAGTCCACCGTGGATTTCTGGTCAAAATATGCCAGGGTAATATGTCTGGTCTCCTGCTCTATTTTTATGGGGGTAATGGGCGTAGGCACCTTTTGAATCAGTGCAAGCCCGTTTTCCCGGTATTTTTCATTGGTTCTGTTAATCAAATCCTCCAGCGTGGAGCCCCGTAAGCCCCTGCTATTCCATGTTCCCATTCTCTAATTCCTCTAATACTTTTTCATACCGGCCGGGCAGCCTCCCAATCAGTTCCTTTCCCGACAAATAGGAAAATTTTCCCTCAGACTCCGGAAAAACAATCCTGTAGGCATGAAGAAGCTGATTGTTAATATGATATCTTTCCGATAAGGCGCTTTTCCTGCCGTATTTCATATCTCCCACCACAGGATGCCCTGTTCCCGCCAAATGAGCGCGGATCTGATGGGGCTTACCGGTCATCAGATGTACCGACAATTCCGTATAGAATTTATTTCCCCATTGATAGGTCTTTATGGGGGTAATGCCCGTTTTTACCATATCCTTTGTCCCATGACCGGATAAAGGAGTTTTTGTAATCGTTACCCTGTTCTTTTCTTTATCCTTTGTAAGATACCCCTCTAAAAGCATTTCCTCTGACGGGCTGCGGTTAAAAGAAAGCTCTCCTTCCACAATACAGCGGTAATATTTTTCCAGAGTCCTGTTCTTTATGATTTCCGACAGATATTGCAGCCCGGAAAGACTTTTTCCGCACAAGATCAGCCCCGACGTATTGCGGTCAAGCCTGTTTGCCGCGGCAGGTCTGAAGGTTGTCAGCATTTCCTCTGTCAAAATCTTCTCTGAAAGCAGATAACCGATGAGATATTCATTGACGGATACGTCTTCTTTTTCCGCCCTTTGGGACAAGATGCCGGAAGGTTTATTAAAAACCAGAATATGCTCGTCCTCGTAGACGATATCAAGAGAAAGCGCATCCAAATCCTCTTTTGAATATAAGCGGAAGCCTTCAGCGCCGCCACCATCCGTCCCTTTACAGAATTTTTCAAAGGTTTCATCGGATAAAAACAGCCGGACCTTATCTCCCCTGCAAAGAATTTCATTTCCGCCTGCCTTTTTTTCATTTAAAGTAAAATTTTTCTTGCGCAGCATTTTGTAGACAAAGCTCATAGGCGCTTTGGATAAAAGCTTTCCCAAATACTTGTCAAACCTCTGCCCCGCTTCGTTTTCTCCTATTTCAAACTCTTTCATAACAGGTTTTAAAGGGAAATCTGATGAAGCAGCACCATAAGCTTTTCATCATTTTCCTCATTCTCCGTTTCTTTATCCTGAATCTGCTTTAAACGGTTTATAAAGTCTTCTCTGTCAGAAAACATGCCTATGGTTGCATGATAACCGTTCTGCTTCACAATTCCCGCAATATGTTCTTCCAAATCCTTGCTCATATCCTTATGGCTGGTAAGACAGCCGTAAATATAGCCGTTTTTGACAACACAGCCCGCCACCTCATAGGTTGTCTTATAGGAGGTAAAAACCAATCCTAAAGCTAAAAGAATAATTAAATATACTGA
>CAZDRM010000108.1:0-7960 GCA_964507745.1 uncultured Lachnospiraceae bacterium
CTGGGTCCGCCCTTAACTTCTACCTGATAGACTCCGTTTACCTTTACCAGACGCATATGCCTATCCCCGCCGGGAGCAAGAAGCAGTGTCCCCGGCAGCACTTTGTCTCCCGTCTCCGCCTCCTTTGCCCGGATTCTGCACTGGTCATTCAGCCTTTTGGCATACATCTTGGTAAATCCCGGAGGCATGTGCTGTACCACCACAATTCCCGGAATATCCGTTCCGTAATTTTTTACAACATCAAAAATCGCTTCCGTTCCTCCGGTTGAGGCGCCGATTGCCACAACCAGATCCTGTCCTTTCACGTTTAGATGCTGCTGCTCCTGAGCCATAACAGTCTTTTTGATATTGCTGATCTTGGCCGTGGAAGCTATTTTAATTTTAACCAAAAGCTCATTTCTGATAAAGTCCTCTAACTGCGTGCGGCTGGATACGGCAGGCTTTGCCACAAAATCAACCGCTCCTGCATTCAGGGCGTCAAATACTTTATCACTCAGAGAACTGATTACCACCACCGGCAACGGATACTGGGGCATCAGCTTTCGCAAAAACTCTATACCGCTCATTCTCGGAAGCTCCACATCCAGAGTCATAACATCCGGCTTGCATGCGAGAATGGCATCCCTTGCTTCAAAGGGATCCTTTGCAGTCCCTACGACTTCAATGGCAGGATCTCTCTTTAAATTTTGAACCAACAGTTCCCTGAAAACTATAGAATCTTCTACTATTAAAACTCTAATAGGTCTCATACGCTATCATATCCCTTCTTTCTTCCTAAATATTGAAGGCTGAATTATTTGAAAAGGCGTGCTACTCCGGTCAAGAGTCTCCGTTGTCCCTATAAACAGATATCCTCCCGGCTCCAGTGCGTCATATACCTTCTGAACCACTTCCCGTTTTGTCTTCTCATCAAAATATATCATAACATTGCGTAAAAATATAGTGTGCATTTTCTTTTTGAACGGAAACGGGTCCATCAGATTAAACTGTCGGAAAATCACTTCTTTTTTTAGCTCCGGGGTAACCTGATACTGTCCGCCTATGGGCAGCTTATGGAAAAAATGTCTCTTCCACTGATCCGGCATCTTATCCAGCTGGTCCTCATTATAAATTCCTGCCATTGCCTTCTGCAAAACCTGAGTGGAAATATCTGTGGCCAGAACTTTGGTATCCCACTTGTCTCTTTCCAGTCCGAAGAAATCAGACAAAACCATGGCTATCATGTAAGGTTCCTCGCCGGATGAAGCAGCGCCGCACCAGATACGTAAATCTTTTTTACTGCTCTCTTTTGTCCTCAGCCACGGAAGAACTACGCTTCTGAAATAGTCAAAATGTTCAAACTCTCTCATAAAATAAGTATGGTTGGTTGTTAAAAGATTTACCAGCATCTTTTCCTGCTGTCCCGTTTTGTCCCTCTCAACGGCATCCATAAGGGCAGTAAGGCTTTTCCAACCGCCCTTTTTCATATAATTTTCCAAGCGACCGTTTACAATGACCTTTTTTTGGCTTAAATCAATGCCATAACGCTGTTTCATATAAACCGAAATTCTTGAAAGTTCTTCATCCGTAATCAACTTTTACTCCTCCTGTCAAACAAAATAATGTTATTCCGCTCAGCAAAATTGACGCGATATTTTACAACAGATTTTAAAAATATCCGGATTAAACCTTTTATCTGCTTCCTGACTCATAATTTCAAGAGCTTCCTCTCTGGTATGGGCATTTTTTTCCGTCAATGCACAATACCGGTCCACTATCGCAACAATCTGAGCGCCAAGGGGAATCCGTTCCCCTGTCAATCTATCAGGATATCCGCTTCCGTCCCAGTTTTCGTGATGGTAATGTGCAATATCAATAGCAGCGCTTATAAAATCATTGTAATCACTATTGACATGTATGTCACTAAGAAGCTTCGCTCCTATTTTCGTATGATTTTGAATAATGGAAGATTCCTCTTCAGTCAATTCCCCCTTCTTTTGCAAAATCTCCTTCGGAATGCCTATATTACCAATATCGCAAAGAGGTGCCGCGATTTCTATGGTATCAATATAAGTATCTGATATTTTGTCTTCAAACGCAGGAGATAACTGCATTCCCTGCGCAAGAATACCGCAATTGTGTCCCAGCCGCTTAACATGCTCCTCGGCGTAGTCTGAGTTTGCAGCAGCTATATTTGCCATGGCATACAGAACATTTTTCTTTTCCATCTCCATCTGCTTTAGCTGCTCGTTGACGGAAACCTGAAGCCGCCTGTTCATCTCCTTCAGCTCCCGCTTTGCCACATGGAGCCTTAAATGAACGCCTACCCGCGCCTGCACCACCTCGGGAATAAAGGGCTTGGTTATGTAGTCTTCCCCTCCCAGGGCGAAGCCTTCTATAATATCCTCCGGTGCATCAAAAGCCGAAATAAAAACAATTGGGATATTCTTTGTTTTTTCATCACTCTTTAATATCCTGCACAGCTCATATCCATCCATTCCGGGCATGGATATGTCGCTTAAGATCAACTGGGGGTCGCACTCTCCCACTTTGGCAAGAGCCTCTTCTCCGCTTTCCGCCAAAACAGGGAAACCTCCCATATCCTTTATGATTTCCTCCAGAATGACTCTGTTGGTCTCTATGTCATCAACAATGAGAATTGTTTCCTTATCCGTATCCTTTCCGACCTTTGCCATCTATGTATCCCCTTTCGAAATTACAAAAGCTGCTTCAATTCTTCAAATCCTGCAGATACCTTCTCGTAATTCTCTTTCTGGATTGCCATCTTTAAACGGAGAACAATTCGTTTTACCTCCGGCGGCGCCCCTTCCGTCAGCTGCTTAATGGTTTCCATGAACATTTCCGCCTTTTCCCAGTTCTCCATTTCCACACATAAAATCAGCTTGGAAAGATTTTTCTTAAGTCCTTCCATGTTTTCCGGCGTGCCGTATTTCCTGATGCCTTCCGCTTCCTCTGATTCCTCCGCCCCGGACTCTCCGCCGAAGGCTGCAGCCGCCAATGCCTTGCTCACATCATCCAGCTGTCCTGAGTTCGCTTCCTCCCGACAGGTATTGACCCATATGGAAAACGTAAAGGTGCTGCCCTGATTTTTCCTGCTTTCGACTTCAATTCGTCCATTCATGAGCTCTACCAGCTGCTTGCAGATATTCAGTCCCAGCCCTGTTCCTCCGTACTTCCTGGAAATGGACGCATCCACCTGGGAGAAGCTTTGGAACAATTTATCCTTGTCTGCTTCATCGATTCCGATTCCCGTATCCGACACAATGAAAAACAATTCCGCTCTGTCGTTTACCTGAGCCGTCTTAAAGGCCTCTACGGTAATCTTTCCCACAGAAGTAAATTTCTGGGCATTGGATAAAAGGTTATTTAAAATCTGCACAATACGCAGTTCATCGCCTATAACATATTCCGGTATCTGGGGCGATACCGTTACAAAAAAGTCCAGCCCCTTTTCCGTCAGCTTATTGATATGATTGGCTTTTACATAATCCAGCATATTCCTGAAATGGAATTTCCTTGGCTCTAAAGTAAACTTACCGGCCTCTAACTTTGAGAAGTCCAGAATGTTATTGATAATCTTATTCATATCGCCGCAGCAGCGTTCGATTATGCGGAGGGATTTTTCGGTAGGTCCATCCATTTCCCTCTCGAACATTTCCCTTACATTTCCCAATATGCCGTTTACGGGAGTCCGCAGTTCATGAGTCACATTGGCAACAAATTCCGACTTTACTTTTAAGGCCTCTTCCGCTTCCCGGCGGATTCTGTCCACTTCTCTTGCAAGATATTCCTTCTCCAGTATGTCGTTTGCCATACAGAGATAAAAATCACAATCCGCTTCATTGCTTACAATACTGGCTTCTACGGGAAAACAGGTCGAGTTTTTACGGTACGCCACAAGCTGTTGCGGACCGGTGCCGAAAGGATACTCCGTTTCAAATCCCTTTTCGGATTTTCTGAATGTATTAGGAAAAACATCGCCGATATGTCCGCCGCATAATTCATCTCCGTATTCCAGCTTCTGCTTTGCGGCAGTATTTGCATAAGAAATCTTCCCCGTCCGGTCAAACATAAGAACCATTTCCAGAGCATTATCCATGGGAAATATGTATTCTCTGCTTTGTTCCATCATACCCCTCCCCGGACACAAATAAAAGGGCAGCAAAAAATTTCTGATTTTTTGCTGCCTGCTATCCGTTTCATCAAGTAAAATCAAACATTTTAATGACTTCTACAATGTTAAAGAAATCCACTTTGGCAAGCGCAAAGCACTCCAGCACATCCGGCGAAAACTGTCCGCATTCACCGTTCATAATCATATCATATGCAATATTGTTGGCATATGCACTTTTATATACTCTCGTGCTTACCAAGGCATCATAAACATCTGCAATGGCAACGATTTGTGCACTGATTGGAATTTCATCTCCCACTAAATGATCGGGATATCCGTTACCGTCCCATCTTTCATGATGGTAGCGGCAGATATCATAACAATACTGATAAAACTCTCCTGTCTGCCTTTCCTTGAACTTCTCCAGTATGTCGCATCCGATTGTAGTATGGGTCTTCATAACTTCGAACTCTTCCTCCGTAAGCTTTCCCGGCTTTAGAAGAATGGTATCAGAGATACCGATCTTGCCTATGTCATGAAGCGCCGAAGCCCTGGCAATCTCATCAACCTGCTCAGGGGTCAGCCCATATTTGGGGAAATATTTCATCAGGTATTTTAACATGATCCTGGTAAAATATTTGATACGTCTGATATGTTCTCCTGTCTCCAGACTTCTGAACTCTACGACTGAACTCAAAGCGTCAATCATAAATTCATTATTTTCACGGATTTTCTTCTCCTGGGCAAGAATAGCTTCTTCCTGCTCCTTTAAACGAACCTCCATGTTATGCTTGTTCTGGTAAAGCTCAATGATATTTTTGGCCCTGCGCTTTACAATATGCGGATAAAAGGGCTTATGCATAACATCCGCAATTCCATAGGCATACGCCTGATCGTCGCTGTCCATGATCTTCTCGCCGGTAATCATGATAACAGGAATTTTTTCTAACAGGTCATGCTCCTGCATATACTCAAGAAAACCGAACCCGTCCAAAACAGGCATTACAACATCCAATAAAATCAATACAATGTTTTGGTTATTCTCCAGCGCTGCTATTGCCTCCTGCCCGTTAGCAGCTTCAATAATACCGTACTCGCTCTCAAATACCCCACTGAGTATAGCGCGATTAACTTCTTCATCATCAACAATTAGAATCTGTTGTTTATCCATCATATTTCCTCGTTTTCCTCAATCAATTCCGCAATTATTTTTATAACTTCAAAGTACCATTTTTCACTATAAATGTCAATTGGTTTCTAGTCTCTTCCAAATTCTGCCTTCAGCATTTCCTATGTACCTTACTGCTTGTTTTCCAATAAGATTTTCTGGAAACGTCCGTAAACCTCTTCCAGCTGTTTCCACAGCTCATTGATCTTATCCGTATCCACATCCGCTCCCTGCTTGCCTCTTAAAAATTCACACATCTCTGAGGCAATGGCATTGATGGGGTCCAGACCCAGATTGGCCGTAACGCCTTTTAAAGTGTGAGCGCTTTTAAACACCTCCTCGTAGTTTTGCCCTTCCAGATTTTCCTTTATACTCTCATAGCTTTTATCATCAAGAAACTTCATGATGAATTTCATGTATATGGATTCATTACCCATAAAACGCTTCAATGTCATATCCACATCGGCGCCGTTTTCTTCCAGCTGCTTTCTAAAATTTGCATCCATATCCATTTCCTCTTTTCCTTAAATTTATATTCATGAAAACATCTAAAATATTCACGCAATCAACACACTCATTTTATCACAAAATAAAGACAGCCGTCAACTGTGCCGCAATAGTTCCGTAACAAAATACAGTACTTTTTTTAGTACTTTTTCTGCTTTTTCCTATTTTCATCCGTTCACAGCTTTCGGCTGTTTTTTTATTCTCTTTTCTGCCCGTTCTGTTTCTGTCTATGGTTGCTTTCCGTCTATACATCAAATTCCTTCTTCAAAGCTCTTTCCGTGGGAAAAATTGCGCCTATGAGAGGAACCATCTGAATGAGACAGAGAATACCTCCCGCCCCCCCTATGGTATTCTGGTCTTTTCCCAACACAAACAGCATTGCCCCAAGGGAAACCGGCAGTAAAACAAGACCGCCCCGTAGCCAGATTTTTCCCAAATACCGATGCGCAAAATCCCACGTATCCTTATTTTTCATGGATCTGCCTGTACGGTATCCGTATATCAGATTTATTTCCTTAGGAGGATTTTTTAAAAATACCTTTCCGAAAACTATCATTATGAAAGGAATCATTAAATCCATAATTACCATAAAAATCCAAAAACCCATCATTCTTTACCCTTTCTTCTGTCACTGCCGCCTTTGATTATTTTTCACAATTCTTTAATTGCTGTATTTAGAAACAACAGCTTTATACTATTTTCTACGGTATTTTCCTTCTATCCCTATGGTATAAACCACCATTACGGCAATACACCATACCATACTCCCGATAATGGTAAAAACAATGCCCGCGGAGTTCTGTCCGGCGCACAAAGGCAGTCCCAGCGCCATAAATAAAAGTCCCGATATCACAAACAGCTTTCCCAGCGCACGATTATACGCCTTTACATCGGAAACAGGCGCCGTATCTGCATTTGCCCAGAAGCCGAAGGGAACCTCCTTTTTTGCAAACACGCAATAAATTCCTCTGACAACCAAAAACAATCCGCATAAACACCAGATAACATATCCTATTACGCTTCCACTCATGGCTTTCCCTCCTTCAGACCCATTTCCGTCTATTTCACATAAAATGCGCAAAGCTTCAAATCCTTATCAAACATAAGGGTATAGGTAATGCCTGTATTTTCGTAAGTAGCATTGATCTGCACTACCGCATAGCTCTTTCCCGTCTGTACCAGCTCTCCCAGATAGATATTTCCATAGGTAACAAATTCTCCCCAATCATCCCCAAACAGCTTCTTTATCTCTCCCAGCTTTTCCTCTGTCATAGTCTGCGCCATAGCCTCTGAAAAGCACATTTCCTGAAGTGCTTCATAATCCCCTTCATTAAAGTAAGAGATAACCATTTTCGTCTGCTCAGTCACTTTCTCCTCTGTATAAAGTCCGCTTTTGCCCATAGGATAATTTTTAGGAATCATATAAAATCCCAAAAGGAGAAGGGCAACCAGAACGCCCATAATAATACCTGCAATCCCAAACCCTTTCCGCCTCTTAAAAGCCGCCGTCTCCTCTTTTGAAAAACTATCATTAAACTCCCCTGCCAGAGAAGCCGGACTGCCCATCCGCTCCATAATCTCCTCAAAGCTTTCCCCGTTTTCCAAAGCTGCCGATATATCGGATTCCAGTTCCCTTTGTATTTCCTTTTTCTTTCCACCGCTGCATCTTAATTTCTTTAAAACCGCCTTAATATACCTTTCCTGATTCATGCCTCTTCCTCCATCATTTTCGATACCTGCCCGGAAAAATTCTTCCAAAGAGCTGCCAGTTCCTTAAGCCCCTCTTTTCCTTCTTCCGTAATCACATAATATTTTCTGGAAACTTCCTTCCCCTGAGGCTGGCTCCACCGGCTTACCACCAGTCCGTCATCCTCAAGCCTGTATAAAATCGGATAAAGAGTCCCCTCTTTCAAGGCAAACAGACCCTCACTCTCATCCTTCAACCGGCTGATCAGCTGATACCCGTACCGTTCCTCTTTTTCCAGCTGTTTCAAAACCAGCATCTCCAAAACCCCTTTTTTCATCTGCTGTTCATATCGTCCCTGCAATCCACCACCACCTATTTAGTATTACTAAATACATACTATTACAACATTATTAATCTGTCAATAAGCCGAAAAGGGAGTGTCGCAAAATAACTAAATTTTAGTTATGGAGTGGCGGCGCTCCTT
>CAZDRM010000109.1:0-7948 GCA_964507745.1 uncultured Lachnospiraceae bacterium
TCATGTATCGGGACACCATAACCGATTCCATGAAAATCGCCATAGACGAGACCGCAAGGCGGCGGCAGATTCAGATGCGTTACAACGAAGAGCACGGCATTACGCCTCAGACCATTAAGAAGGCGGTCAGGGATTTAATCAGTATTTCCAAGACCATTGCCAAGGAAGAGGTTCAGTTTGAAAAGGATCCCGAATCCATGAGCAGGGAAGAACTGGAGAAGCTGATTGCGGGAATCCAGAAGCAGATGAAAAAGGCTGCTGCGGATTTGAATTTCGAGGCTGCGGCTGAGCTTAGGGATAAAATGATCGAGTTAAAGAAACAGATGGAATTGTTGGATAAAGAAAATTAAGACGGAGCAGCCATAGTGAAAGTACTGTGGAGAGAATCCCGAAGGTTACTGGCGGGAAGACTATGACAATAAAAAAGTGAGAAACAGATTGTCAGAAATAACTTATAGAGGAAGAAAAAATGGCAAAAAGAGAACAGGAATTTATTAAGATTCGAGGTGCTAACGAGCACAATTTAAAAAATATTGATGTGGATATCCCCAGGAATGAACTGGTTGTTCTGACGGGGCTTTCCGGTTCGGGAAAGTCGTCATTGGCTTTTGATACTATTTATGCGGAAGGACAGAGACGTTATATGGAATCCCTGTCTTCCTACGCAAGGCAGTTTTTGGGCCAGATGGAAAAACCCAACGTGGAAAAGATCGAAGGCTTGTCTCCGGCTATTTCCATTGACCAGAAATCCACCAACCGCAATCCCCGTTCCACAGTGGGAACCGTAACGGAGGTCTATGACTATTTCCGTCTGCTTTATGCCAGAATCGGCATTCCCCACTGCCCCGAATGCGGCAGGGAGATTGCAAGGCAGACTGTTGACCAGATGGTGGATAAGATCATGGAGCTTCCCGAAGGAAGCCGCATTCAGGTTCTTGCTCCCATTGTCAGAGGGAGAAAGGGAGAGCATGCCAAGGTTCTGGACCGAGCCAAGCGCAGCGGCTATGTCCGGGTGCGGATTGACGGCAACCTTTTTGATCTTTCCGAGGATATTAAGCTGGAAAAGAATTTAAAGCACAATATAGAAATTGTTGTGGACAGGCTGGTAATAAAAGAAGGCATTGAAAAACGATTGACGGATTCGGTGGAAAACGCGCTGGAGTTGTCAGAGGGACTTCTTTTTATTGATGTGGTAAAGGGAGAACAGATGAATTTTTCCCAGAGCTTTTCCTGTCCTGACTGCGGTGTCAGCATTGATGAAATCGAGCCAAGAAGCTTTTCCTTTAACAATCCCTTCGGAGCTTGCCCCGACTGTCTGGGACTGGGGTATAAGATGGAGTTTGATGAGGAACTGATGATACCGGATAAATCCCTCTCCATCAATGACGGGGCCATTACGGTCATGGGATGGCAGTCCTGTAACAATAAGGGCAGCTTTACCAATGCGCTTTTGCAGGCTTTGGGGGAAGAATACCATTTTGATCTGGATACGCCCTTTGAGAAATATCCCAAAAAGGTTCAGGATGTTTTGATTTACGGTACCGACGGACATAAGGTTTTGGTAGAGTATGAAGGCCAGAGAGGGAAAGGGGTATATCCCATTGCCTTTGAGGGTCTTGTGAGAAATGTACAGCGCAAATACCGGGAGACCTCTTCGGAGATTACCAAAGCCGAATATGAATCTTTTATGAGAATTACGCCCTGTCCTCTTTGTAAAGGAAGAAGATTAAAGAGGGAATCCCTTGCGGTAACAGTCTGCGATAAAAATATTCATGAAATTACCTCTTATTCTATTGGAGAACTCTATAACTTTTTGCAGCATATGGAGCTTAATAACCAGCAGAAATTAATCGGCAGCCAGATTTTAAAAGAAATCCGTGCCAGAATCGGCTTTTTAAAGGATGTTGGACTGGAATATCTGTGTCTTTCCAGAGGAACCGCATCTCTTTCCGGCGGAGAGGCGCAGAGAATCCGTCTTGCAACACAGATAGGCTCCGGGCTTGTGGGCGTATGCTATATTCTGGATGAGCCCAGCATCGGCCTGCATCAGAGGGATAATGACAAGCTGCTGGCAGCTTTAAAAAATCTGAGGGACCTGGGCAATACGCTGATTGTTGTCGAGCATGATGAGGATACTATGCTTGCGGCGGATTATGTGGTGGATATCGGCCCCGGGGCGGGAAGCCACGGCGGAGAAGTGGTGGCCTGCGGAACGGCGGAAGATATTATGGGGGTAAAGGAATCCGTTACGGGGCAGTATTTAAGCGGCGCCATGAAAATTCCCGTTCCGTCCAAAAGAAGAAAGCCTGCGGGATGGCTTAAGGTTAAAGGCGCGGCGGAAAACAATCTGAAGAACATCAATGTGGATATTCCTCTGGGGATTTTTACATGCGTAACCGGCGTTTCGGGATCGGGAAAATCCTCTCTAATTAATGAGATTGTATACAAAACACTGGCTAAAAAGCTGAACCGGGCGAGGACCATACCGGGCAAATATAAGGCGATTACCGGAGTGGAACATCTGGATAAAGTGATTGCCATTGACCAGTCTCCCATCGGAAGGACGCCCCGCTCCAATCCCGCAACCTATACGGGCGTGTTCGACATGATCAGGGATCTGTTTGCGGGAACAACGGATGCCAAGGCAAGAGGCTACAAGAAGGGACGTTTCAGCTTCAATGTAAAGGGCGGCAGATGCGAAGCCTGCAGCGGCGACGGAATCATCAAAATCGAGATGCATTTCCTGCCGGATGTTTATGTTCCCTGTGAGGTCTGCGGCGGAAAGCGCTATAACAGAGAGACTCTGGATGTAAAATATAAGGGTAAAAATATATATGATGTACTGGATATGACTGTGGAAGAGGCGGTAAAATTCTTTGAGAATGTGCCTTCTATCCGCAACAAAATTCAGACCCTTTATGATGTGGGACTTTCTTATGTGAAACTGGGACAGCCTTCCACAACCCTGTCAGGAGGCGAAGCCCAGCGTATTAAGCTGGCCACGGAGTTATCCCGCAGGAGCACGGGAAAAACCATTTACATTCTGGACGAGCCTACAACGGGACTGCATTTTGCAGATGTGCACAAGCTTGTGGAAATTCTTCACAGACTTGCGGAAGGCGGCAATACCGTTGTGGTTATCGAGCACAATCTGGATGTGATCAAAACGGCGGATTATATTATCGATATGGGGCCGGAAGGCGGTAACGGCGGCGGAACCGTAGTTGCCACGGGCATGCCGGAAGAAATTGCCAAAAATAGCAATTCTTACACGGGATTGTATGTTGACAGAATGCTGAAAAAGAAATAAAGTGAAATTATATAGTGAAATGTATGAAATTGCGGATGTAGGGCTGAAATTTTGGGACAGAGAAGCAAATTAATGCATTTATTATTAAGGAGAGAAGCAGATATGTTTAAAATGAGAAAACATTCCCGAATTGCATATTTACTTATGAGTCTCCTGCTTATGGCAGGACTGGTCTTTCCTATGACTGCCCTGCCGGTTAAAGGGGAAAATGCGCAGAAGATAGCCAATCTGGTTGTTTTTGTCAAAATGAACGGCGATACCAGGGATATTTACAATGCGTCTGCAACTACCGGTTGGGGGTCTGTTAATTATAACTGGCAGTCAATCAGGGATATGTATGACGGAGGAACCGGTGCCACCGGCGACAACTCATTTTCCAATTATATCAAGACCATTTCAGAAGGCAAGGTTGAAGTGGTTAATATATTTCCCCAGGAGTATGTAGGGGATGACGGTATTCCCAGAGTCCGTACTCTGGAATTGAACCAGTCAAGCTATAGGTATGATTCCCAGATGATTGAGGAAGTGATTACGGCTTTGAATAACGGAACCATCCCTGTGGACACTTCAATAAAGCTTGATAATTTAAACCAGGGTATTCTGGATAATCTGACAATTATAATACAGGGGGATAACATAAACGGGAAGGCTCAATCCTATAGGGGGCAGTTTAGCGGAACGGATACCTTCAAGGGATTGCGCGTAAGCGAATACAATGCCATTCGTTCCAGTGATTTGGTCAGGGATGACGGAAGTGTGGGGCTTACTCAGCAGCAGGGCGTTATTGCCCATGAGTTTCTGCACACTTTGGGTTTTCCTGATTTATACCGCCTTGACAATTCGGGGGAACCCGTTGGCAGGTGGGATATTATGGGAAAAGTTTCCAGCTTTTTGCAATATCCTTTAGGATATCTGCGCGCCAAGAAGGGATGGATTTCCTCTACCGAAATCACTGCCGGCGGCACCTATACATTAACGGCAGTTTCGGAACAGGGGGGTAATAAGCTTTTTACCGTCAAAACGCCTATGCCGGAGGCAGACTCTGAGATTATCTGTCTGGAATACCGGAAAATGAATGATGGCATATACGGTGTAGACGGATTTGAACATAAGATTTATTCCAGCGGTCTCTTGATGTACCGTGTTAATACAAGGATTGATGAAGGGACGAACAGCGGGGGAAGAAATTATATTTATGTCTACAGACCGGGAGTAACAGATCCGGAAAGCGCGGCGGATGCCAGCCCCGGCGGCACTAATTTTGTGTCAAAGGCGGCTCTTGATGTATCTGCGGGAGAAACGGAATACGGAAGCACGGATTTGAGCAAGCCCTTCTCGGATGATACGCTGTATTATTCCGACGGTAAAAACAGCGGGGTGCGTATCAGCGAATTAAAGCTGTCGGCGGACGGCAACAGCATTACCTTCAAAGTGGAATTTGCAGATTACGGCGCAGCAGACGTCTGGGAACCCATGGGAAATAATGTGGGAACCAATATATCGGGAGAGCCTTATATCTATTCGGATCCGGCAACGGGAAACATTTATATGGCGTATATCGATCAAGGCAGTGGGATAAAACAGGTTGTGGTAAACCGCTGGAATGAAAAGAATGCTTCCTGGGAGCAGGTGGGAAGCAGTATCAGTACGGATAGTAATATGCCATATTCGGGTCATCCGGCGCTGGCAGTCTGCGGAGGCGAACTGTATGTTGCCTATCTCAATGGAAGCAATGCGGTTCCGGTATACCGGAAGCTGAGCGGAAACAGCTGGAGCAATGCTGTAAGCCTTGGCTCTGCCCAGTATCCTCAGGCACTGCAGCTTATAGTGGATGGCAGCAGTATTTATGCGGCTTATTCCGAATCCACATCCGACGGCAGAGCCAAATTGGTTATCCGGGATATAAAAGGAAACAGAGTGGTAACAGACACATTGAAGGCAAACTATTTCTCCAACCCGTCGGTAGTGAAGCTGGGTTCACAGTTCTATGTGGCTTATGCGGATTTTCCTAATGGAAACGGAAAAATCGATGCCTATAACATCAATACATCGGGGTGGAGCACTGTCCATGGATATTCTATAAAATCTACCATTCATATGCTGCAGGTTAAGGATGGCATATTATATGGATTTGCAGGAGCATCAAGCATTAATTCTCCTATAAATCCTATAGTGACTGTTTATGACGGGGCACAATGGAAGGATACCACTGTTACCCAGATGAATAAATACTATTCTCCCTCCATGGATATTGTGCAGGGCTCTGTATGCCTGACCTATCTGGATCGAGCTTCCGATCGGGTTGTGATGATCAGACAGACGGATAAGGGTTTTGAGACATGTTATGGCGACCTGGGGAACTCTGTGGTTTATCTGGGCACCTGCAGTTACGGGAAAACCGTTTATCTGGCTACTCAGGCAAATACCTCCGCTCCGGTAATGGTGCGGAGAAAGGATATGAAGTGGACGGGGAGTGAGCCGACAACTCCCGTAACGCCGCCTTCAGGACCTTCAACTCCCGGAACCACAGATCCGGGCAGTCAGCCGTCGTGGATGGATGAAGTGAACAAAAGAACCGGCGTAGACGGATTTGTCTATCGTCTTTATGCATATGCCTTAAACAGAGAGCCGGACGAAGGGGGATTAAATGACTGGAAGAATAAACTGACTGCCAGAGAAAGAACGGGAACGGAGGTTGCAGTAGGTTTCTTTTTCAGTGATGAAATGAAACTCCGGAACCTGAATGACGATGACTTTGTGGAGCTTTTATATAAGGTTATGATGAACCGGGGTTCCGACCCTGACGGTAAGGCGTACTGGACGAACATGCTGGCTAACGGCGTATCCAGAAAGGGAGTGTTTAACGGTTTTGCCGGTTCGGCAGAATTTAATAATATCTGTAACAGCTATGGCATTAACAGAGGTACTCCTGTGGCAATAGAGGGCAGGGACAAAAATTACGGAGCTACGCTTTTTGTAGCCAGATTATATACTCAGGCATTGGGCAGGAGCTATGATGTAGATGGCTTAAATGACTGGTGTAACCGTATTGTAAATCGAACATGGAGTGTAACGGATGTGTCCACAACGGGATTTTTCCATTCCCGGGAATTTCTGAATAAAAATCTAAGCAATGTAGAGTATGTCAAGGTTCTCTACCGTACCTTCCTTGGAAGGGAGTATGACGCGGCGGGCCTTGCGGACTGGACAGGGCAGTTGAATTCCGGTGCAAAGAGCCGGGACGAGGTGCTGAGAGGATTTTCTAATTCCGTGGAATTTGCCAATATTATGAGAGAGTATGGATTATAATTGATTAAAAAAATATAATAAAAATATTAAATAATTCCAAAATCTTGAAAAAAATCAAGATTTTGGAATTTTTTGCGTTATAGACTTGTTGACAAGCCCGAAAGGAAGAAATATTATTAATTTAATAACACTTTTTACCATGCGGTATTAATGGCGTTAGTGAGTAATGTGGATGCAAATGCCGCCGGATAGCAAGGATGTTATAAATTGTAAATGAGAGGGAGAGAGACATGAAGAAAAGAAAATGGAAACTTTTAATCACAGCCATGCTGATTTTTATTTTATCAGCACAGCCGGTTTTGGCGGCAGACGGAACGAGGCTTCGTTTGTCCGGAGGCGGGGATGCCGAAAACGTCAGTGAAAATGAGGAAGCTGTAAGCGAAAATGAACTGCAGGAAGAAGCCGGAGAATTTTATTTTCAAGGCGAAGTTGACTTTTATAACGACGTATTGACATATCTTTTAACAGATACCAGGGGAAATAGTGTATCAACCCAGGGAGAAGCGAGAAAGGTTAAAATCATTTTCTCCGGGAATTTAGTAAATGGCACATATGTTCTTGATACGGAAACACTTCAGTATCTGGAACGGGAGTTTGGCGCAAATCCCCGTGTTGAAATTATTGCGGGAGATACCAACGAGATTGGGACCAGTGGTCTGGTCAGTGTTGCAAATCAGTACGGTTTCAGTAATACACGCATATGCATGGAAGGAGATTTTTTTGATGCAGCTATATCGCTTGTAGCTATTGCTTGTGGCGCTAAAGGAAATTTTAGTTATTATGTTCCTGCTATGTATGTAGTTGATTCAAATAATAATATCAAATATGTTTCTATCGGTTATGATAAGGATGAGTTAGGACCCCTTGTAAATTATGTAAAGGGCATGGACGATTATACAGGACGCGGCGAGGTCAGAGCGTTTGTTAACCGCCTTTATTCTTTTGTATTAAATAGACAGCCTGACGCAGGCGGTTTAAACGACTGGGTAGAAAAACTGATGAGCAAACAGAAGACAGGCAGTGACGTTGCAGTTGGTTTCTTCTTCAGCAAGGAATTGGAAATGCGCAATGTCAGTGACAGTGAATTCGTTGAACTGCTTTATAAGGTAATGATGAACAGGGATTCCGACCCTGCGGGAAAAGCGTACTGGCTTAATATGTTGAATAACGGCGTATCCAGAAGAGGCGTATTTAAAGGTTTTGCCGGTTCAGCAGAATTTAATAATATTTGTAACAGCTATGGAATCAACAGAGGAACGCCTACAGTTTTGGAAGGCAGGGACAAAAATTACGGAGCTACGCTTTTTGTAGCCAGATTATATACTCAGG
>CAZDRM010000110.1:0-4342 GCA_964507745.1 uncultured Lachnospiraceae bacterium
GAGGTACAAAAGGGAAATGCTCCCACAGAGCGTAAGATTCAGAGATTATTCAGAAGGGAAGAAGTCAGCAGGCTTATTAAGAAATGTAACGACTTCGGTGCAGGCGGCGTTTCCGTTGCCATCGGAGAGCTGGCAGACGGCCTTGTGGTGGATCTGGACAAGGTTCCCAAGAAATATGCGGGACTTGACGGCACAGAGCTTGCCATTTCCGAATCCCAGGAGCGTATGGCGGTTGTTGTAGACCCCAAAGACGTAAAGGAATTTCTGCAATATGCGGCGGAGGAAAATCTGGAAGCCGTTGAAGTTGCAGTTGTAACAGAAGCCCCCAGGCTGGTGCTGAAATGGAGAGGCAAAGAAATCGTCAATATTGCAAGAGCTTTCCTCGATACCAACGGCGCGCATCAGGAAACCGATGTGGCTGTGGATGTGCCTAAAAAAGAAGATAACTATTTTGATAAAATTGCGGTTCCCGCAGTGGATGCAGCCCTTAAGGGAAATGGCGGTGTAAAGGATGCCTTCTTAAGTACCTTAAACGATTTGAATGTGTGCAGCCAGAAGGGACTTGTGGAAATGTTTGACGCTTCCATCGGAGCGGCCAGCGTATATATGCCTTACGGCGGTAAATACCAGCTGACAGAGACTCAGACCATGGTTGCAAAGCTGCCTTTATTAAAGGGAGAAACAGAAACGGTTACCATGATGAGCTATGGCTTTGACCCCTATTTATCAGGCTGGAGCCCTTATCACGGAGCGGTTTATGCAGTGCTGGAATCCCTCAGCAAGATTGTTGCGGCAGGCGGGGATTATAAAAAAGTACGCTTTACCTTCCAGGAATACTTCCGCAGAATGACGGAGGATAAACATCGCTGGAGCCAGCCCTTTGCGGCTCTCTTAGGCGCATTCGATGCACAGATTGGTTTCGGACTGCCCAGTATCGGCGGTAAAGATAGTATGTCCGGTACTTTTAACGATATTGACGTTCCGCCGACACTTGTGTCATTTGCTGTGGATGTGGCAAAATATCCCGAAATCATCACGCCGGAACTGAAGAAGGCCGGAAATAAGCTGGTAGCTTTCCGGATTGAAAAGGATGAATATGACCTTCCTGTATATGAAAAAGTCTGCGCTTTATATGAGAAAGTTGCAAAGCTCATTCAGGATAAAGTGATTGTTTCCGCTTACGCTTTGGATTCCAAGGGTATAGCGGCGGCAGCGGCAAAGATGGCCTTCGGCAATAAGTTAGGCGTTGCTTTTGACGGCGGACTTGCAGCAAAAGAGTTGTTTGAAAACCGGCTGGGCAATCTGCTGGCGGAAGTGCCTGCGGATAAACTGGATGCAATCGGTGTGCCTTATGTCTTAGTGGGAGAAGTTGCAGAAAGCGGCTTTACCTTTACAAAGGAAGGCGTGTCTGTCAGCGAAGAAGAAGCCCTTTTAGCATGGACCTCCAAGCTGGAAAAGGTATTCCCTACCAAAGCGGTAAAAGGATGCGAACCGGTTGAATCCAAAGTTTATGACACGAGTGACATATATATTTGTAAGCATAAAGTGGCAAAGCCCACGGTATTTATTCCTTTATTCCCGGGAACAAACTGTGAGTATGACAGTGCAAAGGCCTTTGAGAGAGCTGGCGCTGATGTAATAACCAGAGTATTCAGGAATATTACGGCGGAAGATATCAGGGCATCTGTGGATGAATTTGAAAAGGCAATCGGGCAGGCACAGATCATTATGTTCCCCGGCGGCTTTTCCGCAGGAGATGAGCCGGACGGAAGCGCTAAGTTTTTTGCAACGGCTTTCCAGAATGAAAAGATTAAAGAGGCGGTTATGAAGCTCTTAAAGGAAAGGGACGGACTGGCATTGGGTATCTGTAACGGATTCCAGGCGCTGATCAAGCTGGGGTTGGTTCCTTTCGGGGAAATTGTAGGACAGAAGGAGGATTCCCCTACCTTAACCTTCAATACCATTAACCGCCATATTTCCAAAATGGTATATACAAAGGTAGTGACCAACAAGTCTCCATGGCTTGCGGGAGCGGAGCTTGGAAAGACCTATGTCAATCCGGCTTCCCATGGCGAGGGCAGGTTTGTAGCGCCTAAGGAATGGCTGGATAAACTCTTTGCAAACGGACAGGTGGCTACCCAGTATGCCGATTTCGAAGGAAATGTTTCCATGGATGAAGAGTGGAATATTAACGGCTCCTATTGTTCAATTGAAGGAATTACCTCTCCCGACGGAAGATGCTTAGGCAAGATGGCACATTCCGAGAGGCGTGATAAGGCTGTGGCCATGAATATTTACGGCGAACAGGATATGAAAATCTTTGAATCCGGTGTGGAATATTTCAAATAAAGTCATTAAGTCGGGGGAAGAGATAAGGCGTCAAATTCGCAGGAGGTTGTGGCGAGGCTTTGCTTGCGGAACCGGAGAAAAATGAAATAGAAAAGCGGGAAAAATATGCAGAACAAAAAATATTTTATTATCATCGCTGTACTGGCAGCCCTTTTAACAGGATCCATAGGCTATATTGCGGGAATGACCGTGCAGCAGAAAATGAATGCTTCATCAAACACGGAGGTGGTTCCGGCAGCGGAGGAAATAGCAAAGCAGCCGGAAGAGCAGCAGGTAAATGAAGTACGAGATGACGGGACAGGACAGAAAGAGCAGGAAGAACAGGCAGAAAGCCCGGTTGAAACAGCTGATAATCAAAATGACATAAATGTCAATAATCAGGAAACACCGAGTGCGGAACCAAGTGGAAATACACCGGTTGAGCGTTATGGCGCATTACAGGTAAAGGGTAACAGGCTGACAGACCGGAACGGTAATCAGGTGCAGTTAAAGGGAATCAGTACCCACGGCCTTTCCTGGTATCCCCAGTATGTCAACGCCGATTTCTTTAAGCAGATGCGTGATGAATGGGGTGTGGAGGTTGTAAGGCTTGCCATGTACACCGCAGAGGATAACGGTTATTGTACGGGAGATGAAAATAATAAACAGATATTGAAAAATGTGGTCAGCGAGGGCGTGAACCATGCTACCAATCTGGGCATGTATGTGATCATTGACTGGCATATTTTAAGCGACAGCAATCCTTTGCAGAATAAGGAAGAGGCAAAGAGGTTTTTTGCGGAAATGGCGGGACGCTATCAAGGCTATGACAATATCATTTATGAAATTTGTAATGAGCCCAACAGCGGCACAAGCTGGAATGATATCAAGGCCTATGCAAACGAGGTAATTCCCGTAATTCGCGAAAGGGATCAGGATGCCATTATTCTGGTGGGGACGCCCAACTGGTGTCAGTTTGTGAACGAAGCGGCGGCAGACCCCATCACGGGATACGATAACCTGATGTATACCCTTCATTTCTATGCGGACACCCACAGGGATGATTTAAGAAATACCATGCAGAATGCTTATAACAGGGGACTTCCCATATTTGTCAGCGAATTTGGTATTACAGATGCATCGGGTAACGGCGCGGTCAACAGGGATGAAGGCAATAAGTGGATCGATCTGCTGGACCAGAACGGCATCAGCTACTGTATCTGGAATATTTCCAATAAGGATGAATCCTCGGCATTCTTCAGACCGGAATGTGATAAAACCAGCGGCTTTACCGATGGAGATTTGTCGGATGAGGCGCTGTGGTATCTGGATGTGCTGAAGAGATAGCAGAATACTATGAACCGGCAGCAAGTATAAAAAGAATAGAACCGGCAGTATGTATGAAAAGAATAGAATCGGAGAAACGTGAAAAATGGAGACTGTTTTAAAAACTGTCTCCATTTTCATTTTATTCAATTAAATTGAAATGCCCCGTTTCATCAGGCAATTTGCCATCTTTAATTAGCGGCATCTGTCTCATTTCCGGGTACATCATTCCCGGAAACGGAAGAATTCAGCAGTTCCATCAATTCATCCATATCCAGTTCGCCGGAGTTCTCCTGAACAGCCTTGTTGGTTAAAATCGGAATATAATAAATACCTGCGCCGATGCCTGCAATAATCACAAGCGCCAGAACCGGTCCTAAAATCTTCCACATTTTCTGACGACGTTTCTGCTTTTCAAGCTCTGCCTTTCTGTTTTTCTTTTCCTCTTTGTACTTGTCTACTTTTTGTTGACTCATGTTTAACAGTTCCTTTCTATAAATAATATACTATAAATTATGATTTACCATTCAATTTCCTCTATAGGAGTGGGATGCTCATTTACGGTTATATCCGTAACCCTACCGCTCTTAAAACGGATTACTTTATCCGCCATGGGGGCAAGAGCCGAATTGTGGGTAATAATCAAAACGGTCATATTTTCCTTGCGGCAGGTATCCTGTAAAAGCTG
>CAZDRM010000110.1:4442-7900 GCA_964507745.1 uncultured Lachnospiraceae bacterium
GGGTAATAATCAAAACGGTCATATTTTCCTTGCGGCAGGTATCCTGTAAAAGCTGAAGAATCTGCTTGCCGGTAGCATAATCCAGAGCGCCGGTGGGCTCGTCACACAGTAAAAGCTTGGGATTTTTGGCAATGGCTCTGGCAATGGCCACACGCTGCTGCTCGCCGCCGGATAACTGGGCTGGGAAATTGGACATGCGCTCCTTTAGCCCTACTTTTTCCAGAACAGATGCCGCATCAAGGGAATCCTTGCAAATCTGGGAAGCCAGCTCCACATTTTCCAGAGCAGTCAGATTGGGCACCAGATTATAAAACTGGAAAACAAATCCGATATCTTCTCTGCGGTATCTTGTAAGCGCTCTTTTGTTGCAGGCAGTTAAATCCGTGCCATCTACAACCACACTGCCGTCGGTTGCGGTATCCATGCCGCCTAAAATGTTGAGCGCGGTAGTTTTTCCTGCTCCGGAAGAGCCTAGAATCACTGTCAATTCGCCTTTTTCAATTTCAAAATTCACATCCGCAAGCGCCTGAATGGTTACTTCGCCCATTTTGTAATCCTTGCGGACATGGGAAAAGGAAATAAATGCCATTGAAAAGACCCCTTTCTCTATCTGTACTATAACAGTTTAGTAGATTTGTCCGTAAAATGCAAATGAATATTTTGTGTACGCGGTTTTGAAAATATGGTATGAGAGCATAGAAACTAAAAGGCAGTTGCAGGAAGAAGCGAAATTGGATAGAATTAGTAATGCCAAGGTAATGCCGAGAAAGAAAATAACAGGAAAAGTATGGAGGGAACTACCCCCAAGGAATACAGGAAAGCTTTTGCCAGAAATATACCGGCATATCTGCCTGTGTCATGGAGATGAAATGAATAAAGAAATGAACCAGCTGGAATATCAGATTCCCTTTTCACAAACAGAATATGTACAGGCATTGATCCGCAGCCATTTTCAGGAGTCGGATTTATCGGAATGTTTAAAAATAGAAAAAAAACTAGTGTTATCTGATTTAAAAGTAAAAGCATGGTATCGTCGGGAAGAAGAGAACCGGATATTGGTAATCATGACGCTGGGAAAGGTTTTTGATGATCTGGTTGAAGAGTATGAAGAGAAAGAAGAACTGCTTTTGGCATATGCAGCAGAGTGCCTTGCCATGGAGGTTTTAAAAAAAGCATATGAAATGTTTGGCACAAAGCTCTATGAAAGAGAAGGAAAATATGCCGGAGAGTTTCATTTCCTGGATGAGAAAGCCATGAGAAATATGCCGGAAATTTTGAAAAAGATGAAAGTAAAGGAAGTATACTGTAATGAAGCTTTTGCAATGGTTCCACAAAAAACGGTTGTTTTTTTGACAGAAGTGTCAGATGATCCGAACGCCGGATGCATCAGGCTTTGCGAGAACTGCAGTCAGAAAAACTGTCCCAACAGAATGCAAAAAACAGAGCATAATTCAGCGGCTCTGAATTACGGTTATCAGAGAATATTGAGCAACGGAGGAAATGAATTATGGAAAAAGGGATGATTCATTTATATTACGGAGACGGAAAGGGAAAAACAACTGCGGCGGTAGGACTGTGTATACGGGCGGCAGGAAATAAAAAACGGGTGTTGTTTACCCAATTTATGAAAGACGGCGGCTCAGGAGAAATTGCACTTCTGAAAAAAATTCCGGGAATAGATGTTCTATGTGGGGATGTGCCTCGAGGGTTTTACAGCAAAATGGATGATGAGGCAAAGAAGCTGTTTGCAGGAGAGCAGGAAAAGCTGTTGGATGCAATTATAGAAAAGGTAGAGTGTGAAATTAAAAATGCAAAGGCTCATAATGGGAAAGTTATAGAAGAAACTTCTGTGAAAAAGGAAATCAGGATGCTGCTTGTGATGGATGAAATCACTTATGCCTATGGCTGGAATCTGATTGACCGGGAAAAATTGGAGAATTTAATAAATAACAGGCCGGATTTTTTGGAGATTGTGATGACGGGAAGAAATCCTGATAAATTTTTGGTGGATGCGGCGGATTATGTGACGGAGATGAAATGTGAGAAGCATCCTTTTGAAAGAGGCATTCAGGCAAGAAAAGGTGTTGAATTTTAGCGGGTTCTGAAGGATAACAAACGGTTGCAAGATTTTGCCCAAAATGTTTTTGACGTAATTTGGAATATTTATTTTGTAAAAACAAATAAAAAAGCATGTGATGTTTATTTCACATGCTTTTTGATTGCATCAAAGCTTTCTTTACTAATAACGTGTTCTATTTTACATGCATCCTGATTGGCGATTTCAGATGGAACTCCTAAACGAATCAGCCACTCTGAAAGAAGCTGGTGCCTTTCATATATCATTTCAGCAATTTCACTGCCGGAATCGGTCAGATAGATAAAACCTGCACCGGTAACCGTAATATGATTTTTCTCCCGCAGGTTCTTCATGGCAATGCTGACGCTGGATTTTTTGAATCCCAGCTCTGTAGCAATATCCACAGAACGGACAACGGGAAGCTTTTTGCTCAATATTAAAATGGTTTCCAGATAATTCTCAGCAGATTCATTTGGCGCCATTCTACCTCTCCTTCCTTATGATAAAGCACTTTTAAAATACTGTTTTTTATCACAAATCATAGTCAAATTTTAATCAGTAAAACTGATTAATCTGAATCATAACACATTTTTCTTGAATAATCAAATTCCTGAAATATTAAAAACTTCTAAAGAAATTTCAAAACGGATATTGACAACTAATTATGGTTAGAATATACTAACATTAAAAGTAAATGAAAATCATTTTCAACAAAAGAGAGGATGGTAATGATGCCTTTATCAATGGTTAAAGAGGGAGAAGCCAATATAATCAGAAAAGTGGTCGGAAAAGAGGATACCAGAAGATTTCTGGAAAATCTCGGCTTTGTCACAGGAGGAACGGTTACCGTTATTTCTGAAATGGGAGGTAACATCATTGTTAATGTAAAGGATTCCAGAGTGGCTATCGGAAAAGATATGGCAAATAAGATTATGGTTTCATGAGAATGATACACGGCTTAAAAAAGCAGTGAGGAGAATATGAGGAAGGAGTATTTTATGAAAACGTTGAGAGAAATTGCATGCGGACAGACTGTTAAAGTGAAGAAGCTGTCCGGAGAGGGGCCGGTAAGAAGGCGGATCATGGACATGGGAATCACAAAGGGAGTGGACGTTTTTGTGAGAAAGGTAGCGCCTTTGGGAGATCCGGTGGAGGTTACCGTAAGAGGATATGAACTGTCCCTGCGGAAAGCCGATGCAGAGATGATTGAAGTAGAATAGAAAATAAAGCGTGAAGAGTAATGATATAAAGACATAAAGACAGTATGAAAAGCATTAGCAGGAGAGCAAGACAGCAGGAAGAATAGAAACAGGAAAAAGTAGAAGAAAAGGAGCATAGAAATGTCTATTAAAATTGCGTTAGCAGGTAATCCCAACTGCGG
>CAZDRM010000111.1:0-7885 GCA_964507745.1 uncultured Lachnospiraceae bacterium
TTACCAGGGCCTCAACAGTAAATCCGCCTACCCCGCCTATGCCGAAAACCGCCACTCTGGAATTTGCAAGTATTTCCATCGCCTCTTCCCCCAGCAGCAGCTCCGTTCTTGAAAACTGATTCAATGTATTTCCTCCTGCCCCGTACTCTTTAACCGGGCTTTGTATTCATAGTTATCCCATATGATTTTATAATACTCATTTCTTCTTTATAAGTCAATCTTCCTGATCCTTTTCAATCTTCCTGCTCCTCCTGATTTCTATTAATTCCCCCACATAAAAACAGAGTGTATAGACTGTTTTCTATACACCCTGATGTGATATAACGGTTCTGTTATAAGTGCATTACCGGGTATGTTAAGCGTCAATTCTTTTTCCATAGCGTCCCGGGAAAGCTTTTATCATTTTTTATTTAACTAATTTGCAAATAACGGCGTAGATAAATATCTGTCGCCTGAATCAGGCAATAAGGCCACAATGGTCTTCCCTTTATTCTCCGGTCTCTTTGCCAGAATAACCGCCGCCTTCAATGCCGCTCCTGATGAAATGCCTACCAGAATTCCTTCGCTTACCGCAAAGGCCTTTCCTTCTGCAAAAGCATCCTCATTTTCAATGGTAATGACCTCGTCATAGATTTTTGTATTTAATACCTCCGGCACAAATCCGGCGCCGATTCCCTGAATTTTATGCGCTCCGGGCGTTCCCTTTGACAACACCGGGCTTAAGGTGGGTTCAACTGCAACAACTTTGATATCCGGATTTTTCTCCTTCAGATATTCCCCCACGCCGGTAACAGTTCCGCCGGTACCTACGCCAGCCACAAAAATATCCACCTTTCCTTCGGTCTGCTCCCAGATTTCCGGTCCGGTTGTGGCTTTATGTACCGCAGGATTTGCAGGATTTACAAATTGTCCCAAAATAACGGAACCGGGAATGGATTCCTTCAATTCCTCCGCCTTGGCAATAGCGCCTTTCATGCCCTTGGCTCCTTCTGTCAAAACAAGCTCTGCTCCGTATGCCCCCAAGAGAGTTCTTCTCTCCACACTCATGGTATCGGGCAGGGTCAGAATTGCCTTATAGCCCTTGGCTGCCGCAACGGCCGCAAGTCCGATTCCCGTATTACCTGAGGTGGGCTCAATAATGGTTGCTCCGGGCTTTAAAATGCCTTTCTTTTCCGCATCCTCTATCATTGCCAAAGCAATACGGTCCTTTACGCTTCCTGCGGGATTTAAATATTCCAGCTTTGCCAAAATTGTGGCCTCTGTGACTTCCGCCTTGCTGCTGTAACGGTTCAGTTTTAAAATAGGTGTTCCTCCGATTAATTCCAATGCACTTTCTTTTATCTGGCTCATTTCATTTCTCCTCCAAAAATTTTCTCTATCATTAATTCCTATTTCATTGCTAGGATTGATATGAATTGATTATAAAAGCTCTGCCTCCAATTGTCAAGAAATTATCCCGTAAAACGCCATATATAAAATAAACTGCATGCTATAGTTTTTTCCTATAACATGCAGTCCGTTTTTAACAACATTCATTTTTTACAATTACTTTCCGTCAATCCGCCTCATATATTTTCTTAAAATTCCGCAATTATCCGGCCTACCTCATGGCTTTATCCCTGTACTTAGCAATTTCCTCCAGATACTTCTGCCCCAGCTCGCTGATTGCCACGCCTTTCCGCACAAGATAGCCTATGGTCATCATTTCATCGGATTTCAATTTAACCGCACAATAGTCCGAACCGTTTAATTCCTCACAGATAATGCCCGAACAAAGGGTGTAGCCGTTCAATCCCACCATAAGGTTTAACATCGTCGCCCTGTCATTTGCCTTGATCAGCCGTTTATAATCATAGGTACTCAATACCTCTTCCGCAAAATAAAAGGAATTGTAGGTTCCCTGCTCAAAGGACAGACAGGGATATTCATCCAGTTCTTCCAGAGCAATTGCCTCCCGCTTTGCCAGGGGATGTCCCTTCCACATATAAACATAGATGCCACAGTTCAACAGCTCGTGAAATTCCAGATTATACTCATGAAACAGCTTGGTCAAAACCTTCCTGTTGAAATCATTTATATATAAAATGCCGATTTCGCTTCGGAAGTTTTTCACATCCTCTATGACATCGTAGGTCTTGGTCTCATGGATGGCAAATTCATATTCATCCATTCCGAACTGCTTTACCATTTCCACAAAGGCATTGACCGCAAAAGTGTAATGCTGAGTGGAAACGCCGAATTTCTTTTTGATTTTCTCCTTGGAGATATATCTGGACTCTATAAGGCGGTACTGCTCCTCCACCTGTCTGGCATATCCGATAAACTCCTCTCCCTCCGGCGTTAAGGAAATTCCCCTGTTGGTGCGCCGGAACAGTTCTACGCCGATTTCCTCTTCCAATTCCTTAATTGCCGCCGATAGGCTGGGCTGGGAAATAAAAAGACTTCTTGCCGCCTCATTCATGGAACTGGCATTAGCCACGGTAATGGCGTAATTTAATTGCGTTAAAGTCATGACATCTACTCCACTTCTATCAGTTCATACTCTCTGGAACCATAGCCTAAGGCTGCGGCGCTTTCAATGGTATGAACGCCGTTTCTGGATTCAATACGTTCGATGAGATGGTCTCTTCCCGGATCATCTGCCCCATAAACCAGATCCAGACACGCCTGGTCAATGGCGATGGGGTCCTTAGATGCCAGAATGCCGATATCCTGCATGCAGGGGTCTTCCGCAACCGCACAGCAGTCACAGTCCACGGACATATTTTTCATCACATTGATATAAACAATATTTCCTTTCAGATAGTCAATAACGGAAGACGCCGCATCAGCCATGGACTCTAAGAAAGAATCGTGGTCTGAATTCCAGAAATCGTCCACATTTCCTACGCCGTGAATATAAGCCTTCCCGTAAGAGGATGCCACGCCGATGGATAACTGCTTGATGGCTCCGCCGTAGCCGCCCATGGGATGTCCCTTAAAATGGGATAACACCAGCATGGAATCATAGTTTGCCAGATGGCTTCCCACATAGTTTTTCTTGATGCGCTTTCCGTTCTCAATGGAAAGAACCAAATCAGGCTGTTCTTCATCCATAATATCCACGGTAAAATGCTCACTCCAGCCATGCTCCTTCATGGTCTCCCAATGCTTCTCCGTTGTATTTCTCGTTCCTTCATATGCTGTATTGCACTCCACTACCGTGCCGCCCACATATTCAATCACGGGCTTCCAGAATTCCGGCTTTAAGAAATTCTGGTTTCCGGTTTCTCCCGAATGCAGTTTAATGGCCACCTTACCGTTCAGGGGCTTATCCACAAGCTTAAAGAGCTCCAATACCTTTTCCGGTGTAATGGTTCTGGAAAAATATACTTTTTCTTTCATAGCAGTCTCTCCTTGTTTTTTATGAATGTTTTACAGTACTATTTCTTTTTCCACGGAATGGCTCTTCCCTCTTTTTTCCATTCCATATACTCCGCCGTAGCCGCAAAGAGCACATCCCCGGAGGAATTAATAGCTGTTTCAAAGGAATCCTGTACCACGCCGATAATGAAGCCGATGCCAACAACCTGCATAGCGATATCATTGCTTATATTAAATAAAGAGCACGCCATAGGGATCAACAGCAGGGAACCTCCGGCAACGCCTGAAGAACCGCATGCTCCCAGCGCGGCAATCACGCTTAAAAACAATGCCGTAGGAATGTCCACATGAATGCCGATGGTATTTGCCGCCGCAAGGGTCATGACCGTTATGGTAATAGCCGCGCCGTCCATATTGATGGTTGCCCCTAAAGGAATGGAAACGGAATATACGTCCCTGTCAAGCCCCAGCTTTTCACACAATGCCATATTGATAGGAATATTGGCCGCCGAGCTTCTGGTAAAGAACGCTGTCAGACCGCTTTCCTTAAAGCATCTGAGCACAAGGGGATATGGATTCTCCTTGAGGCAGATCCACGCAATGAAAGGATCCACAACCAGCGCAACCACCAGCATACAGCCTACCAGCAGTAAAAGCAGTTTGCCGTAATCGGTAAAAATACCCATTCCGTTTTCCGATACAGAGGAAAACACCAGACCCATAATTCCGAAGGGCGCCAGATTAATAACCCAGTGAACTGCTTTGGTCACGGCATCCGAGATATTCTGAAGAACGCTTTTGGTGTTGTCTCCCGCTATCTGTTTCAGAGCCAGTCCAAAAACCACCGCCCAGGTCAGTACGCCGATATAATTTGCTTCTCCGATTGCTTTTACAGGATTGGAAACCATATTTAACAGCAGGGTCTGCAGAACTTCCCCGATTCCTTCCGGCGCTGTGCTTTCCACTGCCTCCTGTGTTAAGGACAAGGTTACCGGAAACAGCTCGCTTCCTATAACCGCCACAAACGCCGCAAGCAGGGTACTTAACATATATAAAATAATGACTGTCCTAAATTTTTTTCCAATTCCCGCTCCTGCATTTGCCAAAGAACTGATTACCAGGACAAATACAAGCACCGGTGCAACTGCTTTTAGGGCATTTACAAATATATTCCCCAATATGCCTATAACGCTCCATGAGGGAGCCAACAGCCCTAATACCGCACCGATTACCAGACCGATTACGATTCGGATAACCAGATTGGTTTCCACATATTTTTTCAGTATTTTCTTCATGACGCTGCTCCTTTTACTTCATTTTGTGCTTATTATATTGCATTTTTGACTATAGCGCAAACAGTCTTCTTATCTCTTCATCCCGGATTTTATATCCGAGAGCCGGTCCAAAGCCTCATTTAATGTTGCATCCTGCTTTGCAAAATGAAAACGGATATAGCGGTTTTCCGGTTCTTTAAAGAAACTGGAACCCGGAACAGCCCCTACTCCCACTTTTCTTGCCAGATCCTCACAAAATTCCAAATCGCTTTCATAGCCGAATTCACTGATATCAACCAGCACATAATAAGCTCCCTGAGGCCTGGTAAAGCTCAGGCCTATATTTTCCAGCCCGCCGGTAAATAAATCCCTCATATGGGTATAGTGATTCCGTAGTTCCTCATAATAAGAATCCCCAAACCGCAGGCCTGTAACCGCCGCTTCCATCAATGGAGCCGCAGCGCCCACCGTCAGAAAATCATGGACCTTTTTGACTCTGTCGGTAATTTCCGGGGAAGCCATGACAAATCCCAGCCTCCAGCCTGTAATGGAATAGGTCTTTGACAGGGAATTGCAGATAATCGTCCGCTCCCGCATCCCCGGCAGCATAGCAATGCATGTATGAACAAAGGGCTTATAAATAATATGCTCATAGACTTCATCCGTAATGACATATATGTCATATTTAATGGCAAGCTCCGCAATTACCTTTAATTCCTCATAAGTAAATACTTTCCCGCAGGGATTGGAAGGATTGCAGAGAATAAGCGCTTTTACTCCCGGCTGCTTTATGGCATCCTCCAATTCATTCCCGTCAAACTCAAAAGCAGGCGGCTTTAAAGGCACATAAATGGGCTCCGCTCCTGAAAGAATCGTATCCGCGCCATAATTTTCATAAAAGGGCGAGAAGATGACAACCTTATCTCCCGGATTGCATACGGACATCATGGCCGCCATCATGGCTTCCGTGCTTCCGCAGGTAACAACTATTTCCTGATTGGGATGAACCTTCATTCCATAAAAGTGTTCCTGTTTGTCTGCCAGCGCCTCCCTGAAATTCTGCGCGCCCCAGGTCAATGCATACTGGTGGGGCCCCTCCTTTGCCACCTCTTTCAGCCTGTCCGTTATTTCCTCCGGAGGCTCAAAATCAGGAAAACCCTGTGATAAATTAATAGCTCCGTATTGATTTGACACTCGTGTCATTCTTCTGATGACCGAATCGGTAAATCCTGCCGTTCTTTCACTTAAGCTCTTCATCCTTCTGCCTCGCTTCCTCACTTTATGATCTTGCCGCCTCCGAGGACAATATCCCCGTCATAGAATACCACTGCCTGTCCGCAGGTAATGCCTCTCTGGGGCTCATCAAACTTAACTCTGACTTTATCTTCTCCTGTCTTTTCAATAACCGCATCCGCTTCCTTTTGCTTATACCTGATTTTTGCCTTACAGCGGACCGGTTCGGTCACATCCTCAAAAGCAATCCAGTTCAGATCCGAAGCCTCCAGCGTATCATGAAACAGCCTTTCATTTTTCCCCAGCACCACTTCATTGGCATCCATTCTTTTTTCACAAACATATAAAGATTCAGGCAGGGCCAGTCCCAGCCCCTTTCGCTGACCGATGGTATATCTGATGATTCCTTTATGCCTGCCCAAAACCTCTCCCTCTTCGTTGACAAAATCTCCTTCCGGAAAACTTCTTCCACAGTACCGCTCAATAAACTGAGCATAATCGCCGTCGGGCACGAAACAGATGTCCTGACTGTCCGGCTTATCCGCATTGACAAAGCCTTCTCTCTGTGCAATGTCCCGGATTTCTGTTTTGTGGTACTCTCCTAAGGGAAATAAAGTATGGGACAGCTGCTCCTGGGTCAGATTATAAAGCACATAACTCTGGTCCTTGGACGCATCCACCCCTTTCTTTAAGAGATAACGCCCCAGGCCTTCATCATACTCTACTCTGGCATAATGCCCTGTTACAATATAGTCAAATGAAAGTTCATACATTCTTTGTAACAGCCTTTGGAATTTCATATAGCGGTTACACTCAATGCATGGATTGGGGGTTCCGCCTTCTATATAGGTATTTACAAACCGTTTTATGACTTCTTTTTCAAAATCATCAGTAAAATTGAGCACATAAAAGGGCATGCCAAAGGAACGTGCCACGCCTCCTGCATCCTCTGCATCGCTTAAGCTGCAGCAGGTCTTTCCCGGCTCCATGCCGATGTCTTCATTGCTGTACAGCTTCATGGTAACCCCGATGCAGTCGTATCCCGCCTTTGTCATTAAATATGCCGCCACGCTGGAATCCACGCCTCCGCTCATGGCTATCATTGCCTTTTTCTTTTCACTCATGTTATGCCTCTTTATTATGCAAACTTCATTTTCCTGCTATAACAATCCTATTTCCCATATGGAAATATGCTGATTGTTCTAATTTTTAATCATAACACATTTGAATGAAAAAGTCCTCTTTATGAAAAATCATTTTATACAGTTTTCCATCCATCTGTTTTTTAATCGTATAAAAAGGGAACCTGCATGAAAATCATGCAGATTCCCGCTTCATCTTTTTAAAATTCTATCTCGCCTTAGCAAGGCTCTTCATATTTACCTTTAAGGTTGTGCTTTCCTTATAAGGTCTGAACAGCAGATAAACGAATCCGATGATGATAAGAATTGCCACTACCGTTCCAATCCCGAAAGCTCCTGCTGCAAACAGATTGCCAATCTGGAAAATACACAGGGAAACCAGATATGCAAGCCCTGTCTGGTAACCGATGGCAAACCAGAACCATTTTGCATTATTCATTTCCCGCTTAATGGCTCCCATTGCCGCAAAGCAGGGTGCGCATAAGAGATTGAATACCAGGAAGGAATATGCTGCAATCTGTGTCATGCTTCCTGCAAGCTGTCCCCAGATTTCGCTTCCGTCCTCCGCAACTTCTGCAAATCCGAAGAGAACGCCGAAGGTACCTACCACATTTTCTTTTGCGATCAATCCCGTAACTGCCGCAACTGCCATTTTCCAATCGCCCCAACCAAGAGGTACAAAAAGCGGTGCAATCACGCTGCCCATAGCTGCCAGAATGCTGCTGTCAAGCTGCTCTGCCTCCAGCATGCCGAAGGAACCGTCTATCCAGCCGTAATTCATCAAAAACCAAAGGACAATAGTGGACAGCAGGATAATCGTGCCTGCCTTTTTAATAAAGGACCAGCCTCTTTCCCACATGCTTCTTAATACAT
>CAZDRM010000112.1:0-1459 GCA_964507745.1 uncultured Lachnospiraceae bacterium
CGGAACTCATAGGAGGCGTATCCCTCCGGTGCATCATCCTTCTGAATAATACGCACGCTGACACTTCCGCCGGACCTGGTGTATTTCATGGCGTTGCTGAGAATATTCAACAGCACCTGATTCAGGCGAAGTTTGTCACAGATAATCGTCTCATTTGTAACATCCAGCGTATCAATATGGAACGAAAGCTGTTTTGCTTTGACATCCGATTGTACAATGGTCTTCAAATCATGCAAAATCTCAGGAAGACTGGCCTCGTCCTCTTCAATCTTGACCTTTCCGCTTTCAATACGGCTCATATCCAGTATGTCGTTAATCAGACTCAGCAGATGCTTGCTGGATGTAAGAATTTTCCCAAGATAATTTTTTACCTGAGCCTGATTGTCAACATGAGTGACCGCCAAGGATGTAAAACCGATAATGGCATTCATCGGCGTCCGGATATCATGGGACATATTGTTTAAAAATGTAGTCTTTGCAATATTCGCATGTTGTGCTTCTGCAAGGGCCTCCTCCAAAATGGCCTTCTGTTCCTGCTCCTTACGGACAATTTCGTCGATATTCCAAAATCCCACAAGGAAAAAGTCCACTACATTTCCGGCTGTTTCATCTTCTCCAAGGTATGTTACGCAAGTAAACTGGTAAGTATGTATCTCATCGTTGTCCATTACCCGGTAGGTTCCGGAATATTCCGCCTCGGACTTCAATTCTTCCACGATTCTGTCCAGTGCAAGAGCCTCGGTCAAATACTCCCTGTCTTCAGAAAAAACACTATCGTTTATATACTGGTTAAGCATCTCTGTATAAGAAATTTCTTTTTGATCATCCGGTTCCAATTTGGCAGAATCATAGTCGGTAATTTTTATGATCCTGGCAGCCGCACTCCGGGCATTGACCGCATAAACATCAAGATAATTGCGGCTTAGGGCGTTAACAATAGCAAGCTGTTCTCCCATTTCCCGGTTTGCCTGTTCGGTGGTGTCAAGGATTCTTTGTTTCCACCGCGCCCGCAGCCAAAAGGTTATAATCACACCGATACCCACGGCAAACAGAAATACTACAAGCGCTATAATTTCCGGATGAGCCCGCATGTACTGACCCAGTGACACATTTCCGGCCGTGTTGGCAGTATACGTTGTAATGATATTGTTCATGGAATCATCCGGCATCTCATGGATACATTTGTTCAGTATGGTAATCAGCTCATGGTCACAGCTGTTTCTGATGTACATTTTAAAGTCAAAGCGCATGGAATTGACCATTTGGAATTGCAGCGAAGCCGTATGATCGTTGTTTACAAATGACTGCGCCGTATAGGTATAAACATACGTGGCGTCCGCATCTCCTGAAAGAACAGCTTCCAAAGCTTCTTCCCTTGTGGGATAGCTCAAAACCCTGGCATCTCCTATAAGGTCTTTCTCTATGGGCATATCGCCCTGTACATCTGCCACTGCCACAG
>CAZDRM010000112.1:1559-7768 GCA_964507745.1 uncultured Lachnospiraceae bacterium
ATACCTTTATAGGTAGAATAATCGCCGGAAATCAGACGGGTGTCATTTGCCCGGACGGACAGAATTGTGCTGTTTCTTCCAATGGGAAGTGAGAATGCATATTTTGCCTCCCTCTCCGGCGTTTTCCTTGCGGATGTTACCACATCAATCTCTCCGTTATCCAACATAGTAAGCATATCTTCCCATGACTGGTCATATCCGGTAAACACAAAGTTCAGGTGTGAATATTGGGAAACAAGGTCCAAAAATTCCACACCATACCCCATAAGATGGCCGTCCTCATCTTCCATATGGTATCCGTCAAAATAAAAAACACCCGCTTTTATCGTCCTGTTATTCTCCTGTTCTGCCGCATATGCCACACTATTGGGTAAGAGAAGCAAAAAACATACCAACAGGGCAATGATTCGTTTTCCGTTCCTCACATTTATTTTAAACATTTTGTCGTTCTTCCCTTCTGCTTCTATCCTATCCTGCGAAAAGCAGTAAATGCCAATCATAATGATTATACCAGAAATTGATTGTCATGTCAGCCTTTTAAAAGGTAAAAGTCCTATAAACGCAATGTTTATAGGACTTCTCCATCATAATCTTTATCTTAAAAGCAATTTCTTATACAATACCCTGAGCCTTCATAGCCTCAGCAACCTTTAAGAAGCCTGCAATGTTAGCGCCTGCTACGTAGTCGCCTTCTTTGCCGTATTTCTTAGCTGCATCATCCAGGTTATGGAAAATATTAACCATAATTCCCTTTAATTTAGCGTCTACTTCTTCGAAGGTCCAGCTCAGTCTTTCGGAGTTCTGGCTCATTTCCAGTGCGCTTGTCGCAACGCCGCCTGCGTTGGAAGCTTTACCGGGGCAGAACAAAACACCATTTTTCTGTAAGTACTCTGTAGCCTCTAAGGTTGTAGGCATGTTAGCGCCTTCTGCAACTGCGAAGCAGCCGTTAGCTACCAGCTGTTTTGCATCGTCAAGGCTTAACTCATTCTGTGTTGCACAAGGAAGTGCGATATCACATTTTACGCTCCATACGCCCTTGCCTTCATGATACTCTGCGCTGGGTCTTGCAGCAGCATACTCTGTCAGACGTGCACGCTTTACTTCTTTTACTTCTTTCAATAAAGCAACATCAATACCTTCGGAATCATAAATCCAGCCTGTGGAATCGGAACATGTAACAGGTTTTCCGCCTAACTGCTGTGCTTTCTGGATTGCGTAGATTGCAACATTACCTGCGCCGGAAACTGCGATTGTCTTACCTGCGATATCCTTGCCGTTGCACTTTAACATTTCTTCTGTTAAGTATAACAGACCATAGCCGGTTGCTTCTGTTCTCGCTAAAGAACCGCCGTAGGTCAGGCCTTTGCCTGTCAGCACGCCTTCATATGTATCACGGATTCTCTTATACTGACCGAACATAAAGCCGATTTCTCTTCCGCCTACACCGATATCTCCGGCAGGTACGTCTGTATCAGCTCCGATATGTCTGTAAAGCTCTGTCATAAAGCTCTGGCAGAATGCCATAACCTCTCTGTCGGATTTGCCTTTAGGGTCGAAATCGCATCCGCCCTTACCGCCGCCGATAGGAAGTCCTGTTAAGGAATTCTTGAAAATCTGCTCAAAGCCTAAGAACTTGATAATACCTAAGTTTACGGAAGGATGGAATCTCAAGCCTCCTTTGTAGGGTCCGATTGCACTGTTGAACTGTACACGGAAACCGTTATTTACCTGAACCTGTCCCTTATCATCCACCCAGGGAACACGGAACATAACTACACGCTCGGGAGTACAAATTCTCTCCAGTAAAGCGTCCTTTTTGTATGCTTCCTCATTTGCTTCAATTACTACTCTCAGAGATTCTAAAACCTCTTTTACCGCCTGATGGAATTCCGGCTGAGCGGGATTCTTTTCCACAACCAGGCTGTATACCTCGTCTACATATGACATTGATGATGTCCTCCTTCTTGTTAAAATATACCATACGAGCTTTTTTGCCCAAGTTTTATTATATAACGTCCCCCTTATATGGACAAGAAAAAATTTTAAAAGAATACCCAAAAATTTTTATTGAAAATTTATACAATTTTACCAAAAAACGCTGGAAACTCTTCCAAAAAGGGATAATTACAATGTTTTTGTACGATGCATAGGACCTATTCCTTCTCAAAAGGATAAACAAGTTCAATTTGTTCCCTGATCAGGTCCATCTGTTTCATCATTTTCATAATGACATCATGGGGCATCTGGTCGCACTCTTTCTTTCTGCGCTTCAAGGCCTTTTTACACGCCTCTATTTCATACTCATAACCGCTGATCTGTTTTGGAGCCTTTTTGAAGGAAATCCTTTTATAATTCTGGTCATATACCGCTATGGATTCAAAATTATTGATATTCTCAATAATCATCACACCCTTTGTCCCCTGGATGATACCCTTCCTGTCACTGACTGTCTGCATGGATGTGTTTAAAACTGCCATGCTACCGTCCTCATACCGGATGGTTATACTGTCATGGGCATCCACTCCATCAGCCGTCATAACTGCAACAGACTGGATATCCTTTATAGGGGATTTGTTTACCATATCCGCAAAATTCAAAGGATAAATTCCCACATCCAAAAGTGCGCCGCCTGCTAATTCCGGTTTTAACAAACGTTCCTTATGAAGCATGGGATAGGCAAGATTGGCTGTGATCATTCTGGGTTCACCGATAACGCCACTCTTTAGAAGCTTCAAAATTGTTTCATACATGGGCATATAACGAATCCACATAGCCTCGGAAATAAATACTTTCTTTTCCTTTGCATAAGCAAGCAACTCTTCCGCTTCTTTTGCATTGACACAAAAAGGCTTCTCTACGAGGACAGGCTTACCCGCATCAATACACATTTTTGCCTGTTCAAAATGAAAAGGATGTGGTGTGGCAATATAGACCAGTTCCAAATCTTTGTCATTTAACATTTCTTCATAGCTGCCAAAGGGTTTTGTCACTTTATGGAGCGAAGCAAACTCTAACGCCTTTTCCATGCTTCTAGATGCCACGGCATAGCACTCCGCTGTTTTCATCTTGGAAATGGTATCTGCCATAATAGCCGCAATCCTTCCTGCTCCCAAAATACCCACTTTCAACTTTGCCATAAAAATTCCTCCTTCATTTTAAAAGAAAGCTGCTGCAGACAGAAAACTTACACAAGCCTTCCTGTCCACAACAGCTCCCGTATTTTACTTTTTAATGAATTTCTACAAATTCTGTCTTCACATAACCTGTCTTACCATTGTATTTCACACGACACCAACCATCTGCTTGCTCCATAATCAGGTCGCAGCTCTCTCCCGGATAAAGAGTTCCGAGAATATTGTCGGAAGAAGCATCATTAGCCGACGAACGCACTCTTACACTACTTGATGCCGTTACCTTACCGCTCACCGCATTATTATCAGCTTGTGCAGGTGCTTCCTGCTGTGCCTGCCCGCCTGCTTCCGCTGTTTCGTTAGTTCCCTGCACTTCTAGATATTCGGACTTTATAAATCCTTCCTTTCCGTTGTAATCAATCTTACTCCAGCCATTCTCCCTCGTTTCATATCTTGTAAGGGTAGTACCCAGATCAACCTGTCCCAGCCTATCTGCATTTTCACTGTCAGAAGCACGTACATTCACCTTGGAGGTTGTCTTAACGGTCTCATTAACAGGCATTGCTGCAGCTTCCTGAGCCGGCTGCTCTGCACTTGCCTGTTCCTGCTGTTCCTGCTGCCTTGCCGCTATTGCATCATCCAGCTTTTGATTCAGATTTTCTATATAAAGTTTCAACTCTGCGTCTGCAGCAAGTGCATTGGTATAGTTTGTCAATACCTGATCATAGTAATTAGCAATTTCTTCCTCGGCAGCGACCTGTACCACATATTCCTTGATTGTTTCATCCACACTGCTGTCAAGATACAGGCTTCCGTCTTCCCTTGTAGAAACATAGGTTGCCGAGAATCCCGGCGCCATTGTTTCTATGTTCACATACTTCGTATTAGTATATACAAATACGACATAAGTTCCATCTGTCACACCCGGTCTAATGAAAACCACTTCACTATCTATATGCTCGATATCCTGCGCCTTTATTTCCTGACGCATCTTTTCTTCCTCGGTAACATTAGCCTTTACAGCGACTATGGTAGCAGAATCACCTGTCTCAAGAGCTTTATAATAAGTATCCACCAGCTGACGGATAGCGTCATCAGCACTTTCCTCTGATGTCCCCGGCTGCTCCGTTCCCGGAACATTTTCCGGAACCGAAACATCGCTTTCTGGATTCTCCTGTTCATCTTCACGTCCGGAACAGGACACACATACAATAATAATGATGAGCAAAAGCAATGCAAGCACACCGCCGATTACTCCATAACGTACTTTTTCATCTGTTTTTATCTTTTCTATCAAACCATTTAAGCCATCTATTGGTTTCTTGGGCATATCACTCATTCTTTTATCCTTTCTTTGCATTTTCGCCAGATGTACCCGAGAGGAATCGAACCCCCATCGGCTGAACCGGAATCAGCTGTTTTATCCGTTAAACTACGGGTACAAATATATTACAAAAATGTTACAACTCGTATATCATAGCATAAAACACATAATTTGACAAGATTGTTAGGGTTATTTCATAAAATATCCATATTTTAAAAACAGGCAGGTGCGAAACGCTGCGGCCGGGCTTGAAGAATCTATCTGTGGCCCAGCCTGGCGTTTCTTAATTATTTAGTATTTTACTAAGAGGGCATCCTCAGTTCATCCTTTTCTAGATCATAATAATACATATGATCCGATAATACTTCCTCTGCTGCTACCTGATGAATGTTGATGTCGGTAATCATTGCATTTAATTCTTCTTTATCTTCGTTTCCATTGGCAGGCACAATAATGATTTCATGGACGCTGCTGGGCAGAATGATCAGATTACTCTTCAGCCTCTCTCCTAATTGTTTGAGAATTCCCGGATAATAGATTACCGCTGCTCCGAAATAATTTTTAGGATTGCTCAGTACATACATGGGCATCCGGTCCGTCTTTTCCTTAAATTCATCTATGGCTTTCTGGTCCGGTCTGATTCCGTCCTTCTCCAGCATCTCCAGAATAACATCACAGATTGTCTGACACCGTACAGGCATCTTTTGAAGGGTATTTTTCATGGCAATGTCATACAGGCTTCCTTCATCTATATCCCACAGTTTCAGATGCTCTCTTTCTATTTGTACAGATGCATTGCTTCCTTCCTGTTCCACCAGGTCAACCCCAAGATAAAATGTCAGAGCCAGGTCCAGAAATTTGAAGTGGGGAATTTCTTTCAGCCTTTCCTTATTATGTTCAAATCCTATTACCTTAAACAAAATATGCTCCTTTGCCCTTTCAAAATCCGTAAAAAATGAGAGGTCTATTTTTTCACGTTTGCTGTATTGGTAAATTTCCAGAATCCCGGCAACAATTTTATCCAGACTGACGCCCTCCCTGTAAGAGTGGTAAAATCCGTCAATTCTGATATTAGGCGAAACATTGCATCCATCTCTGAGAATTGCTAGTGCACGGTAAGTCACTCCATTGTTCTTAACAGTCTCATGAATATCAAGCCGAATCTCCTTTCCCAATTTTTGATATAATGCTTTTTTTAACTGTGCTGTAAATTCATTAAAATTATTTTCTTCCATACCTAATGATTTCCTTTCGATTTGCTTTAGATTTGTCTTTGAGTCTTTTTTGATTTGTTTCAGACTTCATTTAGATTTGTTCCGGAATTCGGAAAAGAAAAAGGCAATAGATTTGTACCTATTGCCTAAAGCTCTGATATTATGATATACACTTACATTTGCTGCATATTAAACACGGGATAAATACTCACCTGTTCTGGTATCGATCTTAATCTTGTCCCCCTGATTAACAAATAAAGGTACAAGAACCTGTGCTCCGGTCTCAACGATGGCAGGCTTTGTAGCGCCGGTTGCCGTATCGCCTTTAAATCCGGGCTCTGTATCCGTAATTTCCAATTCAACAAACAACGGCGGTTCTACTGCAAATACGCTACCATTATGGGAACACATTTTTACCATTTCATTTTCTTTTACAAACTTCATGGCATCGCCAATCTCATCCTGATTTAAGGCAATCTGCTCGAAGGTCTCGGAATCCATGAAATTATATAAATCGCCGTCTGAATATAAGTACTGCAT
>CAZDRM010000113.1:0-7764 GCA_964507745.1 uncultured Lachnospiraceae bacterium
CAAATTGTACCTCACGCCCCTCGGGCTCATAACGCCCGTGATAAAACACAGGCGGACCAAAATGAGCCGGAACCTGTGTGGCCCGAAACATAGCCCCGGCTATCCTACCACATAACACATTAAAATATTCCTTGCTAAACTCCTCCACATCCTCGGGACTGACCGCATCTTCATGAAAAGAATTACATGCCATTTTGTACAGCAGACCGGTATCAGCACAAAGAGTAAGGCTGGTGTAAAATCCTTTATCAAAAGTAATCTGAACCGTACAGAGGTCTTCCCCCGGCAGCTGGCCTCCCTGGTGCAGCTGTACGCCTGCAGTACGTTCCGTTACATCCTGAACCGCCTGATCAAGTATCTGCACAAGTTCCTCTTTTGCCATAGCAGTATTCATCTTACAAATCACCTCTCCATATTATGAACCCATGCCCTTTTGTTCCTGCTGTGCCAAGACAAGACGGATCCTGTCAAGAAGCTTTTCGGAACTAAAAGGCTTCAGTATGTAGTCACAAATCCCCAGTTTAGCGCTCTTTAAAACAATCTCCTTATCCTCCACACCGGTAAGCATGATAACAGGTATATCCGCCCGGTCTTTCATAGCACGTATCTCTTCCAACGTCTCAATACCGTCCTTTTGCCCCATCTGAACATCCAACAGAATAAGGTCAGGTTTCTCCTGCTCTAGATATTTCAAAGCCCTGGTACCCGAGTTGACAGTAATCACGTCATAATCATTCCCCAACGTATTGGAAATCCGTGTCAAGAAAATTGCAGTATCATCCACTGCTAAAATGCGCTTTTTAGAACCTCCACTTCCCATTTGGCTCATTTTATTCTTCCTCCCTTTCAAGTATGCTCAGAAGCTGCCCCAGCAGTTCTTCCGCATTATCATCTTCATATAATCTCAGTTGTTCCCTTATTTGTAAAAGTCTTTCCTCTGCATCCTCCTGCAGTTCATGGAGCAGTATTTCATCCACTATTTCCGCACACTCTCTGGACCGAAAATGCTTCAGATTTTCCAACGCAGACGCTGTCTGTTCCCTCAGTTCCTGTATGGACAAACGGGAAAGTTTTTCTTTGGGACCCTTCTCCTGTCTGTAACCTTCCAAAAACTGCTCGATATTCGTCAAAAGAGTCTCATATTCTGCCAGCATTACCGGAAACTGCCCTGCAATAAACTCTTTATCCCCCTGTGCAGCAGCATTTTCCTGCTCACGAGCCATAGCCGAGACGTCCATAGCTCCGATATTGGCTGATGCGCTTTTAAGCCCATGCACCTCTATCTGGTATTGTAAAATATCTGATTGTACAAGTTTGCTTAAAAGCTCCGTCTTGCGTTTGCCATCCGTACAATAAAGCTCCAGCAGCTCGATAAAGCCCTCTTCATTGCCGGAATAGTATTTCATTGCGGCATCCATATCCACTCCGTCAATCTGAAACGCCGCAGGATCCAGCGGTCTGGATTCCTCCTCTTCGTTATTCATCTGTCTGTATTTTTCCGGCACCCAGCGCAGTAAAAGCTGGTTCATCTCTTTCCTGTCAAGAGGTTTGGATATAAAATCCTGAAAACCACACTCCAGAAAATATTCCCTCATTCCTTCCATGGCATTGGCGGTCAATGCCACCATAACAGGAGCTGCTCCATTTTCGCCACAGTCCCTGCGGATGATTTCTGCCGCCTCAACACCATCCATGCCAGGCATCATATGATCCATAAAGATAATATCATAACGAGTAGCACGCACCAGTTCCACAGCTTCCGGCCCGCTTTCCGCCTCACTCAGATCAAAGGCATAATTTTTGAGGAAGTTTCTGGCAACCTTACGATTAATTACATTATCATCCACAATCAGCACTTTCACACCGGGCGCAGTAAAGCTATCCGTAATTTTCTGTTCTATCTGTGGAGCCTCCTCTGGCGTTTCTGAAACCGGACGCCTGTCTACGATCTTCTGGGGAATCGTAATCGTAACCTTTGTTCCTTTGCCGTAGGTGCTATCCACCTGTATGGTACCCTCCATCAGCTCTACCAAATGCTTCACGATTGCAAGCCCCAGTCCGGTACCCTCCACGCTCCGGTTCCGTTTGGAATCCACCTGCCGGAAATCTTCAAATATCTTGTCGAGATCTTTCTCCTTAATACCGCAGCCGGTATCCTCTATATGGAAAATAAGCGTTTCCTCATCTGCATTTCTTCCGGGTTTCCCGGTAATATATGCATGCACATATCCTTTCTGTGTAAATTTAATGGCATTATTGAGGATATTGAGCAAAATCTGTTTAATCCTGCCATCATCGCCGCTGTAGCAGCAAGGAATTGTTTCATCTATCTCATACTTTAAGAGCAGCCCTCGCTGGGAAGCTGCCATATCCATCATTGCCATGATTTCATTTGTCATAATTTTTATGTAATAATCTTCATAGACCAATTCCATTTTGCCCGCTTCCACCTTGGACAGGTCCAAAATGTCATTAATGATTGCCAGCAGATTTTTAGCTGCTGACTGCACATCCTTGGCATGGGAATAAATCTCAGTATCCTCGCATTCCTCCATGATAATGTCATTCAGTCCGATAATGGCATTCATCGGAGTACGTATCTCGTGGGACATATTGGCAAGAAATTCGCTTTTTGCAATACTGGCCTTCTCCGCTTGATGCCGCACCCGCTTAATTTCGTTGATATAAGCCTTTATATCGGTCATATCCAGAATTAATATAACGCAGCCCTGTATCTTACCGTTTTCATCTACAATATGCTTGCTGTGACTTTCATAATGCTGTTCGTTAATGGAAAAGCTCTGTGGAACATTCTCATTAAGCATTTCCTCACGAAAGCCCTCCACTACCCGGATATTCTCTCCCAGCTTATGGTCAGGCAGATGGGTAAAAATATTTGCCGCCGCCCTGTTATAGCTGACCAGCCGGTCATGGTCATCCAGTGCGATTACGCCGTCTCCCATGCTCTCCAGAACCTTCTCCGCCGCCAGATGACGGAAATCATAGTTACGACGGCTCCAGACCACAATGACCACCATGGACATGGATATAGCCAGCGTTACCGGCGTAAAGTCAAATACATTTATCAATTTGAATACATAGGCCAGCAGCATCATGACAGGAAAAGTAGAAATTCCGAGAATCGTCCAATACTGACGGCTGACCTTCTGATCCGAACACTCGTAGATGGCCTTTACCAAGGTAAATATACAAAGGATAAAGGGAATGATGATACGGCTGAACAGAAAAAATACATACAGCGGACCATAAGTAATGCTGACATGATAAAATCCATTGGCAGCCGCCACCCACTGGACATCTTTGTAAAATAGTCCGTTCCAGTTAAAAAATACCGTGGGCAGAATAAAGAGACTGACTGCACAAAGAACCCTTAAAAGCTTTGTGGGCGGAGTAATAGAACAATATATATAAAGAAACCAGCAATAACACAGAGGTACAAAGGCAGAACCCACATTTTCTACAGTCACTCCCGCCATGGCAGTATCCACTGTAGAAGCGGTCAACTCCAATAAATAGCCTAAATTCTGTACCAGTGAGCCGCACATAATTATGATCAGCATCTTCTGTTCTCTGGCTCCATCCCCGTTCATCAGAAGGAGCAACGCTATAACAATCAGGCATATGCCAAAACATTCTAACGCAATAACTAAATTTACCATTGTTTTACCTGTTTTCTTAATATTCTGTTAATGCCTCTTTTATCAGGCCGGCATTTTATATTGCAACATTTCCCCAATTACACCTTAAATATGCTCATGCTCTTTTCCAATTCCATTGCCACTCTTTTAAGTTCTTCAGATTTTTCGGAAATACCTGTGACAATTGCGGAAACCTCCGTTACGGAAGCGGATGTCTCCTCTGTGCTTGCCGCATTCTCCTCCGCAATTGCGGTAAGGCTCTGTACAACATCAATAACCCTGCTTCTCGCCACATCCATCTGCTTGGTCTTTCCGGATATCAGATCCATGCCTTCTATGGAGCTGTCAACCCCGTCCTGAATTTCCCCGAATGCCTTGCCCGTCCGCTCAACATGCTCACTCTGTTCTTGCATGCTGGATTTTACATCCGCCATTATTTCAACTGCTTTTTCGGAGTCGGTCAACAATTCGGATATGATATCGCCTATCTGTTTTGCAGATTCATTGGACTGCTCTGCCAGCTTCTGAATCTGAGAGGCCACAACCGCAAAACCTCTTCCCTGCTCTCCTGCTCTTGCCGCCTCAATGGAAGCGTTTAAGGAAAGAAGATTGGTTTCTTCTGCAATTTCCGTAATCATGCTTGCCGCTTCGCTGATCTTGCGCGCGGACTCATTGGTGGTATTGGTCTGCTTTGCAATAACATCTATATACTGCTCGGTCTTTTGGTTGACCTGATCCAGTTCATCGAGAATTTCCTTGGCATGTCTGCCGGATTCCTTCATTTTAGATGCGTGTCCCACCAATGCGTTTACCACATCATTGGTGTCTTCTATCATACTGCCTATTGTCACTACATTTTCAGTAGCAGCCTGAGTTTCTTCCGCCTGAGATGTTGCTCCCTGAGCAATTTCATTCACAGCAGTTTCCACCTGTTCCATGGTGTTTGTGGTTTCCGCCGCACTGCCGTTCAAGTCGTTAGCGGCATTCATGAGGGTTACGCTTTCTCCCTTGATTTTTTCCACCATATCCACCAGTTCGTTTCTCATAATGGAAATTGCCCGGCTCATATCGCCGATTTCATCCTTGCTCTTATTAAGCTTTTTCTGGTTTTCGTCCTCTGTAAAGTCCATCTCCGAAAGCTTCATAGCCAGACCGGTCATAAGCTGAATCGGTTTTACTATCATAGATGCACGTATGAAACCAAATATGGAAAATGCAATGGTTGTTACAACCAGGCCTATGATCCCGATTATGTTGATTCTGGTTACCGGTGCAAAAACTTCATCCTGATCTGCCGTAACAACAAGAACAAATTCTCCATATGTACTGATATAGACCGATGCATATTTTGTCTTTCCTTCATACTCATAGGAAATTACCTGGTTTTCCACTTCTTTCCCGGCTGACAGATCCGCGCAGATCTGCTTTACTTCCGCACTTTCAACGCCTTTACCAATTGTATTGCCATTGGGATGATAAAGCATGCTGCCGCCTGCAGAAACCACATAAACATAACTGGATTCTATACCTTTCATACCACCGTCTTCCAGTTTTAAAGAAAGATTGTCGGTACCGAGAGCAGTTCCAGTCTTTCCATCGTTAGTCTTAATCTGGTTGTCCAAAGTACTTCCATAAGCAACTGCTAAATCACCCATGTAATTCTCGGTAATCCCCTCGACTTGCCTTTTGACATTTGGCGAATAATTAATCATCATCAGAATTCCCATCAGGATTACTGCAAAATCCACCAGCAGACAAATTTTTACTTTAACAGAATGTATGGAATTTTGGTTACTTTTCATATCGATTTTCCCCTCCGTGATTTTTCATGCAATACACCCGCTATTTTTACCGCATAGCATCTTTGTAATTATAACATTAATCCCTTCTTATTTCAACAACACACTAAAGCAGTCAGTCATCTTCCCGAATCTCTTTCTCTGCATCATTTTCAAGCTTGTCTTCCTCCGTTACACTTTCGGACGGCTTGTTTCTCTTTGTTTTATTTCCTGACGGCTCATTCTTCTTCGCTTCACTCTCCACCGGGCTCCACGCCCTGCCGAATTCCACATCTTTAAACAATGCTGCAAGCCCTGTAATCTGTTTTAACCTGAGTATTTCATCCTTGTCCATACCCAGATGCTTGGAAATCCAGGAATCACTACGTCCCAGTTCGTGAAGCTCCTTTACAATATTACTCATCAGATCCACATCATGACTTCCCCTTGCCCGGTTATGCCGGATAGTGCTTGCCATTCTCTGGTCTAAGGATTTATCAATGACCGAAACGGGCATCATGCCGCCTTCTCTTTCGTAGATATCCTCATGCTCCTTCATTATTCTGTAACGGTGGAAACCGTCTACAATCACATAAATATCTTCCTCTTTAACATAATAACATACAATAGGCATTGTATAACCGTCAGCCTTGATGCTTTCATACAGCAGCCTCATTTCAGGGGGTGCAACCGCATTGGGATTATAGGTATTTGCTCTGATTTTTTCTATGGGCACAGCAATAATCCCGTAAACAGGACTTTTATACTCCATAATTTATATCCTCCACACTTTTATATTTCCATTTAATGACATCAATGCGTTTCTGCTGCTCCCTTGTAAGGCCAAATCCCATAAATCTGCATACATGGTCATTTTTCAAAATGCAGTAACACATTCTCTTCCAGCTGGGAATATCCTTTGTGGTCTTAATATCATCCGTGTTATCGGGAATCTTTTCCACAAAAATTACCCGCGTTTTCTTTGTCAGAGTATAATTGGAAACACCGTTTCTCCTGATACGGTATCCGTGATCCAAAAGCTCCTCAATGGTTTCCTCCTCCAGTCCGCCTCCTGTTTTATGCCAGAAACTCATGGATGTATTGAATTTTTTTACATAATTATTTCGAAGCCTCTTTGGCAGAGTATCAAGAAGAAACCGCGTATAGGATTCCCATGTGTGTCCTTCCGGCAGCGTTACATTCCGATAGCCCATAGCTTTGGTTCTTCCGTAAATACAGGCAAAATTGGCGCCTCTGACCCGTCCCACCAGCTTTGCCCAGATTTCCGGGTCCAACACTCTGTACAGATTCAGGGAATCCTTGGAATAATCATTAAAAGGCGAAGCCACCCTCATCTGGGTCACTTTCAGCCCCGCCATATGGTATAAATCATAAAGCTTGTTATAGTCATACTCAAACAAGTAATTGGCATGCCACACATCATCTAAAGACCAGTCATATAAAGGAGAAGCTGTCCAGACATCTTTAAACTGTTTGCTGATCCAGCACTGGTCGTTATATCCGTTTTTCTTGTTTAAGAATCCGCTATATCTCTGGAGGGATTCATCTGCGCGCATACCCAGAAGGCAGACTGTCTTTCTGTTACGATGGGAAATGCGGTACCATCTTCCGAACTGTTTTGCCAGGTCCTCCTGGTGCATTTTATAGCGGTAGGTAGTAATGGGGTTGTTTTCCAGATTGATGACATAATCCTTTTGGGGCATTTTTCTGACCCAAGCGTCTTTTTTATGATCATCCCACGGATACCAGTACATTTCATAGCTGCTCAGAGCAGTCCTTGTTGCCATGGGCAGGCAGACCCAGTAGGGTTCCACTTCATCCTTGATTGCTTCAAAGGTTCTTTCTATGTATTCCGTTGTTACTGTGTACTGGGCTTCGAAATCCTGATGGAAAACTCCGATTTTCTTTTCAGGGTAATATTTCCGCTTAAAGTCCAGTACCAGGTTTAGTAACAGGCCGCTGTCTTTTCCTCCTGAGAAGGAGATATAGATATTATCAAATTCTTCAAAAATTAGTTTTAGGCGTTTTTGCAGAGCCTCATATACATTCTGTTCCTCGTATTTGCGTATCATATGAATTCCTCCGGTTTGGCCGGAAAATTGGCAAATTTTTCCAATTTTCTACAGTAATAAATTTAACATATCGGGGGGATAAATTCAATAAAGTTCCTTGAAAGAAGGGGAATTGGCGGGGGGGTCGGGAAAAGAAAGAGGGCGGGAAATCAACAGGGCGGGGCGGTAGCTTTTATGGCAAAGCTTATATTTGTTTCAGGGACACGCTTCCGCTCTTCAAAAGCGTAGCGGCAC
>CAZDRM010000114.1:0-7626 GCA_964507745.1 uncultured Lachnospiraceae bacterium
AAATATGGCTGAATCGCCGGAACCGGACAAACCGGTATATCAAGTCCCCGAACGGAACTGAGATTTTCACACAAAGCAATATCTCTCTTCTGCTTTTATGTGCATTATAAAGAATCACTTTTCCTTTGTCAATAGAATTAAGATAAATTTATTGACGTTTTTTCGTTATTTCATTCTGTCCAACCAATATAAAAAACGTACAATCATTTACAGCTATTCATACATAAAATAAAACGGGCACTATATATAACAGCGCCCGTTCTCTTATCTAGCCTTCATTCATCTTCGCCAGCTTCGCCGCCTGGTCCGCAGCAATCAACGCATCCAGAATTTCCTGAATATCCCCGTTCATAATCTTATCAAGCTTATATAAGGTCAGGTTAATGCGGTGGTCCGTTACCCTGCCCTGCGGGAAATTGTAGGTTCTGATTTTTTCGGAGCGGTCTCCCGTTCCGATCTGACTCCGGCGCGCTTCCGCCTCGGCGTCATGAGCCTTCTGGCATTCAATATCATAAAGCTTTGCCCGTAAAAGTGCAAAGGCCTTTGTTTTGTTCTGCAGCTGGGATTTTTCCGTCTGGGAATAAACCACGATTCCTGTAGGAAAATGAGTCAGTCTGACAGCCGAATCCGTTGTGTTGACACACTGTCCGCCGTTACCGGAGGCACGCATAACATCAATGCGGATATCCTTTTCATCAATCTGCACATCCACCTCTTCCGCTTCCGGTATAACCGCTACGGTAATGGTTGAGGTATGGATACGACCTCCCGACTCGGTTTCCGGCACACGCTGCACCCTGTGGACACCGCTTTCATATTTCAATACGGAATAGGCTCCCTGTCCCGTTACCATAAAGGTCACGTTTTTCATACCGCCGATACCGATTTCCTCACACTCTGCAAGCTCTATCTTCCAGCGTCTGCTCTCTGCATAGTGGACATACATGCGGTAAATCTCCGCCGCAAAGAGAGCGGCTTCATCCCCGCCGGCGCCGGCACGGATTTCCACAATGACGTTTTTATCATCATTAGGATCCTTAGGAAGCAGAAGAATTTTTAACTTCTGCTCCAATTCCTCAATAGACTTTTTGGCGTCGTTCAGCTCTTCCTTGAGCATTTCCCTCATGTCCTCGTCGGATTCCTCCTCCAGCATGACAAGGGAATCCTCCACATCCTGATTCCGCTTTTTATATTCCTTGTAAGCCTCCACAATAGGCGTTAGATCACTCTGCTCCTTCATCAGTTCCCTGAATCTCTTCTGGTCATTGGCAACGCCCGGCTCATTTAAGAGCCCCATTAATTCTTCATATCGTCCTATAAGGTCTTCCAGCTTATCAAACATTTTAATCCTCCAAAAAGGTTCCGAATACTACCCGATTCAGACCTGCATAATCTTTTTTTATTTCTATATCCACATAACCCGCATCCTTCAAAAGCCGGGATACCGCTTCTCCCTGGTCATATCCGATTTCAAAAAACAGCATACCGCCCCGGGTCAGATATTTTTTTGAATCCTCTACGAGCTTTCTGTAAAAATACAGACCGTCCTCTCTGCCGTCGAGGGCCATAAAAGGCTCATGAACCGACACCTCCGGATCCAAACCGGCAATCGCTTCTGTGGGAATATAAGGCGGATTACTTACAATAATATCAAAACTGATTTCCGCCTCATTACCTTTTGCACCGTTTCCAGTTCTGTCCTCAGATAGTGTTGCCACATCCAAAGGCTTTAATAAATCTCCCTGCACAAAATGAATTTCATTCTGAACGGGAAAAGGATTCTCCATCAGAACCCTCATATCTTTTTTACCCAGAATTTTTTCTGCGTTTCTGCCGGCAGTCTCAAGGGCTTTTTCCGAAATGTCAAGACCCACTCCCCCGCAGTCATTGGAATATTGCAGCAGGCTGATTAAAATACATCCCGAACCGGTACATACATCCAGAATGCTCATACCGTCATGGACATGGGGCATAACCTCTTCCACCAGTATTTCCGTATCCTGTCTGGGAATCAATACATCTTGGTTTACATAAAACTCAAGTCCCATAAATTCCTGAATGCCGGTAATGTGCTGTAACGGAATGTGCTCCCTGCGTTTTTTAATGCAGTTTACATAACTCTCTTCCTGTTCTTTTTCCATCAAAAGCTCCGGATGGGCTAACAGGGTGTTCCTGTCCGTGCCGCACACATATTCCAAAAGCAGTCTGGCGTCCAGCTTCGCTTCAGCAATTCCCGCTTCCTCCAGCTGCTTTACTCCATATAAATAAAGTTCATCGTATCTCATGCTTCCTCTTCCAGTTCCCTGGAAACCTTCTCCGACTCCTTCATAACCTTTGCCGCATCGTCCACATCATAATGAAAGGTCTCTTTAAAATACTGTTTCCAGTCAAAAACCGCCTCTACAGACGCAATGGCAACCTCAATCATATCATCATCCGGCTCTTTGGTTGTCAGCTTTTGTAAAAGCATCCCCGGCGCCGATAAAATGCTTACCAAAAAATTATCGCTTTTACCCGCAAGACGAATAATCTCATAAGCGATGCCCGCAATTACAGGAATCAGCAGAATCCTGATTCCCACACGCAAAAGGGGACTGTCCACACGGATAAAGAAAAACAGCACCGCACTGATAAAAACCACAAAAAGAAGAAAACTGGTTCCGCATCTTTTATGCTGTCTGGAAGACTTGCGGACATTTTCCACATTCAACTCTCTTCCACGCTCAATGCAGTTAATACATTTATGCTCCGCGCCGTGATACATATAAACTCTGCGTATATCCTTCATAAGGGAAATGGCGGTCACATAAATTAAAAATATAGCAATACGGATAACAGCCTCTAACAGCGCCAGAAGAGAATCGTTTCTGATATAAACCTTCAATAAATCCGCCAAGTAATAAGGCAGAACCATAAACAGGGCAATGGCAATTACCACAGAAAGTGCCACCGTTAAAAAGCTGAACACTCCTTCGCTGTTCCCTCCTGAAACCTTGTTGACAGCCTTATCCGCCACAGTCTCATCCTTTTCCTCATCCTCATAAAAGGAAGCGGAATAATTTAAACATCTGGTGCCTAACACAAGAGAATCCCAGAAATTAAACACGCCGCGGATAAAGGGCAGCTTAAAAAGCTTATGATTTCCTGAACTTGCCTTGTACTCATCAACCTTAATCTCTATATTTCCATCGGGCTTCCTGACCGCAACCGCGTATTTATCCTTATTTTTCATCATAACGCCTTCCAGAACCGCCTGACCGCCGATTCCGCAATAGCGTTTATTTGTCTTTTCTGCCATAAATGCCTCCTGATAGGTGGTTGTCAAAAAGAAAAAGGTTGAGACGTGAAATCTCAACCCTTTTAATCACATGATTATTGAACGCCGTATTTCTTATTGAATTTATCAATACGTCCACGAGCCTGCGCTGCTTTCTGCTGACCTGTGTAGAATGCGTGGCATTTGGAACAGATTTCAACGTGAATATCCTCTTTTGTTGAACCGGTTACGAATGTATTACCACAGTTGCAGGTTACAGTCGCCTGATAATAGTTAGGATGGATTCCTTCTTTCATAATTTCACCTCTCTATATAAAATATCAATGATTTTTTCACAAACAGCTTTATAAGTGTAGCATAGTTTTTACACTCATGCAAGTTATTTTTCAGAAAAACTTGATTTTTTGAACCATATCCACAAATTCCCTGTTGGTCCTGGTCCGTGCGAACATATCCAGAATCTTTTCTACGGCTTCCTCCGGCTTCAGACCGTTTAAGGCTTTTCTCATAATGTTGATGGCCTGCAGCTCCTCTTCGTTTAAAAGCAGATCCTCTCTTCTGGTGCTGGATTTGGGAATGTCCACTGCCGGGAATACACGTTTTTCCGAAAGCTTTCTGTCCAGAACCATTTCCATATTGCCGGTTCCCTTAAATTCTTCATAAATAACGTCGTCCATCTTGCTGCCGGTTTCCACAAGGGCTGTGGCAAGAATGGTCAGGCTGCCGCCTTCCCTCATATTTCTGGCCGCTCCGAAAAATCTCTTGGGCATATGAAGCGCCGCCGGATCAAGACCGCCTGATAAGGTACGTCCGCTGGGGGGCACCGTTAAGTTATAAGCCCTTGTAAGACGAGTAATGCTGTCCAAAAGTATGGTTACGTCTTTTTTGTGCTCAACTAATCGCTTTGCGCGCTCAATTACCATTTCCGAAACTCTCTTGTGATGCTCAGGCAGTTCATCAAAGGTAGAATAGATAACCTCTACATTGGGGCCTTCAATGGCCTCTCTGATATCCGTAACCTCCTCCGGTCTTTCATCGATCAGAAGAATGATCAGATGCATGTCCGGATTATTCTTTTTGATGGATTTTGCCACTTCCTTTAATAAGGTTGTCTTACCTGCCTTGGGGGGGGACACGATCATACCACGCTGTCCCTTACCTACAGGACTCATCAAATCCATAATCCTCATGGCAACGCTGGCTCCCGGCGTTTCTAACTTCACTCTCTCGTCGGGAAAAATCGGGGTCATATCCTCGAAGCTGTATCTTCTGGCCGCCTCCGAAGGATGATAGCCGTTAATCTTCTTAACATATAGTAATGCGGAAAACTTTTCATTCTGGGTTTTTACTCTGGTGTTTCCTTCCACAATATCTCCGGTCTTTAAATTGAATTTGCGAATCTGGCTGGGCGCCACATAAACATCATTTTCTCCCGGAAGATAGTTGGCACAGCGGATAAAACCGAATCCGTCAGGCATAACCTCTAAAATCCCGCTTGCCGTTTCCCCGCTGTCAAGGGTGTCGCTAAGCTTCTCAGGACTGATTTTGCTTCTCTTATCCTCTTCCAGCATCGCTTCCACCACTTCCGACTTTTTCATGGTGGAAACTCCCTTGATTCCTCTTGCTTTGGCAATTTCCTTTAAATCTGCCAGAGCCAGTGATTCATACTTCTCTCTCATTATTTTTCTCCTTAATTAAAACAATCAATATGATTCATCGTTCTACTCTAACTCATTTTATTTATCATAAATTTCCTTTGGGAATTCACTTTCAGAAAATCCAGTGCATGATTTGTTCGAATTGTATGATTAAGTATACACCAAGTTTTTTTTTTCGTAAAGTTTTTTTTCAAAAATATTATAGCAATTGCAACCGAAAGCTGTTATTCTGAGTGTTATAGGTAATGAAGTGTAAATTTCAACATATTTGATTACCGGGAGGATTTATATGAAAACCAAAAATTTAAAAGCAATTTTGATTACGACACTACTGTCATTTACCATGCTGGCAGGATGTGCCAGCGCCAAAACGGTAACTTCTGTTGCCGACAGCACATTGTATCAGTCGGATGCCAGCAATACCACACCCTGTTACTTAAACAATGTAACCATGAATGTGGACAATGACATACTGAAATCCGATACTTTAAAAGGTTCTGCAGACATCTACACTCTGGAGCTGTACGATGACGGCGTTTTTCTTCTATTATGTAACATGTATCAGCAATCTTTAGAAGAGCTGAAACCCGAAGATGCCCGCGACTGTCTCCTCGACTATTTTGAAGGCACCGCCGTTTCCCTGAATCTGGACAAGATTGAAGCAAGATATGCAATTGCAAAGGATATCAGTCCCATTACCGGAAAAGAAACCGATTTTTATAAAACCATATTTTCCGGCGCAAAAATTGAAGTGGACAACACTTCCTTCGAGGGACAGATTGCCCTGGTAACCTATGATGATATCTGCGTTGCGGCAATAATCGGCACCTCAAACGGCACGCTTTCCTCTTCTGCCATTACCAACATGCTGAAGTCTGTCGCCCTTGTGGAAACCGATGACCGCTCTACCGGCAATGGATCGAAGCCTTCCTACAAGGTTCCCGACAAATTGCTGTTGGATGCCGGCAATTCCCCTGCGGACGACTATGAATCAAAAGAAACAGAAGGAGATTTTGATGATGGCAGCAGGGACGATGGAGACGAGGACAACTATGATCCGGATGATAAAGGTGATGCGAACGATGATGACAGTTCCTCCAAACCTTCCTCACACAGTGCGGCCTCTTCCGATGCTTTAGCCACCTCCGTTACCATTAACGGTATAACCATCTCCTATCCTTCATCTTATGATGAACTGGTGGACAGCGGATTTGTCCCCGGAGAAGAAGGAGATTACATAGTTCCCGCAGACGGTATGGAAACCATCATTTTTGCCTTGGATGACGGCGGGGAATTCCGTGTGTTTTTTATAAATGACACCGATAAGGATATGCCTCTTTCCGAATGTCCTTTGTATGGCATGGATATTGATGCATACTATTTATCCCCCTCCACTACTGTCATAATAGGTAAAGGTATTGTTATGGGAGAAACCACAAAAGACGAATTGTTATCCTCTGCTTCCATAAAGCCTTCCTTTGAATATGACGGCGACGATAACTATTACTCTGTTAACTATAAAGATCCGGATGATTTTTACTTCAGCAACGATTTTGTGTTCATAGATGGCGTTTTATCAAATGTGAAAATGTATTTTGCTTATAAATAAAGCAGCTTTCCTGCCGCAGGCAGCGGAAAGCAAATACATATCGGCAGCTTTAGAACTACGGATTCTAAAGCTGCCTTTTTTACCTTCTTTTATTCGTCCTTTACCCTGTTTTCCACCTTTACCTCCGCCTTATAAGGGTTTCTGACAATTTATCATAACAGTGCTGTCAAGGCTTGCAAAAAAGCTGTCCGTACTATATGATAAAAAGGATGAAAATGCCGATTTATAAAATATCCGGCAGCTACAGACAAAGCAGAAAAGAGGAATTACCATGACTGTAAATGAAAAAGCGTTGAAGCTTCATGAAGAATGGAACGGCAAATTAGAGACTGTATCCAAAACACCTGTAAAATCCAGGGAAGATTTATCCTTAGCCTATACTCCCGGCGTTGCAGAGCCTTGCAAGGTCATTGCAGCCGATCCGGATGCGGCTTATAAATACACCATAAAATCCAATACCGTTGCGGTTGTTTCCGACGGAAGCGCGGTTTTAGGACTGGGAAATATAGGTCCCCTTGCCGCTATGCCCGTTATGGAAGGAAAAGCGGTATTATTCAAGGAATTTGGCGGCGTCAATGCCGTTCCCATTTGCCTTGATACCCAGGACACGGAGGAAATCATCAAAACCGTTACCTATCTCGCTCCTGCTTTTGGCGGCATCAATTTAGAGGATATCAGCGCCCCCCGCTGCTTTGAGATTGAAGAAAGATTAAAAGAAATCCTGGATATTCCCGTATTCCATGATGACCAGCATGGAACTGCCATTGTTGTTTTAGCAGGCATCATCAACGGATTAAAGGTTGTAGACAAGCAGAAGGAAAACTGTAAAGTGGTAGTAAACGGCGCCGGCAGTGCAGGCGTTGCCATTACAAAACTCTTGCTGACTTACGGCTTTCAGAATGTCATTATGTGCGATAAGGTGGGCATTGTGGATAAGACCACCGAAGGACTGAACTGGATGCAGCAGAAAATGGCAGAAATCACCAATCCAAACCACGAAACCGGCTCTCTTGCCGATGCATTGAAGGGCGCGGATATTTTCGTAGGCGTTTCCGCTCCCAATATTGTGACTCCCGAAATGG
>CAZDRM010000115.1:0-7621 GCA_964507745.1 uncultured Lachnospiraceae bacterium
AATTACTAAAAGAGGCGCTTTCCGGGGAACAGGTAGTGCTGATTGAAAACGAATTTGGAGAAATCGGCATTGACGGCGGATTTTTAAAGGAAGCAGGCATTGAAATCACGGAGATGAATTCCGGCTGCATCTGCTGTTCCCTTGTAGGAGATTTCGGAACAGCCTTAAAAGAAGTGTTGGACAAATACCATCCCGACCGTATTCTGATTGAGCCTTCAGGCGTGGGCAAGCTGTCGGATGTTATGCGCGCTGTAGAAGGGGCAACCTCTTCCGAAGGCGTACATTTAAATAGTGCGGTGGCAGTTGTGGATGCCAAGAAATGCAAGACTTATCTGAAAAACTTCGGAGAGTTTTTTGCCAACCAGATTGAGCATGCGGGAACCATTATTCTTAGCCGTACGGGAGAAATGAGCGATGAAAAGATCAACGCTGTGGTTGCGCTGATTCGTGAGCACAATGCCAAAGCGGCTATTATTACTACAGATTGGAATAAACTGGATGGCAATAAAATCTTAGAGACTATTGAAGATGCCAAGGATCTGGAAGCGGAACTGATGCAGGAAGTGTTAAAGGAGCATCATCACGACCATGACCATGGACCGGACTGCACCTGTGGCTGCCATGACCATGAGCACCATCATCACGACCATGATGAGCACGACCACGAGCACCATCATCACGACCACCATCATCATGCAGATGAAATATTTACCAGCGTTGGAATCGAGACTTCATCCAAATTCACAAAGGAACAGGTACAGGCCTGTCTGGATGCTTTGGAGGATACGGAAAAATACGGAATTGTTTTGCGGGCAAAGGGAATGCTGCCTACAGAGGGAGATTTGTTCATTCATTTTGACCACGTACCCGGAGAAAGTGAGATTAGGGACGGAAGTGCGGAATACACAGGAAAAATCTGCGTAATCGGTTCTGAATTAAAGGAAGAGAATATCAAGGCATTATTTGAAGTCTAGGAGGGAAAAGAAATGATTCCTGTTTATGTCATTAACGGATTTTTGGACAGCGGTAAAACGGAATTTATTACCTATACTTTAGGACAGCCCTATTTTCAGTCAAGAAGCACTACCCTGCTGATTGTCTGTGAAGAAGGCGAAAATGAATATGATGAAAAGCTTTTGAAAAAAAGCCGGACGGTAATGGAAGTGATAGAAGAGGAAGAGGATTTTACTTCTCAGAATCTTATCAGCCTTGAGAAAAAGCATAAGCCTTCAAGAATTATCGTCGAGTATAACGGCATGTGGAATGTAAAGAATATGAAATTCCCGTGGCACTGGAAAATGGAGCAGCAGATAACCATGATCAACGGAGTAACCTTTGCTTCTTTTTTCACAAATATGAAGTCTCTGGTTGCGGAGCATATCAGGCAGTCCGAGCTGATTATTATGAACCGCTGTGACGGTATGGAAGATAAGCTGGCGGGCTACAAGCGGAATATCATGGCTTTAAATCAGAATGCGGAGATTATTTTTGAAAATGCAGCCGGAGAAATGAATGTTACCCTGGAAGAAGACCTGCCTTATGATTTAAATGCAGACCCCATTATTCTGGATGATATGGGGTATGGTTTCTGGTATCTGGATGCGCTGGATAATATGGAACGTTATAAAGGGCGGACCATTGAATATACGGCAATGGTTCTTCATCCACAGAGCTTTCCCAAGGGGTATTTTGTGCCGGGAAGAATGGCTATGACCTGCTGTGCAGATGATATGGCTTTTCTGGGCTATGCCTGCAGATATGATGATGCGGACAGCTTAGAGCAGAAGGCATGGGTAAAAATAACTGCAAAAGTACAGATTGAATATTTTGAGGATTACGGAAAAGAAGGACCGGTTCTTCATGCCGTAAAGGTGGAAGCGGCCAAGAAACCGAAGAATGAAGTGATTTCATTTGTATAAGGCACGTACGAGAAGGATGCAGAAAAACGGTAATGGTTATGGAAAAAAACTGTCTGATTGTTGAAGATAATTATGTTCAAAGAGAATATATGAAGAGGCTTGTACAGGAATTGTCGGAAGAGGCCAAGGTCTATGATGTGGACAATCTGCAGGAGGCCTACCAGATATTGCTGGAAAACACCATTGATTTATTTATTATTGATATTGTATTGGACAACAAGAAAAAGAATGATGTTTCAGGGGTCAAGCTGGCAAATGTAGTCAGGGATATTCCTTATTATGCTTTTACCCCTATTATTTTTGTGACCTCTCTTATAGACCCCAAGCTGTTTGCATATACGAATCTACATTGCTTCAGCTATCTGGAAAAACCTTTTTCCCAGGCGGAGGCAAAGTCGGTTATACGGGATGCCATGGAATACTCTACTCCCAAAAAGGAAATGAATACTTTCTGTTTAAGGAAAGGCGGCATCTTATTTCCCATCAGGGTGGATGATATTATCTATATAGAAAGCCTCAACAGAAGCATTATCATTTACAAAAGGGATGGAAAGACTGTTACAATGTCTTATATGACCTGCAGGCAGGTGCTGCAGGAGGCCGGCAATTCCTCCCTGATTCAATGTAACCGTTCGGTAATCGTAAATAAAAATTATATCTGGTCTGTGGACCGGGCAAATCGTTATATCGTGCTGCGGGACTGTGAAAAGCGGGTGGATATCGGCGTTACATACTTAAAACAGGTAATGAGCGAAATATGTAATTTTTGAGAGCCGGATGCCCCGGGAAACCAAAAAGAGCGGCCGTCAGGATTATGAATAATAACTTTGATAAAATCAGCAGAAAGCGTATTCTGCTGATTTTTTATTTTTGCCTCCATGGGTCAAGCAAACATGCATGCATATTCATTTGACCCTCAAATCAAGGCTGAAAGATTTTCTTTCAACCTTACATAATGGTTTTTAGGAAAGTTAACGAAAATACCACGTATAAATGAAGGAAAAAAGTCCGAAATCGCTCATTCGATTCAAAAATAACATCATTCAGTACCGAAATGTGCCGGAGGGCTGAATTTTGTGTAAAATGGGCTTATATCCAAAGGAGGAGAGTCTATCGTGTTTAGAATTGCAATTTGTGACGATGATAGGGAATTTATTTCTTACTTAAAAAAGAGAATTACCGTAGCTTTAGGGGAATGCAGTGAAACAGAGTTTTTTGAATATCACAGCGGACGGGAATTACTATTTGATTTGTACGAACGGCCTGAATTTGATGTATTGTTTCTGGATGTTCAGATGCCGGAGATGGACGGAAACGCAGTAGCCAGAGAGTTCCGCGAAAAATACTATTCCACCATGCTGATTTTCTGCTCCGGTGCATGCCTGCCTACACCGGAAACCTTTAAAGTCAGACCTTACCGATACTTAATGAAGCATTATTCGGACAGCCGGTTTGAAGAGGAACTTAAGGAGATATTTGAACATTTAACAAAAAAGAGTGAAAGTCCTATTGTCTGGGGTTCCCATAACAAAACAAGGTATAAGCTGGGACTGGATGATATTTTATACATTTCCATAGCAAAGAGAGGCTGTACCCTTCATCTCATACAAAAATCCCCGTTGTCCAATATTTCCGATGAAATGGCTAATGTCAATAAGCTTTCGGACATTTTTGAGGACATTAGGGATTACGGATTTGCATATGCCCATAACAGCTATGTGGTAAACATGAAGTACATTAAAAAGAGAAATTCTACGGAGTTAGAACTGGTAAATGGCTGCGTGCTGACTATTTCCAGGTCAAAGGTAAAAGAGTTCGATGCCGCTTTTTCCAGATACCTGTCCAGCAAGTATCTGTAAACCGGGTAGTTGAATAAGGAGAAAACTATGTTTTTGGAGTACAACCTGATAAATTTTCTTGTATGCGTTTTTGATGCTTATCTTATATATGATTTTGTAGGATATTATGAAGGGGTAAAACCCGGATTTTTAACCAAAAAAAGCAGGGTTGCCGTGGTTCTGTTTACGGCCTGCGTTACTTTTTTCATAAATCTGTTTAATAGTACGGCTTTAAATCTGTTTGCCACATTATTTATAAATTATCTGTTTATATATCTGGTTATGAACGGGAACATTTTTCAAAAATGTATCCATTATCTTATTATCATTGCATTTCAGTATGGAGGAGAATTCCTGGTTACAATTATGATTGCCAATAAAATAGGGGAAGCCGCTTTATCCAGCCCCGGTGTAAGGATTTATGAAGTTCTGATAGTGAAGATGATAAATTTTGTCGAGTATCTTCTGATAAAACAGCTGGTTCCCCAAAGGAATGACAACATAGATAAGGAAACATTTTGGATTTTCATGATTATTCCTGTGTCTGATATCGGCCTTATGTTTTCAGTCACTTATTTAAATAATGATTTTCCGGATGCACTCTTTAAAAGAGGAACTCTGCATATTTTCTATATGCTGATGATGCTGGGAAATGTACTGGCTGCCTATGCCTTTCGGCGCTATTCTGCCATAAACAAGAGCCTTCAGACTCAGAAAAAGCTTATAGAAGATTACAAGGTACAGCTGGAGTATTATAGACAGGTAGAGGATGTTAACAAAAAGAATGCGGCTTTTCATCATGATATGTGCCATTATTTAAAGGTAATCGGAAGCTTAGCCGAAGATAACCGGAACGAGCAAATTTTGTCTCTTTTGGATGAACTTCAGATAGAGTTTTTTGAGGTAAATAAACAGGATTTTTGCAGCAATCCTGTTCTGAATAACATTCTCAACGAAGAAATAAGAGAGGCCAGGAGACAAAGAGTTGACTGCCGGGTGTATGCGGAACCGGGATTTTCCATAGGAAGCATCCGGGAAACCGATTTAATTTCCGCTCTGGGGAATTTATATAAAAATGCTCTGGAAGCGGCTTCTAAATCCAGAAACGGTTTTATTAAGACAACCATGTTTATGGAAAATGAAGGAAGATTTCTTGTTATCATTGTGGAAAATTCTTATGAAGGGGCTATTTTAAGGGATGGGGAAAAATTTCTGACCACCAAAGAAAATAAATTTATTCACGGAATCGGAATAGAGCGTGTACGGGAGATAGCGAAAAGATATGGAGGGAGTCTCAGGACTGTATATGAAGAAGGTGTTTTTCGGGCTATTCTGGTGCTGTCAACTTGATTTTTTTTGCAAAAATTGCCCCAAATTCTGCAAAAATTGCCAAAAATAACATTTTCTTTCAATCCTTATATATCATCAGTGTATCAACTTAAGGAGGTAAAATGAGATGTAGTTTAGAAAAGATATCCGGTTCTCGAAAGCTGCCATTAAATTAAGAAGGTAAAAAACAATGGAACAGCTTTTAGAAAGCCTGATAGAAAAACAGATTTTTGCAGGAATCATTGCAGAGGAAGAGACGGAAATCTACCGGTACGGCTATATGATACTGTTCGAATGGGGACTAAACCTGATAACTGCGGGACTTACTTGAATACTGACAGGTGCCCTGCAGTCTACCCCTATATCTTTAATATCGGATATTCCTCTTCGAAGCTTTGTCGGCGGATACTACGCTTTAACGCCTTTAAAATGTGCGGTTGTTTACATTGTGGCGCTGGCTTTTATTATTGGGCTCTCTCAATGGCTGGCGGTTTTGCACCTTCCCTCAGGTGCGTTCCTTCTGCGCAAAGCGGTTTTAACAGATTGCTGCATTTGCCGCATCCCGATTATGCTGGTACACTTATTTGTTATTATTTCCCTGTTATCGGCGTGCATCCAAAAAGATAAAAAAGGAAAAATGAAGAAGCAAGCTTCCGTAAGTTGAACGGTAAGTAAAAAGAGAGCACTGCAATTGTATAAGAGCGGGGCTTTCTTTTTTTATTTCATTTTTTTCATAACTTGTGTATAATAGGAATTGGTTTGGCAAAGGTAAATTTTGCATAGCCAACGGATTGGTTTATGGAGGAAAAATAAATGCTTGAATTAAAAAATATTTCATACCTGGTTGAGGATGGAAATAAAGAAATTATAAAAAATATTAATTTAACCATAAAGGAACGCTTTGTGGCGTTAACGGGACCTAACGGCGGGGGAAAGTCAACTCTGGCAAAGATTATTGCGGGAATTATTACCCCTACATCGGGGACCATCTGCTTTGACGGCCAGGATATTACGGATATGGGTATCACGGAAAGAGCCAATGCGGGAATCAGCTTTGCATTCCAGCAGCCGGTACGCTTTAAGGGCATTACGGTAAAGGATTTGATCATGTTAGCGTCGGGCAAAAAGCTTTCCATGAGCGATGCATGCGAAATTTTATCAGAAGTGGGGCTGTGCGCAAGAGATTATATCGGAAGAGAGGTTAATGATTCCCTGTCGGGAGGAGAATTAAAGCGGATTGAGATTGCCATGATTCTGGCAAGGGGAACAAAGCTTTCCGTTTTTGATGAACCTGAGGCAGGAATTGATTTGTGGAGCTTTAACAGTCTCATTAAGGTATTTGAAAATATGTATGAGAAAATCAACGGTTCCATTATGATCATTTCCCATCAGGAAAGAATTCTGGATATTGCGGACCGGATTATTTTAATTGCCGACGGTCAGATAAAGGCGGAGGGAAGTAAAGAAGAAATCATGCCCCTGATACTGGGAGAGGGCGGAAGCGGACCCTGCAATATATTGAAAGATAAGATGTAGAACGGAGGGAAGGACAATGGATCAGATACAACAGACTTTATTAGAGGAAATTGCCGGACTGCATGAGGTTCCCCAGGGCGCCTATAATATCAGGGCAAACGGCGCCATGGCGGGCAGAAATGTGACGGAAAATATAGATATTGTGACAAAAACGGATGTGTCGGGAATTGATATCATCATAAAGTCCGGCACTAAGAATGAAAGTGTTCATATTCCGGTTGTGCTCAGCCAGTCGGGGCTAAAGGAAAGTGTATACAATGATTTTCATATCGGAGAGGATTGTGACGTTACCATTGTGGCAGGCTGCGGAATCCACAACGGAGGCGATGCCGCAAGTGAGCACAGCGGAATCCACCGTTTCTTTATTGGAAAAAATTCCAAGGTTCGTTATGTGGAGAAGCATTACGGGCAGGGAGACGGCAGGGGAGAGCGTATTATGAATCCTGTGACGGAGATGACATTGGAGGAAGGAGCCTCCATGGATATGGAGACGGTTCAGATCCGGGGGATCGATTCCACTAAGAGGGTAACCAGCGCAAAGCTTTTAAAGGGGGCTTCCCTGACTATTCACGAGAAGCTTATGACTCATGGAAGTCAGTATGCGGAGACGGATTTTACGGTGGATATGGACGGGGAGGATTCCAGCGCTAATGTGGTTTCGCGTTCGGTGGCGAAGGAGGAGTCCCATCAAGTCTTCAGGAGCAGGATTAACGGGAATAATCGCTGCAGCGGTCATACGGAGTGTGATGCTATTATTATGGATGATGCCAGTGTCAGTGCAATTCCGGAGTTGACGGCCAATGATGTGGATGCGGCGCTGATTCATGAGGCGGCAATCGGGAAGATTGCGGGAGAGCAGTTGATTAAGCTGATGACGCTGGGATTGACGGAGGCAGAGGCGGAGGAGCAGATTATTAATGGATTTTTGAAGTGATGGAGAGGGGCAGGAAAGGCGGGGAACGGCACTGTCGGAATCGGGCTGGGGAAGCCCCGGGGAAA
>CAZDRM010000116.1:0-7490 GCA_964507745.1 uncultured Lachnospiraceae bacterium
ATGTTTCTTCATAAAGATGTTAAGGTAACTATTAATCTGAATGTACAGGATATTTATGATGAAGATATGCTTGAGATGATTTTCCATTACTTAAATCAGGCGGATCATCCGGAGAATTTTGTGTTTGAACTGGTGGAAAGTGAAGAAGTAAAAGATTATCAATATGTTGAGCAATTCGCCGAAAGTATTCACGAACACGGGGCAAAAATTGCCATCGACGATTTTGGAAGCGGTTTTTCCAATCTTTTGCACATAATTAAAATAAATGCGGACATTTTAAAAATTGACGGAGAAATCATCAAGGTAATCTGCCAGGATGAAAACTGTCGTGAATTTGTAACCATGATAAATGAGTGGTGTAATAATACGGGAAAAGAAGTCGTAGGCGAGTTCGTGGAAAATGAAAATATCCAGCAGGTAATGGAAAAAATCGGCATTGCCCATTCCCAGGGATTTTATTTTGCGAAACCTGTAAAATGGGAGGAAATAACGGATAGATAAGAAAGATGATGAAAGGGAGTATAATTTTACTCCCTTTTTCCATACTAATTTTTATAGGTAATTGCAAAAGTTCGAAACGAAAGCGCTCTAAAGCGCACGGTGTGTCTGAAGATACAATTTTTTTGCAGACTGTCTGCATCGGATTTTTGTAATTGCCTGAGTCAAAAATTAAGGAAAGAGGGAGAAAAATGAACGATACGATCAGTCTTTTGGAAGAAGTGGATTCCGGTTGCAAAATGGCAATTGACAGCATGAACCGGATTGGCAGTTATGGTATGAACAGAAAACTTTCCAGCGTCATTGACCATTATAAGTACAAGCATATGGAACTGCAGAAGCAGGCCGATGATATGCTTAGACAGAATGGAGCGACGGGAAAGGAACCGGGTGTTATGGCTGCGACCATGGCGAGAGTTACCGCCGGAGTTAAAATGTTTGTAAAGGATGATAATAATCAGGCGGCAAAGATTATGATGGACGGTTGTAATATGGGAATACAGTCTATTGCGGAGAGCATTAATAAATATAAACAGGCTTCAAAGGAAAGCATCGGACTTGCGAAAAGCTTAATTAAGGCAGAAGAAGATTTTATGTGCGATTTAAAGCAGTTTTTATAGCAGGTCTCGTAACATTTATAAGTAATGCTCTATAGCGTATTCTCGGCTTATGGAATATAATAATTGTAAAGATACGGGAGATAGCAACCATATGGCAGGTATTTATGGGAATTATCTCTTGTTGATTTTTGTCGGATGTTGTGAGGTATCACAAATGTTTTCAGAAAGTGGGAGAATTGTATGTTCCAAAGAAAAAAGAAAAGCAGCGGTTATAATAAGGAAACACAAAAACCGGTTATGCGGGTAAGTATCTGTACGGGAGAAAAGGTTGCGGGTTTTCAGGACAGGGTCACGGGGAAATTTACGGATATAATGCTGATCCGAAGTGAAACAGATTTATCAGAGTTTTGTAAAGAGTATAGGGTGGAAAAAGAGGATATTGAGAAGGTGTGGTAATGCTTATGTATGACATGATTATTATCGGTGCGGGGCCGGCAGGGCTTTCCGCAGCGATTTACGGAGTAAGAGCGGGGAAAAGCGTGCTGGTGCTGGAAGGTAAAACCTACGGAGGCCAGATTATCAATACCCCTGAAGTGGAAAATTATCCCGGTATTCACAAAATGTCCGGTTTTGAATTTGCCAAAGGCCTTTATGAACAGGCAAAGAATCTGGGTGCGCAGATTAAAATGGAAAAAGCGGTTTTTGTGGAAAAGCGGGAAAACGGGGAGCAGTCCGATATGGAGGCGGCAGGGGCCCATGAAAATGAGGTAGAGAGCAGGAGCAATTCTTCTGTTTTTACGGTAGGTACATCAAAGGGCTCCTATGAAGGAGACGCCCTGATCCTGGCAATGGGGGCAAAGAATCGGCTCCTTGGACTCCCGGGAGAAAAGGAATTGACAGGCGCGGGCATTTCCTATTGTGCAACCTGTGACGGAATGTTTTATAAGGATAAGGTCGTGGCAGTCAACGGAGGTGGAAGCACCGCCTTAGAGGACGCCCTCTTTTTGTCCAATTACTGCAAAGAGGTTTATCTGATTCACAGAAGGGATGAATTCAGAGGAGAACATAGGCTTGCGGATGCCCTTGAGAAAAAGGAAAATGTCCGGTTTGTTTTAAATTCGGTTGTAACGGGGCTTATTGGAGAAGGAAAGCTTGAGGGCATCAGTATTAAGGATAAGGACGGAGAAGAAGAGACTTTGAAGGTAGACGGTCTCTTTATTGCCATAGGACAGGAACCGGAAACCGCCCTGGTAAAAGAAATAGTAGCTGTGGATGAAAAGGGATACATTCAGGCAGGCGAGGATTGCAGAACCACGGTTTCGGGAATATTTGTGGCAGGGGACTGCAGGACAAAAACCGTCAGACAGCTGACCACAGCCGCCGCCGACGGAGCGGTTGCGGCCTTGATGGCGGTGGAATATCTGGGGTAGACTGGGAAAACCGGTAGAACAAGCCCCCTTTTTTCTTATTCTGCGAACAAAGCTTCCGCCAGTCTGCAAAGGGCTTTCTGGTCATCACAAGCCATCAATTCTCTTGCAGAATGCATAGACAAAAGGGGAACGCCTGCGTCCACGCAAGGAATGCTTAACTTTGCGGAGCTGATGCTTCCTAAGGTGGAGCCGCCGCGGATATCCGAGCGGTTCACATACTTGACATATGGAATATCATGCTCGTCGCAAAGGGACTGCATGATGCTTACATAGTAAGAATCCGTTGCATATGCCTGCCTTGCGGAAAGCTTCAGCGCAACACCGTCTCCCAGACATACGTGGTTTGTCAAATCGTTTTTATCGGGATAGCCGGGATGCATTGCATGGGCAACATCCAAAGAGAGGCAGAGCCCGCTGTTTATAGTACAGTAAATTCCTTCCTTTTCAAAGCCCAGATTTTCAAATACCCGTTCCAGAATACCTATAGTCAGTCCCGAATCGGCACCCTGTTTGGTGGAACTGCCGATTTCTTCATTATGGTAAAATGCGGATACGCAGATTTGATTTCCTTTCGTTCCTGCTTTTAAAACAGCTTCCAATGTGGCATGGACGCCGGAACAGTTATCAATGCGGGGAGAGGAAAACAGTTCTTTTTGAATTCCGGCATAAGCTCCCTCATCGGCATTGTATAAGCAAATTTCATAGTCCAGAATTTTATCAGGGGTAGCATCGGCTAACTGAGCCAGATAGGAAAGGAAGAAATTCTTATCATTTTCCGTATCTTTATTCAAAAAAGCCAGAGGCAGCATATGAAGCTGGGGATTCAATTTTAATTCGTCGTTGACTTTCTGATTCATATGAATAGCAAGGCCGGGAATAACGGCAACAGGTTCTTCGGAATCAATTACTTTTATGACGGGATGAAAGGAATTCTTTCCTCTTAAGCATACTTTTCCCGCAATTCCCAGAGGCCGGTCAAGCCAGCTGGCGTAAACGGCGCCGCCGTATGGTTCTACATTCAGTCTGCCGTATTTGTCAGTAGAAATTTCCGGATTGGGCTTTATGAGAAAAGTGGGCCAGTCCGTATGGGCAGTCAGCATATGCAAACGGGGAATGGATTTCTTTGGAGAAACATTCTTTCCCACGGTAAAAGCAATGCAGGTGGTATCATAAGCATTGATATAGTATCTGCCACCGGGCTTTATGGTAAAGGGTTCTGTCAGTCTTAATTCTTTGAAACCGGCATTTTTAAGCTCTTCCATGCAGTACAGACAGCAGTGGTAGGGCGAATGAGCATTTCCGATTAATTTGGAAAGGGAATTGATGTAGGAATTTGTATTTTGCATAATGTGGCCTCCTGTTATTATTTTAAACGAATCTATAGGCATTATTCTATTCTGAAGCCTCTTGTATATTTCGTACTGACAGCATCTATTTTGAACCAAGATGATTAAACGGGTAGATGGTTTCTAAGGCTGTGGTCCTTCCGGGGGAATATCAGGTTCTTCCCTCAAAGAGTAATATTGTAAGCAATTGCTAACTTCTTCTAAAAGAATTTTATCATTAATTTCCATAACCGGCTTGGTTTCATCGTATAGGCTGATAAATACCTGTTGGTAGCTGCCCGTTGCCCAGTCTGCATTGGAAGCAAGAGGCAGCAGTAGGATACCGTCGCCCAAATCGGTTAAAAGACAGCTTTTTCCTTCCCAGCTTATGGTCATAATGGTGTCTTCATTCAGTGTGCCGCCAAAGCGGGCATTTAATGCTTCGATATCGATTTCTGTATAGAGAAATTCGGAAGGAGCATCAGATGCAATGAGAACCGAGGCACTCAGATTTTCCAGATTGTGTCCCAGAGACAAGGTGCATTTGTTCATATAAAGAGGCGCAGCCCAGGGCGAATCGGAAAGGCTTTCCGCAGCATAGCTTTCTTCCCCGTACATGGAAATATACAGCGCTTTGGGCAGATATAATTCTGTAATGGAATCATAAGCATAGCCTCTTTTTAGCAGTTCCCTGTAAATATAATAATTGTTTAAAGGACTCAAGTCGGCTCCTACAACAGTATGTTCATCAATCAGAGCAATAACCGCTTCTGCCGCCTCATGGCTTTTGGCAAGGGAAACCTTTCCCGAATAAAGGGCGCTTTCATCCAATAAGAAATAATACATTTGTTGTTTATCCAATGCCAGAAGCTTCAAATCCTTATCTGCACTGTGAAGAATTTCCAATTTCTCATCATATGTATAAAGCTGTTCCCTGACACCGGCTTCTATAAATCCATAGCCCAGAGAGGGAAAGCGTATGGTATCTTCTTCGCTGATGGGAACAGCGGAGGGAGAGACCGGGAAGGGCGAAAGGTTTGCCGTATATTCCCCCACACATGCACAGTCCGTGTTCGTCGTTCCGTCCAAAACGGGAAACTGGTAATCTCCCATATGATAAAAGGTCAGAAAAGGAATGCTCAGGGAAAGAGCGGTTAAAATTGCAGCAGAGGTTTCATTTTTGAAAATCTGTTTCCCGAAACGAAGCAAAAGAATCGGAAGAAAAATACCTATGATCCAGAGGTAAATATGGCTGCTGCGGGAAAACAGTCTGCTGACCCATGTCTCGTCCATAATGACTAAGGTATAAGTATAGCATACAGGAAGGATAAGGAAGCCTGCGGATAAGCCTAAAAATGCAGGCTCTTTATAAGGCTTTTTATCTCTGTTTTTGTAGTAAAAAGAAAGCAGTAACAGAAGGAAAAGCCACACAGGAAGCATACTGCCTAAAAAACGCAGGGCATAATAGATGCCGCTTCTGATTTTTTCTGTAGAAGATAAATAAGGCATAAACCACCCGGGAACGGATATGGAGCTTAATGATAATCCGTCCGCAAGAAGGGTCTGGTGGGAATACGCCAGAATATGGGAGGCCATTCTTATGAGCAAGGGAATGGATAAAATGATGGGAATCAGAAGAATAAGTGTCTCTATATAAAAGGATTTTTTTCTGAGTTCGCCCACCAGTTCTTTTTCCTTAAAAAAGGAAAATAAGCAGACCAGGGCATAAGGCATTCCCGCCACAATCAACGCCAGACCAAACAGCGGATAATAAAGCCCGCTTAAAAAGCCGCAGAAAACATAGAGATAGAGAAAACGTCTTTTGTTCCGAATGACGGCAGGAAGCAAAAGCAACAACAATACCGGCAGGATGATCCAGGTCCTGCAGTAGACGGGCATATGGAAAAGGAAAGCAAAAAGAAGCGTCCATTTTCCATCTACATGAAGGGAAATCATGCACACAGTCAATATTGCAAACAAGATAAACAGTATGACAAAGGCAGCAGCAAAAGTGGATGCTTTTCCACCAAAGAATAATCGGTTGATTCCGCCTGCCGGCATGGGAAACAGACCCGATACCGGGGAATATTCTTCATAAGGAGAATTGCCCAAAGATACAATCTGCTGCCAGGGAAGCATCTGTTCGCCGTAATGGTGCATATCCGTAGGAATAATAAAAGCGGAAGGAATATAGGAACCGTATAAAAAAACGGAAATTGCCGAAGCTATGGCAATAAATGGCTTTGAACTGTCACGGGATTCGCGGGTAAAGTAGTATTGCAGGAAAAATCCTATGTATAAAGCCAGTATCAAAATGCTTATAAAGATTATGTAGCTTCCCGGATAATTAAGTTTTAATATCTGTCCCTGATAACTGTAAGAATTTTTCAAATACAAAATCAGCAAAAGCGGCAGAGGAAGCTGGCTTACAAAGAAAATTTTATCGAATATTCCGTAAAAGTGAAAATAAAAAATGAGGGCAAAGATAAAAATAGCAGCCCCGGCTGCAAAAATCAACAAATCGGAGTGGAGATATCTGCCAATGGTAAATGCCGCAATCAGATTGATTGCCTGAACGTCAAAATAGAGAAACAAAAACAGGGAAATACATTTTCCGCAGTCCTTTTTGAAAATAAATACCAGAAGGCTGAAAACAAATGAAAAGAGCCATAGATACAAAGAAACCTTCCCATAGCATATCAGCTGCAACACAGGAGGAAAAAAGCAGAGAGCACATTTTAAGGGGAGCGGAACTTCTTCGAAGGAAGAAGAAAAATCCCATGAGGATGAATGTACAGAAGACAGCTGGGAGCCTCGTTTTCCTGTTTTGGAAGCAAAAAGGCTTCTGCCTATAAGAAACAGCCCTAACATGCAAAAACAACCGAGCCAGAGCAGCCTCCAGAAAAATTCCCATTCCCCGGTCTTATTGCTGCCGTCCATGGCAATCTGATCAATGATCAAGTCATACATCCGGGAAGTGCCCGAAAAGAAAGAATCTTTAAACATAAGATAAAGAATGGAAACAAGAACGCAGGGCAAAGCAAAAACAACCGGAAGGGGCAGGGACCATTTAGGACCTTTGCCGCCGGATTTTGCTATTCTGCTTTTTTCATCGTTTGTGTTCCACACCATTTTTCAAGAGTTTCCTTATAATTAATCGATAAATAATAATCTGTTTATATAGACTGTCAGTTAGTCTGTCAGTCAGACTGTCAGTTAGTTTGTCAGTCAGACTGTCAGTTAGTTTGTCAGTCCGCAGTTTAGTTTCAGGCGGCAGCCCTACCTGGTTTGCACATGCTAACGGAAATAAATCCGTACCGCAAGAAAAATAGCCAGGTACATGTGATGCTTCATAAAAAATAGAAACAGCTTTTCCGCCATGGTAAGCCGCGGCATATCGTATACCTTTAAGGCATGAAGCACATCCGGGTCATGGCAGATTGTTTTCATATCGTTTTTGTGCTCTTTATAGGGAGCTTTTTTCTTTTTATAAACGCCGCCCTTTACATGAAGTACCGTCAGACAGAGAAAATCGTTCCAAATCTGCCTGCTGAAATCATAGCCGCCCTTTTCCTCGCTGATCCGTAACAGGTTTTTATTTAAAATTTTAATCTTTTCCATATAATGACTGTCGTATTTCATAGTCATGGAGCTGTTGTTCATGTAATAGTAGTACG
>CAZDRM010000117.1:0-7443 GCA_964507745.1 uncultured Lachnospiraceae bacterium
TTTCCCTTCTTCCAGCTGTCCCCATACCAGCTGCTTGTTCCGTGCCGCAAAAATTTCTGGAATCGGAATCTTCTTGGGACATCCTGCCGTACAATAGTGACATCCTGTGCAGGGAATGGATTTTATCCCGTTAATCTCTTCCTGTGCCTTTCGAATGGCTTCCTGCTCTTTGGCATTTAACGGTTTAAATTGTTTCATATAAGAAAGATTATCTTCCATCTGCTCCATATTGGACATACCGGATAACACTGTGATGATTCCTTCCAGAGAAGCAACATAGCGGATAGCCCATGACGCAAAGGACGCCTCCGGGTCGGCTTTACGGAAAATATCCTGAACTGCCTTAGGCGGATTTGCCAGAGCGCCGCCCTTAACCGGTTCCATGACTATAATGGATTTCCCATGCTTTCTGGCAACCTCATAGTTTGCCCTTGCCGTCACATCCGGGTTTTCCCAGTCTGCATAGTTCAACTGCAGCTGTACGAATTCCGCATCCGGGTGTGCTGTCAGAATTTCATCCAGAAGGTCGGGACCTGCATGGAAAGAAAAACCCCAATGCTTAATCAGTCCTTTTTCCTTCTGTTCCTTTACAAAATCCCAAATATGGTATTCATCATATTTCTTATAATTGCCCGCCTGCAATGCATGAAGCAGATAATAGTCAAAATATCCTGCCCCGGTGCGTTCCAGACTGGTATAAAACTGCTGTTTTGCAGTCTCTTCACTATTCGCTCCCATCCATGCACAAAGCTTTGTTGCCAGCGTAAAGCTTTCGCGGGGATATCTGTCAACCAGCGCTTCCTTTGCGGCGCGCTCCGAATCTCCGTCGTCATACACATATGCCGTATCAAAATAAGTTAATCCGGCATCCATGAACAGATCCACCATTTTCTTGGTCTGCTCAATGTCAATTTTCCCTGTGCTCTTTTTGGGCAGTCTCATCAGGCCAAATCCCAGCTTGGGTGTCGCTTCTCCAAAATACCGTTCCATTTCTTTTCCTCCTTTTCCATTCTCAGTATGATTATCTTTTCTATATCTATTTCCGTACCGGAATGATGCTTTCCCCTTCAAATTTCTCTTCCACTTTCTTCAAATGCTCCCTGATAGGAAGATGCTGGGGACATGCCTGTTCACACTTTCCGCACTTTATGCAGTCACCGGCTTTTCCGTGGTCATTTAAGACAATATTATTGTAATATACCTGTTGGCTTGAAAAGCTTCCCGAAGTACGCATTACGCTGTTATACAAAGCAAAATACTGGGGAATCGCAATCTTTTTCGGACAGCCATGGGTACAGTATTCACATGCTGTACAGGGAACTGCCGTCTTTTTATTGATAATCTCCGCCACCTTGCGGATTACCTCATATTCTCCTTCGTCCAAGGGTTTAAAATCTTGAAATGTGCCGGTATTATCAAGTACCTGCTCCATCGTATTCATTCCGCTGAGCACCCGGAATACCCCTTTCTGGCTGGCGGCAAAACGCATCGCCCAGCTTGCCACAGATGCCTCCGGATGATATTCTTTCATCAGCTTTTCCGCTTCTTTTGGGACATTTGTCAGGGTTCCGCCTTTACAGGGTTCCATGACGATTACGGGTTTTTGATATTTGTTGGCAATCTCCAGACATCTCCTTGCCTGCACATTGGGCTGTTCCCAATCTATGTAATTAATCTGAAGCTGAAGGAAATCCAGTCCCTCCCCATATTTTTCAAGGATTTCTTCTAAAAGCTCCGGCATGTCATGAAAGGACATTCCGACTGCCTTTATCTTTCCTTCATCCTTTTTATTTTTGACAAAATCAAAAGCATGATACTTACAACATTTATCATACACGTTATGTCCCATATTGTGAAGCAGATAAAAATCAAAGTAATCCACCCCGCAGTTTTCAAGCTGTTCCTCAAAGATTTTTTCCAAGTCTTCCTCATCTTTAAAATCGCGCAGCGGCATCTTGGTGGCAAGCTGGAAACGTTCTCTCGGATAACGGTCCACCAGCGCCTTTTTTACTGCTTTTTCAGCCTGATATCCATGATAGGTATAGGCAGTGTCAAAATAAGAAAATCCCTGTTCCAGAAAACAGTCAAAAAGCTTCTCAATCTTTTCATAATCAAAAGTTGTCTGGTCCGATGCATTAAGCACCGGCATCCTCATACAGCCAAATCCGAATTTCTGTCCTTTTATAAGTTCCATTTCTCATTTTCCTCCATATACTATATTATTTTATTGAAGAGCCGCCAAACACGCCAGAAATCTTTATATGTTCCAGTTTCTCGTCAATCTCCTCCACTTCCTGTGTCGTCAATTCTATATCAGCCGCTTTTGCATTTTCCCGGACACGCTCTGCTTTTCTGGAACCCGGAATCGGCACGATATACGGCTTTTTACTTATCATCCATGCAAGGGAAATCTGTGCCGGTGTTGCTTGCTTTTCTTCTGCCAGAGTGCGGATATATTCCATTAACTCCTGATTGGTATCTATTGCTTCATCCTTATACTGAGGCATAAAATTACGGTAATCCCCTTCCGCAAACTTACTTCCTTTCCCAAATGCATCAGAAAGAATTCCGTTTGCCAGGGGACTGAATGCCACATAGCCTACCTGTAGTTCCTCTAACACTGGAAATAAGGACTCATACCAACGTGCCATCATGGAATAGCGGTTCTGGATGCAGGTAACCGGACATACGGCATGGGCTTTCCTCAGATAGGTCTCATCCGTTTCCGAAATGCCCCAATGCAGGATTTTCCCCTCCTTTATCAGTTCCGCCATAACCCCTGCCACTTCCTCGGCAGGAATCTTCGAATCGATTCTGTGCTGGTAATACAGATCAATATAATCAGTCTGCAGGCGCTTTAAGCTGCCTTCCAGCGCCCCTCGGATAGTCTCCGGACGGGAATCCGTTACCAGTCCCTGCGGACTGTGATGTACGCCAAATTTACTGGCGATTACGGCGTCTTTACGATAGGGCTTCAGCGTTTCTCCTACAAGGTCCTCATTATAGGCGAGGGAACCGTCCTCGCGGTTTCCTATATAGCATTCAGCTGTATCAAAATAGAGATACCCCATATCCACTGCTTCTTCAATTACCTTTGCAGCCTCTTTTTCATCCATTGCAGGACCATAGGCATGGGTAAATCCCATACAGCCAAGACCGACCGCAGATACTTCCAAATCTTTTCCTAAAACTCTTTTTTTCACCTTCTTGTTCCTCCTTTAATAGGTTGAAGCTGACGCTTCTGTCATATACCATTTTCCATTCCTTTTAACTGCTTTCATGGACAGCTGCAGCCTCCACACATGCTTATCACCGCCGAACACCGCTGCATTTACCCTGCTTTTTCCTATGAGCTGCGCCTGATTCTCATCCACTGTAATCTCCATATGTTCTGTTTCTTCAGAATAATAATTTAACGTGCCATTTGCTATATAATCCATATACTGACGCTTTGTCTGACGCATCCCGGTCATATGGACCAGCACAAAAGACTCATCCAGCGAGTCCTCAAGCAATTCCATGTCCTTCCTAATCATCCCATGATACATTGCATGGTAACACTTTGTAAGTAATTCTTTGTCGTCCATAATATTACCCTGCCTTTCTTTTCCAATTCCCTTTGTCACATAATGCCCGATAAATACAAACAGTGCCATAACTGCCAGATAGTCCATGAAAAATAAGGACAGCGGCTTATCATAATCGTAGAACACAAACTGCGTTTTCAAAAACATGTATTCTGCAAAACCTCTTTTAAAAAAGACATAGCCTCCATATATGCTGCCAGCGACACCCGGCATACGCAGTAACCACGCTCTCCACAATGATTTTTTTGTAATGCCCATAGCCCGCTTGATCTTACCGAGAACTATATTCCAATGAAGTCCAAGATGTAAACACATCAGCACAAATCCCCAATAAGAAGCAAGCAAATGTATGAGCCGTGCAGAAGCCGCTCCTGACGGAAATCGGATAAAATGAAATGTGTGCTTTGCCATCATAATCCCACTGACCGGCAATGTAATCATAACTACGACTAACAACAGATTAATTCCCGCACTCAACATCCGTAAGGGCGGATATGGCCCTTTTATAAGATTTTTGTACCAATGCCGGTTAAATATATGATGTATGATAAATAAAAGGGACATTACTATGCCCAGCCACTCATGGACAGCTTCCCCCACTAACGAGTAAGCCATCAGTACAGGAAGCAGTGTGATTATGACAAGGTCTGTTGCCATTCTGATTTTCCTTTTAGCTGACATAGTTTTTCCTCCCACTGCTTCTTCCCGGACGTCTCCTTATTCCAAAATTCCGGAGCCGTTAATCCATTCTTCCACTTCCGCCTGTGCACTGCCTGCATTGGAGCCTCTCACTGAAAGTCCATCCAAAAGCTGCACGTTTGGACATATGGATTGAATGTCTCTCTCACTTCCTCCCAATCCGCTTCCTTCATGAGTGCAAAGAGGCAGTATCGTTTTTCCCGAAAAATCATATTCTTCTAAAAAAGTAACTACCGGCTGTGGAAGAGTCCCCCACCAGTTGGGATAAATCAAAATAACCGTATCATATGCATCCATATTTTCCACATGAGAGGAAAGTTCCGGGCGGGTGCCGTTATTCTGCTCCGTTTTTGCCTGATTGGTGGTTTCACGATACTCCGCAGGATACTTCTCCACAGTTTCAATGAAGAACAAATCGCCGCCTGCTGTCTCCTGCACCATGTATGCCAACAGCTCGGCATTGCCTGCAACATTGCCGCCATCCATATTTACACTGGCAGAAACAACTGCATCAACATTTGCATCAAAGTCCATATTCCCCACCCGTGAAAAATAAGCAATCAGTACATTGCTTTCCGTTCCTTCTGTCGTATTTTCCGGGATTTCTGTTTCCGTGTCTGCCCCGGTTTCCTCCGCTACAGGCTCACTGACAGAAACTGTGGTGTCTTCCTCTATAGATTGCTCCTCTTCTGCCTGCACTATAGTATCCTGTCCATCCTCTGTCTGTTCACTGCTCTTTCCACAGGCCGTCAGCCCAGCCAATATGGCAAAGGCAAGGGTGACAGCCCATATTTTTTTCTTAAAATAATTATTTTTCATTTCATGCATATCCTTTCTCTTTTCATAGCAATAGAAAGTCCGCAAAGCGTACTTTCTATTGTTTATCACTCTTGAGAATCATTATGCCTCCGGTTTTAACGGACCGTAAAAATAAGATGCTGTTGCGCCTCCGTCAATCAGGAAATCCGCTCCGGTAATAAATGCACCTTTCTCACTCATTAAAAGTTCAGCCACATTTGCCACCTCATCTGCCGTTCCCGGCCGTCCTGCGGGACATTTTGCAAACATGTTTTTATAGAAATCGCCGCGGGGACCGTTAAATTCATCAATGGCAAGAGGGGTAACAATGATTCCCGGGGAAATGGAATTGATGCGCGCGCCTCTTTCTCCCCATTTCACGGCTTCCGCCATTACCCTTTTCTCATTACAGCGTTTCGCCATCTGGTACGCATGCAGGGTATCCCTGATATTTTCAGGCTTTAAAATTTCCAGAGCCAGCAATTCTTCTGCGGGAGTAACTGCCAGCTGCTCATCCTCTTTGGCAGAAAGCGCAGGCATCCTGTGACCGGACTGGCTGGAAATCGTCACACCGACACCGCCTTCCTTAATGACCTTGCCCACTTCTTCCAACAGGACTGCCGTACCGTACAAATCAACCTTTAAGATTGCCTCAATAGGAGCCTGGCTGGGCGAAACTCCCGCCGCATTGACCAGCATGGAAATCTCGCCGTATTCCTTTGCTTTTGCAATCAGTTTTAAAATAGAATCACGGGAAGACAAATCCATTTCCATAGCCACGGCATCAAAACCTGCATTATTCATAATTTCCGCAATGGCCTGTGCATTCTCCGGTTTCTTGTCCCCGATTACGATTTTCATTCCGTAACCCATACGGCGTGCAATGGCCATGCCAATCTGTCCTGCTCCGGTTAAAATCATTACATCTTTCATGTTCAAAATCCTCCTGTTTATGCAAATTTCTTTGCCCACGCTGCCACCTTAGCCTCTGATTTTGCCGCCTCACAGCCCCGAACCGCAAGTCCGATTTCCACAGTGGCGCCGGCACAGATTTTTTTCAGGTCACGCTCGCTGCTGCCCATACCGCTTCCTTCGTTGGTACAAAACGGAATAATCCTTTTGCCGCTCAAGTCATAATGCTCAAGAAATGTAAACATTGCCATGGGCATCGTCCCCCACCAATTGGGATATCCTACAAAAATCGTATCGTAACCATCCAGACTGTCCATATATTTTTTCAGTTCCGGCCTGGCATTTGCGTGAAGCTCCTCTTTGGCTTCCTCTGTACAGGTGGTATAATCGGCAGAATAGGGCTTTACGGTATCCACCTCAAACAATTCCCCGCCTACCGCATCGCGAATCATTTCCGCTACGATTTCGGTATTGCCTTTAACCAGATTTTTGATACTGCCGCTCCAATAATTTTCGCCTTTCCGTGAATAGTAAACGATTAAAATATTACTCATGTTTTTCTCCTCCTTCAATTTCTATCTTCTCCGGTCATACCGGCTTAATTCCTCTTTATTACTCTCTATTCTTTCTTACTTTTTCCCAAACAGTTTTTTCCTGTTTCATAGGCTTTTTCATAAGAAGGATGTCTGTAAACATCATTCATGTCCCATGTGCCGGTTCCGTATACAATATCCTTTTCTTTGGCTCCCGGAAGGCAACGAAGGAATCCCCTCAGCCCGCTGATGGTTTCATCTGCGGCCGAATGCTGTGGATCCGCCGCTGTAACAATATAATAAAAGGCTTTATCCCTGATTTCTTTGTAACGGGGCAGGCATCGATCAATAAAAATCTTCATCTGAGCACTCATGGAGTAGAAATAAACCGGCGTAGCCAGAACAATTACATCCGCTTCTATCAGCTTCTCCAAAATTTCTCCCATATCATCTTTCTTCACACATGCTTTACTCTTTCCGCATCCATAACAGGCGGCACAAGGCGAAATAATTTTATTTCCGAGACTGATTTTTTCCGTCTCATGTCCGGCTTCTTTGGCACCTTGTAGAAAACGGTCGCACAGGACATCAGAATTTCCCTCTTTACGGGGACTTGAACTAACGGCCAATACTTTCATTTCCTCATCTCCTTCCGTATTCCTTTATATTTATTATAAAAACTTCTTTTTTCAGAAACAATTTTACTTTCAGGGGATTTATTATAAGAAAAACTTATGCGAAAAGGGGACTGTGTTTTTTTACACAGTCCCCTTTTATATGAATTATAAATAGAAGCCACTAATTGGAAGTTTCAAATTTTGCCTTTAGGATATCCGCAAACTCTTCAATATAGTAGCCGGAATTATCGGCTTTCCAAAAGGCACAATAATTTCTTTTAATTGGCTTTCCGTTCC
>CAZDRM010000118.1:0-7433 GCA_964507745.1 uncultured Lachnospiraceae bacterium
CGCCGGGCACCTTAAACCATGCCTTTCCTGTTGCCATTCCCGCAGCCATATCCGTACTTCCCACACCGGTGGAGAAAGCGCCTAACGCTCCGTAAGTGCATGTATGGGAGTCAGCGCCGATAATCACATCTCCCGCAACCGTTAAACCCTTTTCGGGAAGCAGCGCATGCTCGATTCCCATTTCTCCTACTTCAAAATAATTGGTAATCTGGTTTTTGTATGCAAATTCTCTTACGCATTTGCAATGCTGTGCTGATTTAATATCTTTATTGGGTACAAAATGATCCGGTACAAGGGCGATTTTATCTTTATCAAAAACCCCGTCCACCTTCATCTTATCCATTTCCTTAATGGCTACAGGGCTGGTAATATCATTTCCCAGAACAAGATCCAATTCCGCCTCGATTAATTGTCCGGCTTCCACTTTTTCCAGTCCGGCATGTGCGGCAAGAATCTTTTGTGTCATTGTCATTCCCATTCCATAGTCCTCCTTTTGATGTATTTTCTTGTATTATATCTTTTCATTATACTATCATAAGTCTCACTATAATTAAAATACATATTATTTATGTTTACTATAATTTGCAGTTATGATATTCTATTTGTAGATATAGAAGTTATAATATACAGGGCAATATAAATTGTATTTATTGCAGAAAACATACATTTTAATAATAATTACAAACAGTATTAATACTGTTACGGCACAATCATTGCTGTCATTTTTAATGCAAAGACGGAGGTTCCCCATGGAAAACAATTTAAATTTATACCATATCTTTTATACTGTTGCAAAAAATAAAAATATCTCTCTTGCGGCAAAGGAGCTTTTTATCAGCCAGCCTGCAATCAGCAAAGCAATTTCCAAGCTGGAAAACAATCTGGAAACCACTTTGTTTATCCGCAGTTCCCGCGGGGTAACCCTGACAGAGGAAGGCGCAATTTTATTTGAGCAGGTCAGAAATGCCTTTACTTCCATTAATAACGGGGAAGAACAGCTTCGAAAAATTGCCAGACTGGGCGTTTCCCATCTGTCTATCGGCGTCAGCATTACCCTTTGCAAATATATCCTGCTTCCCTATTTAAAGGAATTCATTAAGGAAAATCCTCATGTAACCATTTCCATTACCTGCCACCCCTCCTTAGAAACTATCCGGGATATTGAAAGCGGCATAACAGAAATCGGTCTTGTGGGTATTCCTTCGGACACGGGGACTTTACATTATGAACCCATCTGCGAGATACAGGATACCTTTGTTGCTACAGATACTTATTTAAAAAATCTCCGCATCAGGGAAAACGGAACCAGAACCTCATTGTTAGCGAATGCTAATTTTATGATGTTGAATAAAGAGAACATTTCCCGGAAATATGTTGACAACTATCTGACCTCCCACCAGATTACCATGAACAATATTCTGGAAATCAATACCATGGATTTATTAATCGAACTGGCTAAAATTGATTTGGGAATTGCCTGCGTTATCAGAAACTTTGTAAAGGAAGACATTAAAAACGGTACGTTCAAGGAATTAACCTTTAAACGCACCATTCCGAAACGCCGGGTAGGCTTTGCATACAGGGAGGACATGCCCATGTCTGATACCATGAAAAAATTCATGGAATTTATAGAAAAGCATAATCCGCCCCATAACGAATGAATCTTTTTATTCTCCTTCAAATAAAGGAGTGGAAAAATATCTCTCTGCAGTGTCGGGCAGAACTGTTACCACGGTTTTGCCCTTTCCTAATTTTTTAGCCATTGCAAGAGCCGCTGCCACATTGGTTCCGCTGGATATTCCGCACATCAGTCCTTCTTTTCCGGCAAGGTCTTTGGCTGTCTGAATCGCTTCTTCATCGCTTACCACATAAATATCTTCATAAATGCTCTGATTTAGGTTTTTGGGAATCAGACCGTCTCCGATACCCATCTGCAAATGGGTTCCTACCGTCCCTCCGGCTAAAATGGCGGCATTCTCAGGCTCCACCGCCCATATGGTAATATCAGGATTATGCGCTTTTAATACCCCGCCGATACCGCTTAAAGTGCCGCCCGTACCGATGCCGGAGCAAAAACCGTCTATGGGCCCCGCCACCTGCTCTAAAATTTCTAAAGCCGTATGTCTTTTATGAACCATGGGATTGGCAGGATTCTCAAACTGCTGGGGCACATATACATTGGGATCTTCAGCAGCCATCTTCATGGCAATCTGCGTACATTCTTCAATGGCATCCCCTATATTTCCGTCATCATGGACGACAATTACCTCCGCGCCATAGTGCTTTACCAGCTTCCTGCGCTCCTCGCTGACAGAATCGGGCATAATAATAACTGTTTTATATCCCCTGACAGCGCCTACCAGCGCCAGACCGATTCCCTGGTTTCCGCTGGTGGGTTCCACAATAACGGTATCCTTATTGATTCTGCCTTCCTTCTCCGCCTGCTTAATCATGTAAAAAGCAGTCCTTGTTTTGATAGACCCTCCTACATTTAAACCTTCAAACTTGACCAGAACTTCTGCCGAATCCTCAGGCACTAATCTGTTTAAGCGAATAACGGGAGTGCTTCCCATACAGTCAAGAACATTATCATAAATCACTTTATTTATTCCTCCGGTTCTATCTATTTTGTGGTATTATATGCGCCATTTTAATAAGAGGCTCCTGTTTCTATTCCATCCTGGGTATTGCCAATGCCATAATAATAATAGGCAAAATCAGTGAAAGTACTCCGCAAACAACTAACAAAGAAAAAACTAAAACGAACGCCGGCGGAAAATTTAAACAAAATAACGCTATAATCCCAAGAGGCATGCTCAATGCCATACATGGTACACAGGAATAAATGGATACCAGATACATATTTGTGGAATTTACATTTTTTCTCTCAATAGCCATAAGCAAATTTCCAAAAATCACTCTGTAAATAAGCGCCCACAGCCTGAAAAAATAAGGACTTATAAATGCGCTTATGACATAGGAAACTCCAAAAAGAATAACAAAAAGCAGTATTGTGATATTTCCACTCTTAACATATTCCATTGCTCCCGGAACTGTCAACATCATGATAATTACAGCTAAATAGTTGACTGTCAGATAAAGCTTTACAAAAAATTTCACAAAATCCTTTGCCGCATTCATGCTCATTCCTTTATACCTGTCATACCTGAAGGGCATAAAAGAATTGAAAAGCTGTCCCCACAGATTTAAAATTATTCTGGGTTCTGACCAGCGGTTCGTACTCGTTGTACTATTATCAATTGTTCCATAGACATCTCCGCTTCCGTAATCGACGCTCCCCAGCTGTCCCATACCTGCATTCATCTGCCCCATACCGGTATTCATGGGTTCCGATACACCCTCAAAAGAGTTAAAGCCTCCTGAAACAAACAAATCTTCCCCCTGATTTGTTTTTTCAACATTTTCCCCACCTTGCTTGTTGTTTTGGGTTCCTCCCGTATAAGTTTGCATTTCATTTCCTCCTTCATAAAATTCAAAATTCTCCTTATCATATCATAAAACCCCGGACTTGAAAAGCCCGGGGCAGAAAATCACAAAGAACTCATAGAGAACTTTTTTATGTCTTTATAATCTTTATAAGCATTAGTTGTTAATCAGCTTATCTTCGCCGTTCCAGCTGTATAACTTACGGATTTCCTCGCCGATAACCTCTGAAGGATGCTCGCTTGCCAGCTTTCTCATGGCTTTGAAATGTACCTGACGTCCTGCAGGAGACATATCTAAGAGGAATTCCTTTGCAAAAGAACCATCCTGAATATCGGAAAGAATCTTCTTCATGGCTTTCTTTGTATCCTCTGTAATAATCTTCGGACCTGTAATATAATCTCCGTATTCAGCAGTATTGGAAATAGAATATCTCATTCCTGCAAAGCCTGACTGATAAATTAAATCAACAATCAGCTTCATCTCATGAATACATTCAAAATATGCATTTCTGGGATCATAGCCTGCTTCAACCAGTGTTTCAAAGCCTGCCTGCATAAGCGCGCATACGCCGCCGCAAAGAACAGCCTGCTCGCCGAAAAGGTCTGTCTCTGTTTCTGTTCTGAAGGTGGTCTCCAAAACGCCGGCTCTTGCTCCGCCGATTCCCAAAGCATAAGCCAGTGCCAAATCCTGTGCTTTTCCTGTAGCATCCTGCTCTACAGCAATCAGACAGGGCACGCCTTTTCCGGCCTGATACTCGCTGCGTACTGTATGTCCGGGTCCTTTAGGCGCGATCATCGTAACATCAACAGACTTAGGAGGTACGATTGCTCCGAAATGAATGTTGAAGCCATGGGCAAACATTAACATATTGCCCTCTTCCAGATTGGGCTCAATATCATTTTTGTATAAATCAGCCTGTTTTTCATCGTTAATTAAAATCATGATAATGTCAGCTTTTTTTGCCGCATCTGCTGCAGTATAAACTTCAAATCCCTGTGACTCAGCCTTTGCCCATGATTTGCTGCCTTCATAAAGACCGATGATAACATGGCATCCGGAATCTTTTAAATTCAATGCATGTGCATGTCCCTGGCTTCCGTAACCGATAATGGCAATTGTCTTACCTTCCAGAAGAGATAAATTGCAATCCTCCTGATAAAAAATTTTTGCTTCCTGTGACATTTTTGTTTCCTCCTAAAATCTTGATTAATATATACTTAGAAAGTTAGTGCTTGCTAACCAATTCTCTTGAAATATTTTTATGTCGGACAGGTACCGGAAAAAGCTCTGTCAGGAATCGCTTTCCCCATTCGTCCGCAAAACTGTTTGTTACTCCAGATAAGTTACCTTATCCATTCCTCTGCCAAGCCCTGTAATACCGGTTCTTGCCAGCTCTAAAATTTCATAGCCGTCTAACAGATTAATAAAAGCTTCTATTTTGTTCTGGTTTCCCGTAAGCTCTACCATTAAGCTGTCCACTGCCACATCTACGATTTTTGCACGGAAAATATCCGCCATGGCAATTACCGCCTGCCTGCTGTCAGCGCCTACCTTAACTTTAATCATGACCAATTCCCTGTAAACGGAATCATCAGGCTCCAACACTTTAATATCCCGTACATCTACCAGCTTGCTTACCTGCTTTTCGATCTGATCCAGAATCTCATCATCGCCGCTTGTTACAATCGTAATACGGGTATACTTGGGATCTGCCGTTACCCCTGCGGTAATACTTTCAATATTATAGCCTCTTCTGCTGAATAATCCTGAAATTCTGCTTAAAACGCCGGAAGTATTATCCACCAATAACTGAAATACTTTTTTTTGCATATTTTCACCACTTTCCTCTGTGATAGACCTTATTTTATCAGCATATTTGCACCTTTGTCAACGTATGAACATCTATTATGTTATCCATAATCACAGGTTATGAAAACCCGTCTTTCTATTCATTATATTGAGATTCTGATTCGAACAACAACTCATTTCCGTTCTTGTATTAACATCCGAGTACGATTGTTATTCATTCTCACTACATTTGGGAAGAGCCAGGGTTCCCGTTCTGGCAACCTCAACAATACTGATGGATGCAAACATTTCAATCAACAGCTTAATCCGTTCCGGCAGGTCGCATATCTGAATGATCATAAAGCTCTTACTCATATCCACAATCTGGGCGCTCATGATTTCACAGATTTCCATAATATCCCTGCGGTTAGACTTATTATACTTTACCTTCATTAGCATCATTTCTCTGGAAATGCTGCTTTCTTCATTAAAGGTTTTAACCTTAATGACATCCAGCTTCTTATTCAGCTGTTTTTCTATCTGTTCAATAGTACGCTCATTGCCGCTGCTGACAATAGTCATACAGGAAACGGTAGGATCATCCGTTTCTCCTACGGCCAGGGAATCAATATTAAAACATCTTCTTGAAAACAAGCCGGCAACCTTGGCCAGAACACCGGATCTGTTTTCCACTAAAACCGAATATATTTTCTTCATATCACACCTCTATTTTACCAAATCCATGGGATCAATCAGACATTCCATCAGGCATGCCTCTTCACAGTTCAAAAATTCCTCAATTGCCTTATCCGCATTTTTCATATCCGTAAGGCGGATAAAGGGCATTCCGTAAGCCTCTGCAATCTTGGACAAATCTGGGCTTCCCGACAAATCCACAACGGAATAATTATCCTTATAGGTATAATGCTGATATTCCCGGACCATCCCCAGATAATTGTTCTTTAAAACAATGACCTTGCTTTTAATCCCATGCTGTCTCATTGTAGCCAGCTCCATAAAGGACATCTGGAAGGAGCCGTCCCCGCATACCGCAACGACCTGCTTATCCTTTAATGCATATTTGGCGCCCATGGCCGCGGGAATGGAGTAACCCATGGTTCCCATACCGCCGGAGGTTAAAAATCTTCCCTTTTTCACGATATGATAGCCGCAGGACCAAATCTGATTCTGTCCCACATCCGCCACATAAATCGCATCCTCATCCATTTTGTTGGAAAGCTTGGTAATAAATTCCGCCGGATCCACAAAACCCGGATGCTCCTTGCGCTTAGGCTCCATAACCGTTCTGTATTCAATCAGGGTATCCAGCCATTCCTTGTAATCGCCTTCGAATTCCTGTTCATCCAAATCCTCAAATATATGCTTTGCATCGCCTACCAGAGGAATATTGGGTCCTACATTTTTTCCGATTTCCGCAGGATCCACATCAATATGTATTAAGGTTTTGTTATCCACGATCAAATCCGGCTGGCTGACCGCCCGATCCGCCACTCTTGCGCCCACCATAATGATTAAATCCGCCTCATTCATGGCACGGTTTGCATAGGGCTTTCCGTTATTTCCCACCATTCCGAAATAAAGAGGATGTCTTGTGGGCATCGTACCGATACCCATCATGGTGGAAACTACAGGAATCTGATTCTTCTCGGCAAATTCTACCAGTTCATTTTTTGCCTGGGATAAGGATACTCCGCCGCCGGCACAGATAATAGGCCTCTCCGCTTTCTCTAATTCTTTCACAACCTTCTTTATCTGCTGGATATGTCCTTTTACCGTAGGCTTATAGGTTCTTAAAGACACTTCCTCGGGATATTTAAACTTGCTGACCGGGGCATTCTGCACATCAATGGGCACATCGATCAATACCGGTCCTTTTCTTCCTGTTGTGGCAATATGAAATGCCTCTTTGAATATTCTGGGTATATCCTCAGCATCCCTTACCAGATAGGAATATTTTACGAAAGACTCTACCGCTCCCGTAATATCCGCCTCCTGAAAAACATCGCTTCCCAAAAGCTCGCTGTTTACCTGTCCGGAAATACAGATCATGGGAATACTGTCGGCAAATGCCGTGGCAATTCCCGTAATGAGGTTGGTTGCGCCGGGACCGCTTGTTACGGCACATACGCCGATTCCGTCGGTTACCCTTGCCAGACCGCTTGCCGCATGGGCTGCAT
>CAZDRM010000119.1:0-7372 GCA_964507745.1 uncultured Lachnospiraceae bacterium
CAATCAGTTTTGCTTTATCGTAATCATAAGGACATTGTAATACCTGACCGGAACTGAGACAGTTGGTTTTGGGCTTATATTGTTTCACAAGGTCAATGGTTGTAGATTCCCATCCCCATGCATGGTCAATCAGAAGCTCTGCGTTTACGCCGAATAATTTGTAGAGCAAATCCTCGTTATAACAGCTCTGACTGCTGCCTACGGAGCATCTTGCAATATCGCCCATGGTAAACATGCCGTTTTCCGCCAGCTTTTTGGCATATCCCGGTCCCACCCGCCAAAAGTCAGTGATTGGCTTGTGGTCCCATAGAAGCTCCCGGTATTGTCTTTCATCCAGTTCTGCAATCCGGACTCCGTTTTGATCCGGCTCCACATGCTTTGCCACAATATCCATAGCAACCTTGCATAAATACAGGTTTGTCCCTATCCCGGCCGTAGCGGTAATTCCAGTCTGTGTAAGAACGTCCTGTATTATTTTCGCGGCAAGCTCTCTTGCAGAAAGTGCATAAGTTTTGAGGTAGGCGGTAACATCCATAAATACCTCGTCAATGGAATATACATGGATGTCCTCCGGCGCTACATATTTCAAATAAATCTTATAAATCCGGGTGCTGTATTCCATGTAATGTGCCATGCGGGGCGGGGCGATGATATAGGAGAGTGAAAACTCAGGATGATTTTGCAGTTCATTTGAGAGATAGGATTCTCCGGAAAAATAATGTCCGGGGGCTTTTGTTTTCCTGAAAGCGTTTACTTCTTTGACCCTCTGAACCACCTCAAACAGTCTTGCTCTGCCTGAAATGCCATGGGATTTTAGGGATGGGGAAACGGCAAGACAGATGGTTTTTTCCGTTCTTGATGCATCTGCTACCACCAGGTTTGTGTTCATCGGGTCTAACTGTCGTTCCACACATTCCACGGAGGCATAAAAAGATTTTAAATCGATTGCAATATAGATATGATTTTTTTCCATAATCCTTTATACCTCCTGATTATATTTTATAGTTCCCTGTCTTGTTGGTTTATATATTATCATATTCAAATTTATTTTGCTATTTTGGGACAAATTGCAAATTAATTCATTCGATTTTATGAATAGCTTTCCGCTTTTACAGATATAATAATATTGACAATGATTCGGTTAACCGATATATTTATAAAAGGAGGGAAAGCTGATGATTATTAATGAATTACTTCAAAAAGAAAATATGTCAAGATATCGTTTGAGTAAAGAAAGCGGTGTAGCAATGACAACAATTACTGACATTTGTAGCGGGAAGGCCCAGCTTGATAAATGCGCAGCCGGTACCTTATATAAGATTGCACAAGTTTTAGGTGTGACAGTTGATTCACTATTAGAGAATAATGAAGAGCGGTCTGATGATTATAGATGTTCCTTCGAAACTTTCAAAAGTAATATCTGTCATCACGTAAAGGATCTTGGCGATATTGACTTTATAATTGAAACTCTTGAGGCCGATAAAATCAGAAAGTTGTACGACAGACAATGGTATCGTGAATCACTATATCTTTTGGCAATGATTGACTATTTGTCCAGGATAAACAGCTTACCGATTTGTACTAATTATAATGATATTCGCAGTCAGAAGTTGGAGAAACCGCATTTCCCGGCAGGTATCGAAGTATCATATGCTGCTACAGGAGATGAGAGCATAAAAAATAAAGCTTTGGTAAATGCAATACCGGAATTCATGAGATTTAATATTGTGGAAAGTGAGGTACGTAATGTCTGCTGATAAACCATTTACAAAAGAAAATCTTGATAGTTATTTAAAGGAATTGGCAAAGGAGTTTCGTAAGAAAAATGGGAATAAAGTTCCGGCTGAGATTATACTGATTGGAGGAGCGTCTATACTGATTAATTATGGATTCAGAGAAATGACTTACGACATGGATGCAATTATTAAGTCGTCAAGTGCCATGAAGGATGCTATTAACACGGTGGGGGATAGACTTGGCCTTCCCCTTGGATGGCTCAATACAGATTTTGTGAATACAGATTCATATACACCTAGATTGACGGAACATTCAAAGTATTATAAGACGTTTTCTAATATTTTGCAGGTTCGTACAGTTTCCTCTGAGTATCTTGTTGCAATGAAGCTGATGGCCGGAAGGCAGTATAAAAATGATTTATCAGATATAGTAGGTGTTTTGATGGAACAGGAAAAACGAGGAGATGCTCTTACACTTGATAGAATAAAAAATGCTATTGTGGACTTATATGATAACTATGACAAAATTCCGGAAAACTCTCGTATATTTATTGAATCTATCTATGAAAGAGAGGATTTGGGAGCATTCTATATACAGTGTAGGGAACTTGAAGAGGAAAACAAAGATATTCTGTTAGGTTTTCCCAATGATTATCCGGGTGTGCTAAATGGAGATAATCTTGCAGAGATATTAAAGGCTGCAAGGGCGAAGAAACAAAAAAGGAAAAAAGCGGCCAGCCCTCAAGCTGAACCGCAAACCCCTTTACACAATTATTATGATACGGTAAGATGATAGGAAAGTAAAGAAAAATCCGTCGACAAATTCCGACGAAAAACGGGCGGTATGACTTTGTACAAAATTTGACAGAGCAGAGGCAAATACTATGTTAAAGGCGATCAGAGGAGATATTACAAAGATAAATGATGTGCAGGCAATTGTAAATGCCGCGAATTCCAGCCTTTTAGGCGGTGGCGGTGTTGACGGGGCAATTCATCGGGCGGCGGGACCGGAGCTGTTGTTTGAGTGCAGGCTTCTCGGGGGCTGCAAAACCGGACAGGCAAAAATGACCAAGGGCTATAACCTTCCTTGCTATTATGTGATTCATACGGTGGGCCCGGTATGGAACGGCGGTAAGCACAGAGAAGAGGAATTATTGGCAGACTGCTATTATCATTCCATGCAGCTGGCAGTGGAACATAACATCCGCACCATAGCATTTCCTTCCATAGCCACGGGAATCTATCGTTTTCCGGTAGAGAAGGCGGCCGGAATCGCAATCGGTACAGTAGGGAAATTTGTGGAGGAAAATGCCGGTTGTATAGATATGGTGGAGTGGGTCCTCTTTGACGAAAACACGGAAAAGATATATAGGGAAGAAATAGAGAAGTATTACAGGGAGCGGAAATAGAAATGGATTTTAAGAAACTGGTAAATTCCCGTGAGTACGATTTCTTAAGGGAAAATCCAAGGCTTGGCAGACGAATCATTCTCATGGGGCTGGGAGGCAGTTACGCATACGGAACGGATAATGAGAACAGCGACATTGATTTCAGGGGCATTACCCTGAATCTGCCCTCAGATCTGTTGGGGCTGACTCAGTTTGAGCAATACGAGGATAGTAACACGGATACGGTTATTTATTCTTTTAATAAAATCATACGCCTTCTTTTGGAATGCAACCCCAATACCATAGAGCTTTTGGGGCTGGATGAGGAGCAGTATCTCATAAAAACGGCGTTGGGACAGGAACTGTTGGACAACAAGGACTTATTTCTGTCCAAAAGGGCGGCAAAGTCCTTTGGCGGTTACGCCGGAGCCCAGTTGAGAAGACTGCAGAATGCCATTGCAAGGGATTCCATGCCCCAGGCGGAAAGAGAACAGCATATTTACAATTCCGTAAAGAATGCAATGGAAGATTTCAGACGGAAGAATGAGCTCTTTGACAAGGGAAACATTCATATTTACATAGATGAGTCGGACAATCCCGAAATGGAAAAGGAAATATTCATAGATGCGGAATATAAACATCTGCCCCTTAGGGACTATGAAAATATGCTAAGCGCCATGAACAATGTGGTAAGGGATTATGATAAAATCGGAAAGCGCAACCGGAAAAAGGACGATAATCATTTAAACAAGCATGCCATGCACTTAATCCGTCTTTTTATGATGGCCATAGATATTCTGGAAAAGGGCGAAATCAAAACCCGCAGAAGGGATGATGTGGACTTATTAAAGAGCATCAGAAGGGGCGATTTCCAGAAGGAGGATAAAACATTTTCCAAAGAATTCTATGATTTGCTGGCTGATTATGAAAACAGGCTGGAAACAGCCACGAACAATTCAAAGCTGCCGGATAATCCCGACATGGAAAAAGTGGAGCGGTTTGTGGAGTATGTAAACAGGAAAGCGATAGAGGATGATTTTTCATGAGAGATATCAGAAAAGAAATAGAAGAAAAGCTGGCGGAAATAGAGGAGAAAGAGAATGTCACTGTTTTGTATGCCGTGGAGTCGGGCAGCAGGGCATGGGGCGTGGAATCCCCGGACAGCGACTATGATGTGAGATTCATTTTTGTTAGGCCGGAAGAGGATTATTTGAGTATCCGGGAAAAAAGGGATGTCATTGAATGGCAGTTGGATGAAGTGCTTGATATCAACGGCTGGGATTTAAAGAAAACACTCCTTCAGTTCCATAAAGGAAATGCAACTTTGTTTGAATGGGCGAACTCGCCTATCGTATACAAGACTACGGATGCATGGAAGGAAATATATGATTCCTGCAGGCAGTATTTTTCAAAAAAGGCGGCATTATATCATTATTACGGAACCGCAAACAGCACATTTTTACAATATCTGCAGGGAGAAGAGGTAAGATATAAAAAATATGTCTATGCCCTAAGACCCTTGCTGGCCTGTCGGTTTATTGAAGCTAACCACAGTATTCCGCCTGTAAGCTTTGACGAACTTCTGCAGCAGAAGCTGCCCGAGGAGTTGGCTGAGGAAATAAATGAAATGCTTAAGATAAAGGCTGTCAGCGATGAAAAGGCGTTGCATCCCCAGATGCCTGTAATCAGGAAGTATATCGAGGATGAAATTACCCGGTACGGACAGTTGTCGAAGGAAATGGAAGATGACAGGATGCAGGAGTGGGAAACTCTCGATGCCGTCTTTTTAAAGAGTCTTAAAGACACAGCGAAAAAGCTATTAGGAAGCGTCAAGTAATCTGTGAAAAGACGGGGCGAAAAACAGGCTCAAATGAACATGCAAGCGTGTTCGCTTGACCATGGAGGCAAAAATGAAAATTACAATGTTAGGAACAGGAAACGCAATGGTAACGGAATGCTATAACACCTGTTTTGTTATAAGCAATGGGGAGAGCCGTGAGGACGGGTATTTTCTGGTTGATGGAGGCGGAGGAAATGCTGTATTCCGGCAGTTGAAGAGCGCCGGATACGACTGGATGGATATGAAAGAACTCTTTGTTACCCACAAGCATATTGATCATATACTGGGCATTATCTGGCTGATCCGGGCGGTCTGTCAGTCCATAGGGCAGGGGAATTATGAGGGAGAAGTGAATATTTATGCCCATGAGGAAGTCATTGAGCTTATAAAAAATCTGACAAATCAGCTGCTTTGGGAGAAGCAGACCCGGTTTATCGGGGCGCGGATTCATTTGATTACGGTTCATGATAAGGAAACGAGGAATATCAATGGTCGCAAAGTGACCTTCTTTGATATACAGTCCGTAAAGGATAAGCAGTTTGGATTCTCTATGGAACTGGACGGGGGAGAAAAGCTGACCTGCTGCGGGGATGAGCCTTACAATCCCTGTGAAAAGGAATACGTACAGGGCAGTAAGTGGCTGCTGCACGAGGCATTCTGCCTGCATTCCCAAGCGGATATCTTTAAACCCTATGAAAAGCATCATTCCACCGTAAAGGATGCCTGTGAGCTGGCGGAGGAATTAGGCATTCAAAACCTGATTCTTTATCATACGGAGGATAAAAATATTCAGAAACGGAAGGAAATGTATTACGAGGAAGGTAGTCAGTATTTTCACGGAGGCTTGTATATCCCGGAGGATTTGGAGAGTATTTCCCTATAAATATGGAGGGGATTTTAAAACCCATATTTGCCGGAAGTTCGGGGGAATCTGTTATAATATGGAGAAATGGAAGAATATGGACGTTGTTTATCCATGAAAAAGATGCTATAATTTTTTCAAGAAAGAATCTGATTCTGAGCAGAAGAAAAGTTTTACTTTTTACAAAAGATAAAATGCTCTGAACCGGGTTCTTTTTATTTCTGTAAGGAATATTTCAAACTGCAAAAAGAGCCGGAGAACATGTGCCTGAAAGGCCCGCAAACCCAGTAAAACTGCGACATTTGTCGAGAATTTACGACCGACAATGATAGACATTTTCATATACAAATGGTACTTTAATTACATAACCGTGCAAGATATTACATAATGTTTGCAGAAAAAGAAAAAGGGGGAAAAAATATGGTAAATGAACTGACAAAGCGTGTAGAACTGGAGAAATATGTAACCAGGATTATGCTGGATTTAGGGGTACCGGCACATCTGAAAGGTTATCATTACGTAAGAGAAGCTATTTTGATTTCCGAGGCCGATATGGAAGCGGTCAGCAGCGTGACAAAGCTTTTGTATCCGGAAATTGCTAGAATATACAAGACAACACCGCAGAAGGTGGAGAGAGCAATACGAAATGCAATTGAAGTTTCGTGGACAAGGGGAAATTGTGAAACCATGGAAGAACTTTTCGGATATTCTCATGATTCCGGAAAAGGCAGACCTACCAATAGTGAATATATTGCCAGAATAGCGGACAAGATTCGTCTCGACTATAAGGTGGTAACCATTGCATCGTAAAACAATCATACTGAAAATACCCGGAGCTTGCACGGTTGGCTTCCGGGTGTTTTTTTGGTATTTTTGTAGTTTTTTATTTTTTCTTTTTCCTACCTTTTTGTTTCTTCTTCCTTTCTTCCTTTTTTGGCTCTTCTTTTTCTTCTCTTTTCTCCCCTTTTTCCTTCTTCTTTCCTCCCTTTTTTTCTTTTCTTTTTTCCTTTTTTTCCTCTTTCTTTCTTCTCCTTTTCCGATTTTTTCTATATTTTTTTAATCTGCTTTTTTAAAAGCATTTCTGCTTATGATTTGAACTGATTTAATAAAAATTGTTAAAATTGCACAAAATATGCAAGAAATTAGTTGACATAATATTAGTTTACATAACATTAAATAACAATCAAAATGTAAAAATAGAAAAATGTTAAAACACAAGATATAGTGTTATTTAGTCAAAATGAGAAGAAATTATGTAAATTTATTAAATACAAGAGATATTAAAAAAGCACAAATATGACATGAAATGCATAAAGGAAATGGCTATAGAAAATTGAGAACACAAATGACAGAAATAATTTTTTATAAAATGGTCTTATTTTGTCATACATTTAACTCATATAAAAGTAAAGAAACCAAAAGATGATGTATATGTCGTTTATTTAGAAATACACCCAAAGAAACAATATATAGAGTATAAAACACTAGAAAAGCACAATATATAGTATACATAAAAATAAGTAATTTGAATTATTATGAGTAAACC
>CAZDRM010000120.1:0-7328 GCA_964507745.1 uncultured Lachnospiraceae bacterium
ATAACAGGAGCAGAGGATGCTGTCAGCAAAAATATAAAGAGACAGATTTCCGAGGTCCAGAAGAGAATACAGGAGCTGGCCCAGAAACAGGACATGAGTCTTGAAGAAAAAATGAAAAAACGTCAGGAATATAATCAGCAGATTGCGGATTTAAACGCACAGTTGAGACAGCATGAAATTGAGGCCCGTCAGGAAAAACAGCAGTCCAAGGAAAATTCCATGGAAGATTATCTGGGCGGGAAAGAAAGCCGGGACGGGGCACAGGATAAGGATTCCGTCAGCATTTCCACCGAAGGAATGGAAGCTATGATTTCTGCTGATTCTTCTAAAAAGCAGTCCAAGGTATATGGTCATGTGGCCAAGGATTTGCAGGCAAAGGCGAGGACCCTTTCTTCGGAGATAGATATGGATGCCAGCAGAGGCATTGATACAAGCGCAAAGGTTAGTGCTCTGGCAGATTTGGAAGACAGAATGGAAAATGCCGTAAGTAAGCAGATTGGAACTCTTTCCAAGGCTGCTGATGAAATGGAAGCAACAACAAAAGAAGCAGGAAAAGGCAAAGATATAGAAGCGGGAAAAGAAGAGGACAAAGATACTTATTCATATGAAGAGAATGCAAAAAAAGAAAAAGATGATGAGCTTTTTCATAATATCGATGTAAGGCTTTAATATTGTGTCTTTATATAAAAGTGTACTCCTCCGGGCAGGAAGGAATTGACAAAAGCTGCCAGGGAGGAGTACATTTTATTGTGCGGGGATAGGAAACGGTTTTATCTGTCCCCGGTTTTTCCCTTGAAGTATATATGGGAACTTTAAAAAAGAAAAGAGGAGCAGAACATGGAATTACAGCAGGAAAATGGTTTTGAGTATATGGAAGGCGGCATTTGCGCCGCAAAAGGATTTCGGGCAAGCGGCGTTTACTGTGGGATAAAGCACGGACTTCCCGATGGAAATGAATCTCCCTTAAGCAACAGTAAAAACGATATTGCCATGATTGCAGCGGATATGGAATGTACTGCCGCAGGGGTTTATACTACCAATAAGGTAAAGGGCGCACCGATCATCGTAACAAAAAACAACCTTGCAAAGTCGGGCGGAAAGGCACGGGCGGTCATTGTGAATTCAGGCAATGCCAACACCTGCAATGCTGACGGAGAGGAAAAGGCTGTGGAGATGTGCAGGCTTACAGCAGAGGCTCTGGATATTCCCTTAGAGCAGGTCATTGTTGCGTCAACGGGGGTCATCGGTCAGGTTCTGCCCATAGAACCTATTAGAAGCGCTGTTCCAAAGCTTGTGGAAAAGCTTTCCTATGAGGGAAATGTAGAGGCGGCAACAGCCATTATGACTACAGATACCGTAAAAAAGGAATGCGCTGTAAAATTTGAAATTGGCGGCAGGGAATGTCATATCGGCGGTATGGCAAAGGGAAGCGGCATGATTCATCCCAATATGGCCACTACGCTGAATTTTGTTACCACTGACGTTGACATAGACGGGGTTCTACTGCAGAAGGCTTTAGGAAATATTGTAAAGGTTACCTATAACTGTCTCAGCGTGGATGGAGATACCTCTACAAATGATATGGTATCCGTTCTTGCAAACGGCGCTGCAGGGAATGAGAAAATCACAGAAGAGGGAGAGGCTTACGAGATTTTTTGCAAGGGACTTTATCTGGTGCTTATGAATATGACCAGAATGCTTGCAAAGGACGGAGAGGGCGCTACCAAGCTGATTACCTGTGTGTGCTCATCCGCGCCCGATTTGGATACGGCCATTATCGTGGCAAAAAGCATAATACGCTCCCCTTTAGTAAAAAGCGCAATGTTCGGGGCGGATGCTAACTGCGGACGTATTGCCTGCGCCATGGGTTATGCCGAGGCGGATTTTGATGCGGGTAAATTTGATGTTTATCTGGCGTCAAAGGCGGGAAAAATTCAGACCTGTAAAAACGGAGTGGGATTGGAATTTTCTGAGGAAAAGGCAAAGGAAATTCTCATAGAAGATGAAATTGAAATAGATGTGGAGCTTAATATAGGCGAGGCATCGGCAACGGCATGGGGATGTGATCTGACCTATGATTATGTGAAAATCAACGGAGATTACCGCTCCTAGGGAAGGCAATATTCACAAAAGGCATTTACGGAAAATTTGTGGAAAATGTCCTTTGATTTTGGGATAGCAAGGAAGTAAAATGTTATCCGGAAATGAAAAAAGCAATTAACGACACATGTAGCGCACCGCGCGTAAATCTGATTACGGTACGGATGCTGCAGGTGTCTTTTTTTGCGCAAAATTAAGGAGGAGTTATGGAAAACAATCAATATTTCGGAACAGAAAAGGTGGGAAAACTGCTGGCGCAGTTTGCAATTCCATGTATCTTTTCTCTTATTATTTCATGTCTTTATAACATTGTAGATCAGATTTTTGTAGGCAATGGTGTGGGCTATCTGGGCAATGCGGCTACGGGCGTCATTTTCCCTATTACGGTTGTAGGATGGGGAATGTCGCTGTTTTTCGGCGACGGCGCAGCAGCGTCTTTGAGCGTATCGCTGGGAAGAAATGAGACGGAAAAAATTCATAGAGGAGTAGGAAATGCTGTTTTGTGTTCTTTCCTTTCCGGCGTAGTTATTATTGTGATCAGCTACCTTTGCGGCGATGGTTTGTTGAGGTTAATCGGAGCCACGGATGCCAATCTCGTAATGGCTCACGATTATGGATTTATTATTTATGTCATGATGCCTGTGGCTATGGTGCAGAATACTCTGGCATCCATTATCCGTGCTGACGGAAGCCCCCGTTATGCCATGGGAGCCATGTTAGTGGGGGCCATTATTAATATCATTGGAGATCCGGTGGCTATTTTCGCTCTGAATATGGGAATTAAAGGCGCTGCCTATGCAACCATTTTAGGTCAGTTTGTAAGCTTTATCATCTGTGCCCTGTACTTATTGAAAAGCAAAACATTCCGTATTTCCATGGACAGTTTCCGCCTGGATGCCGGTTTGTTAAAAGGAATTATGGCGTTGGGAACATCGAGCCTTTTAACACAGTTATCTATTGTTATTATTACGGTCATCAATAATATTTTGCTGGTGCGCTACGGAGCATCATCAATTTACGGGGCGGATATTCCCCTGGCGGCTTTTGTTGTTATTATGAAGCTGTTCCAGATCGTATTAAATATTGCTATCGGTATTGCTGCCGGCGCCCAGCCTATTGTAGGTTATAATTACGGGGCGGGAAAATATAAGCGTGTCAAGGAACTGTTAAAGCTGGTCGTTTCATGGACGGCAATTATCTGTCTGCTCTGTACGGTACTGTTTGAGGCGGTTCCTGAGGTGTTTATCCGCATGTTTGGCGCAGACGGGGAGCTTTACACACATTTTGCCGTGGGATGTTTAAGAATTTATCTTTCCCTGATTATCTTTACTTGTGTACAAAAGGTATGTGCCATCTTTTTGCAGTCTATCGGCCATGCAAAGGCGGCGGCACCTCTTTCCGTACTGAGGGATGTGTTCTTAATCGTGCTTTCTTTGATTGTGCCTATGTCTCTTGGTGTTACGGGTATTTTCTGGGCGGCTCCCGTGGCGGATATTCTTGCAATAGCTATTACGTCGGTAGTTATGGTCAGATTGTGGAAACAGCTTGGTACAGCCCGTGAAGGTCAGACCTCTGAAAATGCATTACCGGAATTCCCTACAAAAGCAGGCGTTGTACTTACCATATCCCGCGAACACGGCTCCGCCGGAAAACGCGTGGGACAGCTGGTTGCGGAAAAGCTGGGAATTCCCTGTTATTATAAAGAGATGATTGCCATTGCAGCTCATGAAAGCGGACTGGCGGAAGAATTTATTTCCAATCTGAATTCCGATGAAAATGCAGTGATGCGAGAGTTGTATCTGGGAACCAGTGCGGTACAGGATGCGATTACGGCTCAGGACCAGGCCATTCGCAAGATTGCAGATGCAGGCTCCTGTGTCATTGTAGGGCGTTCGGCGGATTACGTGTTGAGGAATTATGAAAATGTAGTGAGGGTTTTTATTACTGCGCCTAAGGAATACCGTACTAAGAAAGTAATGGAAATGTACGGGGACAGCCCGGAAGAGGCTAAGAAGAGCATTGAGCGGTCGGATGCGGCAAGGAAGGCCTATTATGAGAGTATTACTCATAAGAGGTGGGGAGATTCCCATAGTTATGAGTTGTGCGTTGACAGCTCTATCGGGATGGAAGAGACGGCGGAGTTGATTTATTCTTATGTGAAGTCGGTTTCTATTTAGTTGGGATACGAAACAGGCAGGGAGTGTGCGCCGGAAAGTACTTCTGTTTTTCATAATCATACTGTAAATTGTGGTTTTTCTAACAGACTGCGTGGAGAGAATCGGTAACGGGCGGGCCGCCGTCAATGCGGCATCCGTGCCGCAGGACGGCTGAATTGCCATCCGTGGCAATTCTCCCTTGGATTTAAGCAGTCTGTAAGAAAAATCACAATTTACAGTAGGCGATTATGAAAAACAGAAGTACTTTCCGGCACACACTCCCTGCCTGCTTCGGCTTGCTGGTGGTTTTTAATTTTGTTATTATATTTCTTACGTTCTTTTTTGAAAAATGTAATCTTGACAAAAAAATAGCATATGTCTATAATAGAAAGCGTGGATTTGGGCGGGAGACAAAGGCGTCGGATAGTGCGTTCGCCGTTTGTATTCTGCCTGTTTTTATCTAAATTTTATATGGGAGGAGACTTATTATGAAAAAGTCATTAGCATTATTATTATGCGCAACCGTGTTAGCGGGATTGTTAGTAGGCTGCGGCTCTAAACCGGCATCCGATAAGAAATGGATCATTGCAACTGATACCGTATTCAAACCTTTTGAGTATACAAACGAGAATAACGAGTTTGTTGGTATCGACGTTGACATTCTTGCAGCAATTGCAGAGGATCAGGGATTTGATTATGAATTACAGAGCTTAGGATGGGATGCTGCTGTTATCGCAGTTCAGACCGGTCAGGCAGATGCAATTATTGCAGGTGCAACCATCAAGCAGGAGCGTATCGATTCCGGTTGGATTTTCTCTGAAGGTTACTTTGATGCAACCCAGACCTTTGTAGTAGGCGCTGATAGTGACATTGCAGGCTTTGAAGACCTTGCAGGCAAAAATGTAGCTGTAAAACAGGGAACAGCAGGTGCTGACTTTGCAAACAGCTTAAAAGATGAGTACGGATTTACTGTAACTGTATTTGAAGATTCACCTACAATGTATCAGGATGTTATTCTTGGAAACAGCGCTGCATGCGTAGAAGATACACCCATTATGGCTGCTTCCATCAAGGAAGGCGACCTTGCTCTGAAGATTCCGGAAGGAATGGAAAGTGAAGGCGCTCCTTACGGATTTGCTATCATGGACACAGCTGATCAGGAATTACTTGATATGTTCAATGCCGGTCTTAAAAACATCAAAGCAAACGGCAAATATGATGAGATTCTCGATAAATACCTGAAATAATGTAAGCTTGAAACAAACGTGAGAAGCTCTGAAAAGGGTTTCTCACGTTTTGCTATCAAGAATCCTGTATGATCCCATATAAATTAATTATTCCACAGCAATGAAAGAAAGGGAGATATTAAATGCTATACATAATCGAAAAATATGGTGCAATGTTACTGAGCTCTTTAGGACAGACCATACTGCTGACCTTGCTGTCACTGTTTTTTGCCATGATCATTGGTTTGATTTTTGCCCTGATGAATGTGGGCAGAAACCGCGTTTTCAATTTTATAGGCACTGTTTATGTAGATGCGGTCAGGGGCGTTCCGCTGATCGTACTTGCTTATTTTATTTACTTTGGTATTCCGGCAGGTATTAAGTCCATGGGAGTACAGGACTTCAGATTAACTGCCCTTTCGGCGGGAACAATTGCCCTTGCCATGAACTGCGGTGCATATATGGCGGAGATTATCCGTGCCGGAATCGAAAGCGTGGATAAGGGACAGATGGAAGCCAGCCGAAGCCTGGGATTATCCTATGGAAAAAGTATGAGGCTGGTGGTTCTTCCCCAGGCAATCCGTACCATGATTCCTTCCATTATCAACCAGTTTATCATTACCTTAAAGGATACTTCCATTCTTTCCGTCATTGCTTTCCCGGAGCTGACCAATACGGGTAAGACTATTGCCGGAAATACCTTCAAGGTTTTGGAGACATGGACCATTGTCGGTCTTATGTATATGATTGTAATCATTACTCTCAGTAAGATAGCCAAGAGGATTGAGAGGAGGGCAAACCGTGGAAGATAGAAAAATTATGGTCCATGTAGAGGACTTAAAGAAAAACTTCGGCAAGCTGGAAGTTTTAAAAGGAATGAGCATAGATATTGCAGAGGGAGAGGTTGTTGTTTTGTTGGGACCCTCCGGAAGCGGAAAGTCTACTTTTTTACGGTGCTTAAACCAGTTAGAGGTGGCTACTGCAGGCACGATTATTATTGATGACTGTGATGTGACCGACAAGCATACGGACATTAATGTGGTTAGGGAGAATATCGGAATGGTATTCCAGCATTTTAATTTATTTCCTCACAAGACAGTTCTGGAAAATATTATGCTTGCGCCGGTGGAACTGAAAAAAATGACCAAGGAAGAGGCAAAGGATAAGGGTATGCAGCTTTTGAAGAGAGTAGGTATGGAGCAGAAGGCGGATGTTTATCCGGCACAGCTCTCCGGCGGGCAGAAGCAGCGTGTGGCAATTGCCAGAGCCCTTGCCATGAATCCCGATATTATGCTTTTTGATGAGCCTACTTCCGCTCTGGACCCTGAGATGGTAGGAGAGGTTTTAAGCGTTATGCAGGAGCTTGCGGCAGATGGCATGACCATGGTGGTGGTTACCCATGAAATCGGCTTTGCAAGGGAAGTGGCGGATAGAATCGTGTTTATGGACGGAGGATATATTGTGGAGCAGGGAACTCCCGATGAAGTCATATCCCATCCGAAAGAAGAGAGAACCATTGATTTCTTAAATAAAGTATTATAGGGGGAAGGCTATGAAAAAAATTATTACAATCAGCCGTGAATTTGGCGCCGGGGGAAGTGCAATCGGTACTCAGGTGGCAAAGAGGCTGGGATATGAGTTTTACGACAAGGCGATCATTCTCCGTGCGGCAAAGGAATCCAATATCGATATGGAAAGCATTTTGAAATGGGATGAGAAAGTGCCGGTTAACTTTGGCTTTGCCCAGAGCCTTTTTGATTTCTATAATAAGCCCTTAAACGAAAAGCTTTTTGAGGTGCAGAGAGAGGTTATCAGGAAAATCGGCGAAAAGGGTAACTGTGTTATT
>CAZDRM010000121.1:0-7245 GCA_964507745.1 uncultured Lachnospiraceae bacterium
TCCAAAAGCTCCGTAAAGGTTTCCATTTTGGCATCGGTATTGTCCGCAAAATTCAATGCCTCCGCTTCTACCAGAGCAGGCTTCTTGGGAGAGCCATACTCTAATTCTCCGTGATGCGCCAGAATGCAGTGCTTCAATTCTCCCAGAATAACAGGCGGAAACCCGGGAATCTCCCTTGCCACATCGGAAACCATTTCACTTCCCATTACAATATGCCCCAAAAGATTACCTTCATCTGTATAGTCATTTTCCGGAAAAGGCGAAATCTCTTTTGTCTTTCCGATATCATGGCACATTGCCGCTGTTAAAAGCAAATCCCTGTTTAAGATAGGATATTGAGTACAGTAATAGTCACAAAGCTTTGTCACGCTTAAGGTGTGCTCCAAAAGTCCTCCTACAAAGCCGTGGTGAACGGTTTTTGCCGCAGAGGATTTGCAAAATCTTCCGGCAAATTCTTTATTCTCTACAAAAAGTTTTTTAAGAAGCTGTTTGCAATAAGTGTTTTCTACAGACTCTATCAGCTTCTTTAACTCCTCATACATCTGTCTGATATCCTTTTTGGAGACCGGCAGGTATTCTCCCGGATCATACTCTCCCTCCTGGGTACGGCGGATTCTTTTTACATTAACCTGACATGCGCCCTGAAAGGAAACAATTTCTCCCGTAACCTGAATAAAATCCAAAGCATCAAATTCATCAATTCCCGCATCGTTGGGATTCCAGATCTTCGCATCCAATGTTCCCGTTTTATCCTGTAAAATAACGGTCTCATAAGGCTTCCCGTTTTTGGTAACGGCAGACTGTTTAAATTTGCATAAATAAATTGCATCCACTCTGTCGCCTTCTCTATAATCCTTTAAATATTTCATTATTTTAATTCCTCCGGTTTGATTTCGCCTTCAATATCTACATATTTCTCTCCGTCAAAGCGTTTCAGTCTGATAGTAACTATTAACTCCGCCCGCATGGAATTTAAGGCATTTTTATAATCTGTGCTGTTATTAATCTCCACATTTCCCAACTGGGTAATCACATCCCCGTTTGTTACCCCGCTGGTCATAGCAGGGGATCCTGAATCCACCTCTGTAACGTAAACGCCATAAGGAATGTTTTGATAAGTATGAATATCCTCTGTTACTTCTGTTCCATATATTCCCAAATACAGCCTTTTGTCCTTGTTGGAAAGCTGCTCTATCAAATCTCTTATATCCGAAATTCCGAAGCATGCCAGAAGCGCCCCGCTGGTACTTGCCGTAGACTCTCTCGTAATAATGCCCAAAAGCTGTCCCGATGTATTAATAATAATTCCGCTGGCGTTGGTTTCACTTCCGGCAATGTCCGTAGTTAGCACACGGTAACTATGATCCGCATAAACAATGGATTTTTGATTGGAGGTAACGATTCCATAGCAGACAGAACCGCTTTGTCCTAGGGGACTTCCCACCGCCACTACAGGCCTCCCTACAATCGCCGCAGAATTGGAACTCCCCAATCGTACAACAGCAAGATCCTCCCAGTCCTCTTTGGACATTGCGCTGTTTGCAACCGCAAAAACCGCCAGTCCCGTATTAGGATCGGAATGCCACAGCCGAGCCTCTGCCCTGTTTTTATTTTGGAAGGTTACGGTATAGGTTTCCGCATGAGGCAGACCGTTTAAATCCGCCAGAATATAAAGCTGCGTATCTGTTTTTGCTATAATAACGCCGGATGTTTCATTAATATTTTCCACCTGGTTCTGAAACCAGTCCGTCTCCTGGGAAACGCCTGTTACCGTTACTATGGAACCAGCGGCATCCGTGGCAATCCGATAAAGCTCCTCATAAACTGCCTGATAGGTTTTCATGGCAAGCTGTCCATCGCTTACTTCCTGCTTAATCTGCTCATTGATTTGTTCATTAATCTGCGCTTGGGCTTCCATAGCTGTCTCCTGAGAAACGTTTTCTTCGGTCAGTAACTCTTCAGGGACAATCTCGTCCTCCTCTTCGGGAAACTCTATCTTGGTAATTTCCTCCGGCGAAATCCAGTTGCTGATGACCGGCTCCAATAAAAAGAAAGTCACACAGGCAATCACACCGAATATAACCGCCCCGCAGATAGTTGTCATAGTTTTACGAAAAAGCTTGTTTTTATTAATCGGTCTTTTTTTAATTGTCTCATTCATAAAAGAATAAGGTTCTTTTTCTTCCATATTTAATCTCCATTCCGCCGCTTTTGGGTCATCACACAAACAGTAATGGCTTTCATTTCCGTATTTTCCATGGAAATCATACAGTTTTAGTATATCGGATGGGTCATTTATTGTAAAGGTTCGTTGGATTTTTTTCTGATGTATGCTATACTTTTCACATGAATAAAAAAGCTTTTAAAATATTAGAATTTGATAAAATTGTAGAAAAGTTATCAGGTCATGCAGATTCGGAACCAGGCAGACAGCTTTGTCTGAAGATTGCTCCCAAAACGGACATGAAACAAATCCGTCTCTACCAGGAACAGACTAAAGACGCACTGGGCCGTTTATTAAAGAACGGTTCCACCTCCTTTGGAAACAATAAGGATGTAAGCTATATTACCAAACATCTTTCCATCGGTGGCAATCTCAACGCTGACGAGCTTCTGCTTTTGGCAGGGCTCCTGGAAAATACTGCCAGAGTAAAGCAATACGGCAGAACCGGAAATCCCATAAATGATGAAATCGAACGCATCCAAAAAGACAGAGATAACTTACAGGATGGCAACGAACAGATTTCCAATACAGGAAAGGACAGCCTAACAGAGTTTTTTGATGAATTGGAGCCCCTTGCCTCCTTATCCACAGAGGTAAGACGCTGTATATTAGCGCCTGATGAATTTGCAGACGACGCTTCTCCTGCCTTAAAGGACATTCGCCGCAAAATCACGGCTGCGGGAGACAAGATTCATTCTCAGCTGAATTCCATGGTAAACGGTTCTTTACGAAGCTACCTGATGGATGCAGTGATTACCATGCGCAATAACCGCTATTGTCTGCCTGTAAAGGCCGAACACAAGGGGCAGGTTCCCGGTATGGTCCATGACCAGTCCTCTACCGGTTCTACCCTCTTTATAGAACCGGCTTCTATTGTGGAATTAAACAACCGCTTAAAGGAGCTTTCCATAGCGGAAAAAGAAGAGATTGAAGCGATTCTGGCTTCCTTATCCGCCTCCTTTATGCCCTATGCCGAAACCATTGCGCAAAACGGCAGATTAATGACAAGACTGGACTTTATTTTTGCAAAGGGCCGCCTGGCTTTAGAACAAAATGCCACGGAACCGGTCTTTTCAGAAGATGGAGATATCAATATCCGTAAGGGCAGGCATCCTTTACTGGATTCCAAAACAGTGGTTCCTATTGACATCCGTTTAGGAGAGGATTTTAACCAGCTGATTATTACAGGTCCCAATACCGGCGGTAAAACCGTTTCTTTAAAAACAGTGGGACTTTTTACACTTATGGGACAGGCAGGACTTCATATTCCCGCTTTGGACAGAAGCAGATTGAAGGTGTTTCACAATGTCTTTGCCGATATCGGAGATGAACAGAGCATTGAACAGTCTTTATCCACTTTTTCATCCCATATGAAAAATATTGTGTTTATGTTAAAGGAAGCAGATGTCAAAAGCCTATGTCTCTTTGATGAGCTTTGCGCGGGAACAGACCCTACGGAAGGAGCTGCACTGGCAATTTCCATATTGTCACAGCTTCATAAACGGGGCGTATACACTATGGCAACAACCCATTACAGCGAATTGAAGCTCTACGCCTTGTCAGAGGAAGGTGTGGAAAATGCAAGCTGTGAATTCGATGTGGAAACTCTTTCCCCGACCTACCGCCTTTTAATCGGCATTCCCGGCAAAAGTAATGCCTTTGCCATTTCCGGTAAGCTGGGACTTCCTTCTTCTATTATTGAAGATGCCAAATCCAGACTGTCCAATGAAGACAGCAGCTTTGAAGATGTTTTGGCAGATTTGGAAAAGAGTCGTCTTACCGTTGAAAAGGAGCAGTTAGAAATTGCTTCCTACAAAGAAGAAATAAAGGCCTTAAAGGAACAGCTTTTACAAAAACAGGAAAAAGTTGATTTGGCAAGGGACCGTATTATTCGTCAGGCAACGGAGGAAGCAAGGGATATTTTGCAGGAGGCAAAAGACGTTGCCGATGAAACCATCCGGAATTTTCACAAATACGGCACGGCCACACCTATGCAGGAAATGGAAAAACAGCGTCAGAAGGTGGGGTCAAAAATTGCGGAGAAAAATGAAAAGCTTACTATAAAAGCAAAGTCTCCCAAAGGTCCGGGGCTTACTGCGGAATCCATTAAATCAGGAGAAAAAGTCAAGGTCCTTTCCATGGGCGTAGAAGGCATTGTGGTTTCCAAACCGGATAATAAGGGCAATCTTTTCGTCCAGTGCGGCATTATTAAATCCAAAGTAAATATTAAGGATTTAGCTCCCGCACCTGATGAGGAAATCAAAGTCCCTAAGCTGGTCCGTTCCCATTCCTCAGGGATTAAGATGTCAAAATCCGCATCTATTTCCCCGGAAATCAATCTTTTGGGCATGACCTGCGATGAGGCAATTTCAGCTCTGGACAAATATCTGGATGATGCATATATTGCTCATCTTCCAAGCGTCCGCATTGTTCACGGAAAGGGCACAGGCGCCCTGCGCAAAGCTGTGTCCGACCATTTACGGCGCCAGTCATATATTGCATCCTACCGCCTGGGAGAATTCGGAGAAGGCGATGCAGGAGTTACCATAGCGGAATTTAAGTAAGAACCAACCCACAGTGTTTTTATGGGATAATACGACCTGTAAAAATATAAAATAGCTGTGGCAGTATAATAGCAGGAGGTATTTATGGTTAGCAAGCAAAAGATATTAATTGTAGATGATGATGAAAATATTGCAGAATTGATTTCCCTTTATTTAACAAAGGAATGCTTTGAAACTTCTATTGTATACGACGGGGAATCTGCTTTAGAGGCTGTCAAAACCTTTAAGCCCAATTTAATCTTGCTGGACTTAATGCTTCCCGGCATTGACGGCTATCAGGTCTGCCGGGAGGTCCGCAGTTCTTCCTCCGTTCCCATTATTATGCTATCCGCAAAAGGGGAAATTTTTGATAAGGTTTTAGGCCTGGAGCTGGGAGCAGATGATTATATGGAAAAGCCCTTCGATACCAAGGAACTGGTTGCAAGGGTTAAAGCCGTACTGCGCCGCTATAAACCTGCTGCAACACCCGCAGCAGAGCCTTCTGCTCCTGCCGCTAAGATTAAAATGGTGGAATATCCCAATCTGACCATTAACCTTACCAACTATTCCGTTATTTATAAAAACAGAATTCTGGATATGCCGCCCAAAGAGCTGGAGCTTTTATATTTTCTTGCCAGCTCTCCCAATCAGGTATTTACAAGAGAGCAGCTTTTAGACCATATCTGGGGCTATGAATATATCGGGGATACGCGTACTGTAGACGTTCACATCAAAAGACTCCGGGAAAAAATCCGCGACCATGAAACATGGAGATTATCCACAGTGTGGGGAATCGGTTATAAGTTTGAGGTACATTCATGAAAAAATTGTTATATCTGAAATTTCTTGTGGCATATATCATATTCGGATGCTTCGGTTTCCTTGCGGTTGCCACCTTTTCCTCTTCCCTGACTTTAGAGCATGAAATCCGGGAAACTGCAGAAACCCTTTATGAAGAGGCGTCGCTGATTGCCAAGACCTATGTCAATGATTTATACAATAATCAGATTACCATAGAAAGCGCATACAGCCAGTTGCATGCACTGTCCACCTATTTATCCGCTTCCATCTGGATTGTCAATCCTTCCGGTACGGTTGTGTTAAATACCTTAGAAATGCCCGATTTGTCCAATCCAAAGGTTATTGAAAATTTCAATCCTTCCATAACTGCGGATTCCTATTATATCCGGGATGATTTCTTTGGAGAATTTGATGAAGAAATGCTCAGCGTCTATACGCCCATTACATCCAATTACAAAATAAAAGGCTATGTGGTAATTCATCAGCCTATGAGCGAGCTTAGAAAACGAAGTGACAATTATCTCAGCATCACTTATATTACCCTTGCGGTTTTAATTTTTCTTTCCCTGATTATTCTTTTATTTTTCACGGAAATTATTTATATTCCCCTGCGGAAGATTATCCGCGCCACAGAGCAGTACGGGGAGGGTAATATGCATTATGAGTTCAACGTTGACAGCAACGACGAGCTGGGCTATCTTGCCGCTTCACTTAATTATATGGCAAGCGAAATTGCCCGTTCGGAAGACAATCAGAAAAAATTCGTGGCAAATGTTTCCCACGATTTCCGTTCTCCCTTAACCTCCATCAGGGGCTATCTGGAAGCCATGATCGACGGAACCATTCCGCCGGAAATGCACGAAAAATATTTGAATATCGTATTAAACGAAACAGACCGCCTTACAAAGCTGACCAACTCCCTTTTAACATTAAATAATTTAAATACCAAGGGAATGGTTTTAGAAATGTCGGACTTTGATATTAACCAGATCATCCGCAACACAGTGGCAACCTTTGAAGGAACCTGTGAACAAAAATCCATCAGCATTTCCCTGATTTTAACCGGAGAGGAAATGATGGTTCATGCGGATATGACCAGGATTCAGCAGGTCTTATACAATCTGCTGGATAATGCTATTAAATTTTCCCACAACAATTCCACCATTACCATTGAGACAAGGGAAAAGCACAACAAGCTGTTTGTTTCCGTAAAAGACTCAGGCATCGGTATTCCGAAGGACAGCCTGAAAATGATTTTTGACCGTTTTTATAAAACAGATCTTTCCCGCGGAAAGGATAAAAAAGGAACCGGCTTAGGTCTTTCCATTACCAAAGAAATCATCCATTCCCACGGGGAAAACATTAATGTTATCAGTACGGAAGGGGTCGGCTCAGAGTTTATTTTTACACTGGAAGAGGCAGATGCGGAGGAAGACTAGTCTGTTTTACCCCGCCTGCTTTCCATTCGCTTTCGCCTTATCCTCTTTGCGGTCGCTGCACACTTGCTCTATATATCCGGATGCTCTCCCGACCATCCCATCTGCGGCAGACATTCCAGAAAATATTTATCCTCTTCCGACAGGGTAAAACCAAAAATCTGCCGGTTATTGAGCATACGCTCCTTGGCAGATGCCTTGGGAATAACCGAAAATCCTTCCTGATACAAAAATCCCAATA
>CAZDRM010000122.1:0-7233 GCA_964507745.1 uncultured Lachnospiraceae bacterium
AGGTGTTTGCTGGATAAAGTAATTTTCCCAAGACAGTCCTTTACCCGTTCCTTATCGTCTATATTATTCATGGCAATTGTCGTCATACCCACAATACCATTCATAGGCGTGCGGATATCGTGGCTCATACTGGAAAGAAATTCGCTCTTGGCCTTGTTGGCGTGGTCAGCCTCCAGCTTTGCCTCGTTTAAGGCCCTGATCTGTTTTTGGGACATCCGGTAATACAGAACAAAAACAATCAGGATAACAGCCAAGATCACAAGACCATATGCCAGAAACGTGTAAGTACGCTGATTACCCAGCTTACTGATAGCATCATCCAAAGGGCCGTATGGCATAACGGTAACCAGATACCAATCGGATTCCACAAGGGGAGAGCAGTAGATATGCCCATGAATTCCGGACTCCAGAATCAATGTGGTATAATCCGTTTTTGCCGCCATGGCCGCCTGCAGCTCCTGAACGAACTCTTCTGGCTTTTTCCCGTCTAATTCCATCAGCAGGTCCTGCATACGTTTAAAGTAACTTTCCTGAAACCCATCGCCGTTTCTGATGACATAGCTGCCGTTCTCACGGATAACATGCGAATAGATTAAAGCCCCCTCTTCTCCCAGAAACAAAGCGTCATTCAAATACTCCATAGGAATGCCCGCCACTAAAGCAGCGCTGGTTTTGCCGCCCTTCATTTCGTATTCTGCGGGCTGTATGAGCAAAAGCACTCTCTCGCCCGATGCATCTTCGGCGCTGCTTATCTTGATTTCATCATTATCGATTCCTTCTAAAAACTCCTCCTCATCAACGATCCTGACCGGCTCGCCATAGACGGTTTCACCCTCCCCGTCCTTTGTATAAAGCCCCAGATACGTAAATTCACAGACCTTTGCGCTGAAAGACAGTTCCTTCAGCATATCCTCCCCGTAATGAACAGATTCCGGAGGCGTGAGCTTGACAACGCCTTCCACCTGTGACAGGCGCAGGTCAATAACCGTAATATATTTCTCCTGAAGCTGCCTGTTCATTTCCGACATATACAACGTGCCCACATCGTTGACCGCATCAGCGCTTTTTCTCCCCATCCGCACGGCTATGGCAATAAAACTCATAATACATACAACAATCAGGAAGCTGAAACTGATTATCAAGAATTTTCTGGTATTTTTGAACATTCTTTATCACCTATTTCCTCAAAATCATATGCGGCAGTTATTTCTGTTTTTTCTGTTCTTTCATCCAATCAGTCATCCGGTCCTCAATAATGTAAAAAGGCGCCGGTCCGATTTCAATAATAAATTTGTGAAAATCCTTTAACGAAAAATCTTCATCCAGTTTATCTTCCGCTTTATCCCGCAGTCTTAAAAATTCCAGATACCCGATAAAATAAGTGAGATAATAGGAAGGTTCTTCCACAATCAGTTCATAGATATTCTTTACGGCTTCTTTATCTTCAATACCGAAATCAGCAAGAAACTCCTCTACATCATCTATATCCCATCCGTCATAATGAATACCCATGTCAATGTATGCGGAAATGCCCAGAGTGATGCCGTTGTCATATTCAAGGATACTGGCAACATCCTTATCAAGCCCGCTGATTCCGTAAGAATACATTTCCACATAAGTGGCCCACCCTTCCGTGTAGCCGGAATAGGAAAACATATTGCGGGCCAAGGGCAGTCCGTGTTCCGATGTGGATACCGTCTGGTACAAGTGACCCGGATAGCCTTCATGGGCAATCATAGTATAGATTTCGTCGTCTAAATCCTTTCTGTTGATATAAATAACATTATTCTCTATATCGTCAATGGGCGGAGTCAGATAAAAAGCGGGACTTTCATGCTCTTCCATGGACGGATGGACATATTTAATGGTGTAATCCACCTCCGGCGGCGCCGGAAAATCCTCTTTTGTCTTTTCCATCAGGTCCTGCATGATTTCGTCAGGATCCGTAAGAGGATATTCATAATCATCCAGTTCGTAATATACGTCAGGATTTTCCTCCATGCATTCATACATATTTAAAAAGCAGGATTTGATGTAATCCCATGTCCGGTCCTGAAGCTTTTCAACGGAATAATCCGTGCCTACGCTGTTGCGTATGAGATATTCGTAGTATTCAATTCCGTCATCATAATAATAAAGACCTTTGTCATTGACTCCGCTTCCCTTCAGATCGGTAAGCTCGTCGATCAACATCCGGTAGCCGTCCACAACCTCCGTGGTTATCAGCGTTTTATTTCTTTCTTTATAGGCTTCTTTTTCTTCCTCTGACAGTCCCGGAAAGGCGTCGATTTTATCATTGAACACCTCTATCATATAATTGTTTTCCGGGTCTTCGATAAACTGCTCACACTGTTCTATGGTGCCGTCTATGGCAAAATCCGGCATAAAAAGCCCTGCATCTGCCTTTGCTTTTTCAAAAGTCAGAATGTCCTCAAATACATCATCAACATCCTCAAGGAGCGCCAGATAATCTTCAATGTCCTTTTCCGTACGGAAGGCATATTCCGCAAGCAGGACCGGAAGGCTGGACTGATATCCCTTTAAAGGGCTTAAATATTCCGCATACAAATACAAATCCGCCACCGGAAGCTCCGTATCCACATAATCCATATAAAGGTCATAGGTCAGCTTCTGGTCATCGCTAAGCTTTGACCGATCAAAGGATTCCAGCTCCTTTTTCATTTTTTTCAGCTCGTCTTCCATATCCTCAAAATCTTCCATGGTCATCTCCCCAAGGGAAATTTCATAGTCGGTTATGCCGTAATTTTCAGGATAAGCCAACGTATAATGCAGATTTATGGTATTCTTGGCAATCTCTTCCTTAAACATTCCTTCGGTATATTCATCGAACCTTTCCTTTTCCGACTTGCCAAAGGTAAACCCCGAACACCCCGTTAAGAACAGGCAGCATGCAAGAAACAGGCATAAAATGCGTTTTATCTCAGTTTTCCCCTTCATATTAAACCTCCGCTTTCGTATCTTATTCTTCAGCAAATTGTGACACAATTATATATATATAACTATATCATATTACGGGTTTACTAACCAGTCCCTTCTTTCATAAATACAGGCTCCCCTATTCTCTACAGGCTTACGGATATCCCGAGTATTTCCAGAAGAAGTCCTCCTATGACGCCGCACAGGTAAAGCAGGCCGATAATCTTTAAATTATCCTTTACATCCTCGTTTACCCTGCAGAGCACAATGAGGCCCACGCCGGCACCTACTAAAAGCCCCGCCATCATGGCGCCGAAGCTCATCATGCCTTTCAGATAAAGCTCTGTAATGATGACCGAAGCCGCGCAATTGGGAATCAGTCCGATTACGGCAGACAACGCCACACCGATAAAGGGCTTATTCATAATGAACTGTTCAATGCTTCCGCTCCCTATAAAATCAATACAGATATTAAACAAAAAGGTAATCAGCAGAATAAACAGAAATATATGTAATGTGTGCTTACAGGCCGATTTCAGGATGCCGTCATCGCACCTGCAGTTTTCATTTTCACAGATTTGGTCAATATGGAATTTTTCATCGGCATGGGGGCGCTCTGCGTAAGCCCTGATTTTTCGGTGTCCCGTCCAGAGCCAGTCTATAAGAGTGCCTGCCGCCATACCTATCAGAACCTTTAATCCCAGAATCTTTATAATTGCCAAAGCCGGCGCATGTTTTGAAATAAGTATCGGGAGCATCTCATCGGAGGTGGATAAATATATGGCTAACAGCGTTCCCATTGTAATGATCCTGCCTGCGTAGAGATTGGATGCGGCCGCTGAAAAGCCGCATTGGGGAAACGCTCCGCAGACAGCTCCCAATAAGGGGCCGAACCTTCCCGATTTGCGGATCACATCCTTCGAATGCTCTCCCATCCTGTGTTCCACATATTCCATGACCAGATATGCCAGAAACAAAAAGGGTAATATTTTTATACTGTCTAAGGCTGCGTCAACAGCGCAGTCATAAAGCCGCTCTATCATAACCAAAAACTCCTCTCAGCCTATACACCTTACAAACAATTAAAGCTTTTGTCAAGAGCCTGATGTGGTTCCCTTCAGCCGGTACTAGCCTTCCTTCAGCGCCATGGCCCGCAGCTTTACCAGAGTTTTCTTTTCCTGCCTGCATACCTGTACCTGATTCATATTTAAAAGCCTGGCCACCTCTGTCTGGGTTTTGTCTTCAAAAAAGCGCAGCCGTATGATTTCCTTTTCCTTACCTTCCAGCTGATCCATCAGCTGCTTTAACAGCATATGGTCAAGAAGCCGCTCCTTTTCCGCATCCGCTTCTCCCTTGGAAAGAGTTCCCGTTTCCGTACCTTTTACGATTTTATCCACCAGATAAATTTCATTTCCGTCCGACTGGTAGACGGTTCTGTAAATGGATTCGATTTCCACATTTGCCTCCAGCGCCATGGCAATCTCTTCCTTTTTCAGTCCCGTAGCCTCCTCTAACTCCTTCATGGTAGGCTCCCGTCCATACTGCCCCGCAATAGCCTCCGCTGCCTGCTTTATGCGGTAACCGTTTTCTTTTAAGCTGCGGGATATTTTAATCATGCCGTCGTCACGCAGGAAACGCTTGATCTCTCCTGTAATCAGAGGCACCGCATAGGTTGAAAATTTTACATTATATTCCATATCAAACTGGTCTACCGCTTTTACTAATCCGATACATCCTATCTGAAACAGATCCTCCATGTCATAGCCTCTGTTTTGAAAACGTTTCACAATAAAACGGACCAGACCCAGATTATTTTCCACAAGTATATCTCTGGCATTTTTGTCGCCCTTCTTCGCCTGTATCAACAATTGCGTCGTAGGGTCCATAAGCTACTGCCCGCCTATCTGTTTACTCATGTAAACGACTGTGCCTCTTCCCTGCTCTGATTCCACATGCAGTTCATCCATAAACGCCTCCATAAATGCAAACCCCATTCCCGAACGCTCCAGCTCCGGCTTTGTGGTAAATAAAGGCTCCATGGCCCTTCCTATATTTTCAATTCCCACACCCTTGTCTTCTATCTTAATATGTATCCGCCTGTGGGTCAGATAGGCCTCTACGACAATGGGCTTATCTTTTCCTTTATTTTCGTATCCGTGAATAATGCTGTTGGTTACCGCCTCCGAAACTGCGGTTTTCACATCCTCCACTTCCTCCAGAGTAGGGTCTAACTGGGTCATAAAGGCCGCCACCGCCACCCTGGCAAAGCCTTCATTTTCCGAAAGGGGCATAATCCTCAGTTCCATTCTGTTAACCGCCTCTTCCTGATTCATCTGCCATCCGTTGCTCCATGCTTCTTTCTGCTTTACCATTTTTCTCCTCCTAATCAACTATTTCTATCAAATCCGTCAATCCCGAAAGCATTATGATTTTACGGATTCTGGAATTTGCATGAACCGCCACCACTTTTCCTCCGTAGCAGGAAACCTTTTTATACCTCCCGGCAATCACGCCGATTCCCGAGCTGTCCATGAATTTGGTGTCGGAAAAGTCGAATATGATATGCTGCACCTTTCCCGTCAGCAGATAGTCATCCGCCCCTTCCCTGATTTTCTCCGCCTTGTGATGGTCCATTTCCTCCGGCATTGTAATGGTCAGACAGTTGCCCTTTACCATAAACATTTTCTCCATCCTTCATTCCTCCCGCTTTTACAAATTTATGGATATCCTAAAAATCCACAAAAAAAGAGAACATAGTCATATTATGTCCTCTTTTGTATGTTTTATACCAAATTTGTCAAAATTTACATTATATTAAATTTTCCTTACTCCACATCGTTGTCCTCCGGAGCATCCCCGTTATTTTCGCCGCCCCGGTTTCCTACCGTTGCTGCATCGGCAATATTCTGCTGTGCCATATTCGCATACTCAGAATCCGGGAACTCTGTAACCAGCCGGTTATATAACTCCAATGCCTTATCCATATTTTCCGCTTCCTGATAGGTTTCGGCAAGGACATAGAGAATTTCCGGGTCGGTATTTTTGAAATACCACGCCTTCTCCAGCAATTCTATGGCGTTGGAATAATCCCCCTGGTTTTTCAGGGAGCTTCCTTCCCTAAAGCAGTCATCTGCGATTTTTTCCCCTACCTGGGCAAGCAGTTCCTCATAAAGAGCCTTGTAAGCCTCCGAAGCGCCGTTGTCCACATAAGTGCGGTCTAACTCATAAAGGTCATCGGAAACCTCATCCAGTTCTTCGGGATTATTGATATACTTTCTGGCAGTTTCCAGAAGTCCGTCCACAGTCTGCAGCGCGCCGCCTTCTCCCGTATAAGAGGCAACCTGCTCCTGCAGCTTGATATTTTCATCGTTAAGGGCTTCCACCCTCTGCTCCAGATCCGTAATCTGCGCCGTCTTTTCATCGGAATTTTCACTGATCAGCCGCAGCTGTTCCTTAGCCTCTGTCTGTGCCGACTGCACTCTTGCGGGAACAATCAGAAAATAGCATACGGCAAGACCGATAACCATGCCTATAATGACATTAAGAATAGTAGACGCCCCCACAATGGGTTCCTTGGGACTGATGGGCTGGATAATGGTTTCGTTTCCGCTCTGATAGGTAACCGCCTCCTTGGAAACATTGGATTTTTTCTTTTTGGGGCCTGCGGTCTCATCCCCTTCAAGCATAAATTCCACTTCTTTTAAATAGCGAAGGGTCGTGGTATTATTGACGTCTATTTTGAGACTCTTATGCAAGGTGCGCTGAGCCTTTTCCCACTCCTCGCCATTCATGTACAAAAGGGCAAGAAGCTGGTGCGCCTTTACAAATCTGGGATTTAAGGAAACCACCTTTTTTAACTGTATAATGGCCAGATCATTGCTGTCCGCATAGCAGTAGGAAAGGGCCTGGTTATATTTTTTAACAGTCTGGTTAATGGTTTCTAACCGGGTGGGGTTGGACTGGACATCATTGATATAATCATCCGCTATGTTTTTCTGGGAACGGATATTTTTACTGATGACCCATTCGCTCAACGCGGCAACGGGTTCTCCCATCTCAAAATAGACAAGTCCCAACAGGTTCCTTGCCTCCACATGATTTTTATTAAATTTTAATGCCTGTCTCAAGCTGACTATGGCACCTGACAAATCCCGCACGCTGGCTTTGTTCAACCCGTCATTGTAGAAACGGTTGGCCACATGCATAATTTTTTTGTATAATTTCACATCTGCGCCGCAGCCTGTACAGAAATCCTTATCCGACAGTTCGCAGCCACATTGAAAGCATTTCATGGCA
>CAZDRM010000123.1:0-7203 GCA_964507745.1 uncultured Lachnospiraceae bacterium
TCTTCAGGGAGAGTCGGGCTTTGGCTCCGCCGAGGTAACGAAGAAATTTCTCTCATGGGTAGAGGAAGAGAAGCCTGATCTGATACACCTGCACAATATCCACGGCTTTTATCTTCAGGTAGAAATGCTCTTTGAATATATCAAAAAAAGAAATATTCCCGTTGTCTGGACGCTTCACGACTGCTGGAGCTTTACGGGACACTGCGCCTATTATGATTTTGCCGCATGTGAAAAATGGAAGACGGGCTGTCATACCTGCATGCAGCATGCCAAGGTATATCCCTATGCCATTTTTAAGGATAATACAATTGCTTCCTACGCCAGAAAGCGGAAAGCTTTTTGCGGAGTCAAAAATCTGACGATCGTCACTCCCAGCCATTGGTTGAAGGGACAGGTAGAACAGTCATTTTTAAAGGAATATCCGGTAACTGTGATACCTAACGGGGTGGATTTATCCGTGTTTACCCCGGCCCGAGTTGAAGAGACCAACAATAGCAAAAATAGTGACGGTAATAATAAAAAGGTTAGCTCCGATATAAAAACCATACTGGGAGTTGCCAATATATGGGAGCTTCGCAAGGGGCTTGTCTATTTTGAAAAGCTGGCAAAGGATCTGCCTGATGATTACAGGGTGGAGTTAATCGGTGTTAACAAAAAGCAGAAAAAGGAATTGAATAAAAAATACGGAAGCAAAGTAATTGCCAGAGAAAGAACCGCCAATGTAGGCGAACTGGTGGAAGCTTACCGGAATGCGGCGGTTTTTGTCAATGCCACTTTAGAAGATAATTTCCCCACTACCAATCTGGAAGCTCTTGCCTGCGGAACCCCGGTAGTGACCTATGCTACAGGAGGCAGCGGCGAAGCGGTAACGGAAGAAACGGGAATTGTTGTAAGAAGAGGCAGCTATGATAAGCTCTTGGAGGCGGTTTTAGAAGCGGTAAAGGGGCGGTTTTCCAAAGAGGACTGCTTAAAGCGCGCAAAAGAATTTGATAAAGAAACAAGATATGAAGAATATCTTAAGCTGTATGAAGAAGTGTTGGGAAAAGCGGCGGATAAGTAAACCATGGAAAAAATAAAAGCATTAGGAAAAGGAACAGTGAAGGGAATGGCTATTTTTGTAATGGCATTTCTTTTTGTTGTTCTTTTTTATTTGTTCTGCAGCGGTTTTATTAATTATAAAGATGCGGAATTTCTCTATTCCATGGAATCGCCTTTGGGGATAGGGGCATGCTGCATGACTGCAGTGCTTTTCTTTCTGCTCCTTTATAAAATAGCGGGCGATATTTTAGAACGGCGAGGGGAAAAAGCATTGAAAATCATCGGTTTTTGTCTGGTGTTTACAGCCCTGCTGATTCAATGCTATTTTCTGTTTTATATAAGGAGCTATTATAAATGGGACAGCGGTTTTGTCATCGGAGCGGCGGCGTCTCTGGTGGAAAAAGGGCAGGTTACAGATGAGGCCTTTTATTACATGTCCGTTTATCCCAATCAGAATACCTTTGTACTGATTACGGCGGCGTTAATTAAGTTAGGGAATCTTTTAGGGATAGGGGCAGCGGACAGACCTCTGCTTTTTAATCTGTTCAATACAATCTGTCTGGATTTATCGGTTTTTCTGGTATTTCCCATTCTAAAGAAAATAAGACCCAATCTGCCTGACTGGAAGCTTTGCAGGATTTTGCTGATTTTGCTATGCAATCCATTCCTTTATGTGGGAGTGTCTTATTATTATACCATTACCCTTTCCCTTCCTTTGTCCCAGGGATTTCTTTATCTGATGCTTTCTCTTTTCCGTGAAGGACTTTCCGGAAAAAAAGCGGAAAGCCGGAAAATGATTCCGGCAGGCATTCTGTTGGGAATAGGCTATGAGCTGCGCGCTACCGCAATTATTTTTGCAATAGGCGCGCTGGCTGTGGGAATCTGGATGCTTATAGAAAGACAATGTAAAAAAAGAGGGAGTCTTGCTGCGGCATTGTGCATTATGATAGTTACGGCACTTTTAACTGCATCAGGTTTGGCTTCTTTTCAAAAAAATTATGTGGGAATTGACACGAAAGATACGGCGTTCCCCACAAGCCACTGGATCATGATGTCTTTAACCTTGCCTGGAAGTCATAACGGGGAAGATGAAGCCTTTACGGCGTCTTTTCCCACCAAAGAGCAAAAGGAAGAGGCTGTAAAAGCCAGAATGAAAGAAAAGCTGGGTGCCATGAGCGCCGGGGACTATCTTTTGCTGGTAAAGACAAAGATAAAAAACACCTTTGGAACGGGTATGAACGGCTATACCACCTTTTTGGCGGATGCGTTGCGTACGGATGGCATTTACGAAGGGGTTTTCGGCAGTCACAAGGATATTACCGTGCTTTGGCATCAGGGCTATTATCTTTTTGTGATGCTGGGGATTCTCCTTGCCCTGGGACGTTTTATTTATGGTTTTGTCAGGGAAAAGGAAATTGATTTTTCTGTATTTTTACAGGCATTGATTCTTTTTGGAGCAATTTGGTTTTATGTGCTCTGGGAGGCGTCGGAGCAATACAGCGTGCCTTTTATGATGCTTATGTGTTCCCTGGGGCTTACAGGATATCTGGATTTGAGCAGTAAAGAAAGAGAAACACAGTGTATTCAGGAAGAGAGGGAATCCCGAAAAGAAGAGGAAAATCAAACAGAAGGAGAAATTACAAGGGAGCAGAGATGTCAAAAGAAGCAACGGATTCAAAAATGGCAGGGAACGCTTTTATCAGGCTTATCTTTCGGGGCGGCAGCCTTTGTCCTCATTTTTGGAATATACCGTTATGAGGAGGTAACGAAGATTTCCGGTTTCTGGTCCCATCCGGTTGCAGTTCAAATACTTGCCAACCGTTCTTATCCGGTGGATGACGGGACAAGGCTTGTGCAAAAGCTTGCGTTATCAGAGTCCTTTAACCATCTTGTTATCCAGTGGAGAAATCCTGCACAGGATAACAGTACGGCTGTTTACAAGGTATCTTTGAGAGAAGAAGGCGGTCAGAATATTGTTTTTCAGGAGGAAATCCGGGCGGCGGGCACGCCTTATAACGGTGCGGGAATCTATGATTTTAAAGAGGTAATTCCGGAAAAAACGACTTATGAGCTTTGGGTGGAAAAGATCGGAGGAAATCCGGAGGATGATTTGGAATTTGTTGTTTATGACATGTACGGGTACCAGCCTTATGCCGCAGGGGACCTGTATTTAGAAGAGAACGGGAAGACAGAGGAAATGACGGCGTCTCTTTTATTTCTGGTATCACGGGAGTATCAGGGAAGTTATACGGGTAAAATATATTATATGATTTTTATCTCCGTTTTATTCCTTATCTTCCTATTTATGGCATTTTGGTGTAAACTAAGAGTAGTGTCTTTTTACCGGGGAGGAAAGAGGAATGATTAAAAAACGGGTTCTTACTTTGATTCTGATGCTGATGATTGTAGTTAGCTGTATTACGGAAGCATTGGTCATAAAGGATATGAAAGCGGAAAACCGGCAGCTTCTGGAGAGGTTGGAAGAAATGAATCAGGATATTTCCAGAAACGAATCGGCAATCAATGAAGTAAATGACAGATTGGAAACCAAAGCGGAGGTAGAGACTCCCCGTCTGTTTTTGCCCAGAGATATTTATGTTGCGGCAGGAACAACCATAGAAATTTATGATGATTGCGTATGCAGCGGAGTGAATCCGGAGCATTATGATTTTTACTGGGAATGCGAAGTAGGAGACTGTATGGAAGAAAAATTCCGCATTCATTCCGGGGAAGATATGATAGGCGATTATACGTTGAAGCTCCATTTGTATAATTACCAGCTTGAGGAAGTGGCATCGGTCCAAACAACCCTTCATGTGGTTCCCAATGTATTTTCGGACGAGAGCACAGGTATGCTTAATATGGTAACAATCGGAGACAGCTTGAGCGCAAGCACCAACTGGCTTTCTTATACCCGCTATCTGTCCGGGGAAAAGCTCTTTCATATGGGAACCCTGGGAGATGAAGAAGGGCTTATGAATGAAGGCAGACCGGGAATTACAGCAGGAGATTATCTTGAGGGTACCATATACGGAATGGAGTCAGCCAATGCTTTTACCAATCCCCAGACGGGAGAGTTTGACTGGAATTACTACAAGCGAACAACGGGAATTGATCCTGATGTGGTGCAGATATTTTTAGGAACCAATGGGCTGGATATGGATCCTTCCAATAATGCGGGAAATATTATAGAAATTGTGGATAAAATAAGAGAAGCGGATCAAGATATTCAGATCCTGGTAGTGGAACCCATATTTCCCTCCAATCAGGACGGAATGGCGATGCAGCAGAATATTCCGGGCTTTGGAGGGCTTCATGGCATGTGGGCCCTGACCAGGAATGTGATGGTATTCAACCTGAATTCCGAATTGGACAACCGGCTGGCTGAATATGAGAATGTTACTATTGTACCGGCAGGTGTTATGTTTGACAGAATCTATGGTTTTGCCCAGGAGGAAATTCGTAAAAACCCTCATTCGGATGTTTTGGAAACCATGCCGGATCAGGGAATCCATCCCTCAACGGCAGGGTATAACCAGATTGGAGATGCTGTTTACGGAGCACTCTGCTATCTGATAAGTGAAGGGAAAGTTGAGACAACCCCCATGGAGGAAACAGGTGAGTAAAAAAGTAACGGTTATTACAACAACTTATGAGGATTTAGAACATTTAAAGAAGGTTATGGAAAGCCTGTTGAGCCAGGATTATGACAATTTGGAGTACATTGTTGTGGATGGCGGTTCCGGGGACGGTACCCTTGATTATCTGACTGACCAGAGGAAGTTTTTTGATAAGAAAGGCTGGTCCTATACTTTTTGTTCCGGAAAGGACGAAGGTATTTATGATGCTATCAATAAAGGCATCGAACTGGCAAAGGGAGACGTCATAGGCTTTCTTTTCGACTGCTTTGCCTGCAAAGATGCGCTTTCCCGCATGATTGCGGCCATGGAGGAAGAGGATGCAGACGGAGTTCATGCGGATCTGGATTATATAGATGAAGAAGGGAAGCTGGTCCGCCACTGGGAAATGAAAAACAGCGGAAAACTGGAAGAAGGATGGATGCCGGCCCATCCCACCATGTATCTGAAAAAAGAAATATATGACAGGTACGGCGCTTACAAAATAAATTACAGAATTGCCGCAGATTATGAATTTATGGTAAGAATATTTAAGGACAGACGGGTAAAACTGGCTTATATACCCGATGTTCTGATTCATATGTTTTATGGGGGAACCAGCACATCCGGAGCGGCAAGCTATATGCAGTCCTTTATGGAAAGCATGAGGGCTTTAAAGGAAAATGAAGTGCCCCACAGGTTAAAAATCTGTTTGGTCAGAACCTTTCGGGTTGCATCCCAGTTTTACATTCAGGATAAAGAAATTGAGAACATGAAGAAGAGAGAGGCTTTGAGATTGGAAGAATTGAAAAAGCTTCGGGAGCAAAATGAGGCAGAAAAAGAAGAAGCATGAAAAGTATAGTAATTATTCCGGCCTATAATGAAGAAAAAAGCATAGAGAAGACGGTAGCGGACATTAGAGAAAATGCCCCGGAGTTTGATTACGTCATTGTAAATGACTGCTCAAAGGACAATACTCTTAAGGTGTGTACGGAAAAGGGAATGCATGTGCTCAATCTTCCCATTAATCTGGGAATTGGCGGTGCTGTGCAGACCGGTTATTTATATGCCTATAAAAACGGTTATGATTTCGCGGTACAATTTGACGGAGACGGACAGCATGATGCAAAGTTTTTGCATGAAATGCGGGATTACATGGCCGAGCATAAGCTGAATATGCTTATCGGTTCCCGATTTATTGAAAAGGAAGGATTTCAGTCATCGGGCATCCGCCGTTTTGGCATCCGCTATTTTTCGGCGTTGATCAAGCTTTTGACAAAAGCGAAAATTACAGACCCCACCTCCGGTATGCGCATGGTAAACAGGGAAGTAATAGGGATTTATGCGGATTCCTATCCCAAGGATTATCCGGAGCCGGAAAGTGTGGTGGCAATTCTCAATATGGGAAAGACTGTAGGGGAATATCCGGTGGTTATGAGGGAGAGAACGGAAGGAGTTTCGTCCATATCCCCTTTGCGCAGCATTTATTATATGATAAAGGTAACTTTGGCAATTCTGGTTGAGATGTTAAGAAAGTGAGATAACTGTTCCTATGATGACTTTTAAATTACAGCTTATTATCGGCATTTGTCTGGCGGTGGCGCTGTTGGCAATCGTCAATATGATCAGAAAAAGAAAGCTGGAGCTGAAATATGCCCTGTCCTGGCTGATTGCAATTGTATTTGTTTTAATTCTGGACTGTTTTCCGGTACTGTTGACAAAGCTGTCCTATTTTCTGGGTATCTGGGCGCCGGTTAACATGATTTTTTTTCTGGGATTCTGTTTTTCGCTGTTAATTATTTTTGTCTTAACGGTAACCCTGTCACGTATGTCCGAAAGGGTGCGGAAGCTGGCGCAGGCGGTAGCCTTAAATGAAGAAAAAATAGAATTACTGATGAAAGAGCAGGACGGCCTCAATGTAAAGCAAAGCGGTACAAAAGAGGAACCAAACGGCGCAAAAGAGGAAAATGACGGAGGCGGGGAAGGATGAAGATTTTGATGATAGGTCTTGGCAGCATCGGCCAGAGACATTTGCGAAATATCAAACGGGTTCTGGGAGAAGAGGCGGAAATCCTGGCATACCGTGTAAGAGGCCTGCAGAGAACTTTTTCGGATTCCATGGAGATTCGTAATAATGTCTGTTTGGAAGATGAATTTCATATCCGCTCTTATTCGGATTTGGATGAGGCCTTGGGAGAAAAGCCGGAGATAGCCTTTATTACTAATCCCACCAATATGCACATTCCCTGCGCTATAAAATGTGCAAAGGCGGGATGTCATTTATTTATGGAAAAGCCCCTTTCCGATAGCATGGAAGGGATAGATGAACTGAAGGAGGCGGTAAAGGACAGCGGCGTTAAGGTATTCGTAGGCTATCAGAACCGTTTTCATCCGGTAATCAGAACGGTAAAGGAAGTGCTTGAAAGTGGGGAACTGGGCAGGATTTTATCTGTGCATTCCGTTGTGGGAGAGCGTCTTTCCACCATGCATACCTATGAGGATTATAAGGATACGTATATGGCGAGAAAGGATATGGGCGGCGGCGTTG